>CAIPXZ010000233.1 GCA_903869075.1 uncultured Myxococcales bacterium | reverse complement strand
GGCTGCGGCGCGTTTGCTGGCTGGCCCGGCGCCGGCTTGGGCGGCTCTGCCGCCGCGTTGGGCTGCGGCGTCGCGTCCGGCGCCTTCGGCGGCGTGGCCTGCGGGTTCGGCAGCGTCAGCACCTGGCCAACGTGCAGCGCGTTCGGATTGGGCACTGCGGCGCGGTTCAGGTCCCAAATCTCCTTCCAGCGCGCGCTGTTACCCAGCTCCGCCTGGGCGATGGCGCCCAGCGTCTCACCGGGCTGCACCGTGTGCGTCTTGGCATTGGTGGGCGGCGCGGCCTGCGGCTCGGTCGGCGGCGGTGGCGGCGCCTGCGGCGGCTTGCCTTGCAGCGGCGGCACAACGAGCACGGTCCCGACGCGCAGCGCGTGGGCGTTGGGCACGCGCGCGCGGTTGGCGTTCCACAGCTGCGTCCACGCTTGGCCGTCGCCGTACTGCGCCACCGCGATGTCCCACAGCGTCTGGCCAGCGCCGACAACGACCGTCGGCAGACCCGCATCCACGCCGCTGTCCGACGGCCGGGTTCCATCCTGCTGCGGTTCGTTCGCATCAACGCGCGGCTTTTGCGCCGGCGCTGGTCCCAGATTCGGTTGCTGTTGCGGCTTTTCCTGCAGGTCCTGCGCCATCGTCGCCTCTTGCGGCAGAGCTACCGCCAAATGCCTCAGGGCGCAAGCACTTCCCGGGTCAGGTTGCGCACGCCGGCGGGCAAAACTTGCAAGTCGTCCTCGATGCGCACGCCGCCGAAAGGCCGCAGCGCGTCCACAAGCGCCCAGTCCAGCAGCGCCGCTTGCGGCCCTTGGCGCAGCGGCTCCAGCAGCGCCGGGATGAAATACGCGCCCGGCTCGATGGTAAACACCTGCTGCGCCGCGATCTGCGCCGTGTTGCGCAGCCACGGGTTGTCCTTGCGCGGCGGCACCAACGCACAGCCGACGTCGTGGCACTGCAGCCCCAGCGAATGGCCGAGGCCATGCGGCAGGAAAGCGCGGCTCAAGCCGTGGCGCAGCGCCTCGTCCTGGCTGCAGCGCACAAGCCCCAGCGCACGCAGCAGCGTCGTCAGCAATTCGTGGCTGTGATCGTGCAGAGCCTCATACGCCATGCCAACTTGGACGCTGGTGCACAGCTCCAGCTGCAGCGCCTCCACGCCGGCGACAAGCTGGCGGAACGCGTCCGCCGCCGCGCCCGTACCGCGCACCCACGTCCGCGTGATGTCCGAGGCGTAGCCCAGATGCGTCGCGCCGGCATCGACAAGCAGCGAACCGGCGGCCGTCGCGCCGCGGCCGTAGGCAATGTGGTGCAAAGTCGCGGCATTGTGCCCGAGCGCGACGATGTTCTTGTACGGCGTCTCCGGGTCGTCCTGGCCGGTCGCCCGCAGGTACGCGAGGTGCAGCTCGAGCTCGCTTGCATCGCCGCTCAAGAACGCGTCGCGCAGCGCGGCGTGGCCCGGCGCGGCACGGCGGTTGGCTTCAGCCAAACACGCGATTTCATAAGGCGTTTTGTGCACCCGCAGCGCGTCCAGCTGCCGCAGCAGCTCCGGCGGGTTGATGGCCGCCTCCGGCAGCTGCCAGGACGCGGCGCGCGCGCGATCTTCGCCGATGAACGCAAGCCGCCCCGGCGGCAGGACGTCGCCCAGCCGGCTGGCGTCATGCAGGCCGTGCGCGTCAAAATGCGGCCACACGTGCGGCGCGTCCAGCGGCGGAGGCGCCTCCCAATAGCTCGCGGCGATCAGCCGGTGCAGCACCGGCCGGCGCCCCGGCACCACGACGAGCGCGCAATCCGGCTCCGCCAGCGGCAGCCAGTGCTGGAAGTGCGGGACCGGCCGCAGCGGCCAAAACTGGTCGTCAAACTGCGAACGCTTGAGCGCCGTGCCGGAGTGCACGACAACCGCATCCCAGCCCGTCGCCGCCAGCGCCGCGCCGTAGCCGGCGGCCAACCGCGCCAGATGGTCGCCGTAGAGCGCCGAAAAATCGTCTGTTCTATCCATGGCTTCCGCGTCAGTCGTTGTCAGCTGAGATGCCCGATCCGCCCGCCGGCGCCACGCCCGCCACCGCCGTCGGCGACACAAGATGCTTGGCGACGAGCCACGACGGCCAGAACTGCGCCGGATTCGCCCGCGCACCGCGGCCAATCACGGGTTTTTGCTGGGCAATCCGCTCAATCCAGCGCGAGGCGTTGTCGCGATACGGCGCCGGCAGCAACAGCGCCCGCACCAGATCCGGCAGCGCGCCGCGGTCCAAGCCGGTGACCTTGATGCCGCGCCGCGCCATGCCGGCGAGCGCGATCGCGTCGCGGGTCGAGTCATCGGGCAGCTGCTCCAAAAAGTGCGACCACACAACGCGTTCCAGATCGCGGCCGATGTTATCCGCGGCCATGTCCGCCATCGACTCGATGCCCATGCCGGCCAGCAGCCCAGGCTCGGACAGCAGATCGGCGGTCGTGCGATTGGCGATGCGGCCGAGCGATTCCCGCGCAGTATCACGGACGTCCATGCGATCGTCGGTCAACAGCGGCAGCACCGCGCGCGCCACGACGAACGAGCCAGAATCCGCCAGCAACTCCGCCGCCGACTTGCGCACGACGACCGTCGGCGCGTCAAAGCGCTCGCTCTCCAGCACGCGGAAATCCTGCAGCCGGGCCATGACTTCCGGCAGCGCGTCCAGCGTCACGAGCGCCCGCAGCTCGGCCAGCGCCACCGCCGCGTCGACCTCGCCGTCCAGCCCGCGGTTCAGCGCCGCGACAGCGCCCGTCGGCCGCCACTGCGCCAGCGCCTCGGCGGCGGCTTTGCGCACATCGGCGTCCACGTCCCCCAGCGCCCGCTCGATGCCGGCAATCGACGGCTCGTCGCGGTACAACGTCAGCAGCCGCACCGCACCGGCGCGCACTTCCGCCCGCGCCGACCGCAGCGCCTGGCGAATCGCCGCCAGCCGCGCCACCACGCCCGGAGCACGCCCGACAGCGTCCACCGGCGCGCGCGAGGCGTCCAGGCAGCCTTCGGTCATGTCATCCGCGGTGCAGCCGATGCGGATGTGCAGGTGGTCGTCGTGCGGCAGCGCGCCATGCGGCTGCGCCAACACATTCGCCGCCTGGGCGATCAGCTCCTTGGGCTCTTTTTTCTCCTTGGCGTAGCGCAGGATCGACTCGCGCAGCCACGACGCCACGAACAAGTGCTGGATATCCGGGCGGTTGGGACACGTCAGCAGCGCCTTGACCAGATACCAGTTCGCCGCCGAGTCAAAGTGCATCGGCGACGGCGCGTCCGCCGCCTGCAGATCGCGGCCAAAGTGGTACAGGTGCTCGGGCACCGCGACCGCGCCCGTGGGCGTGCGCGCGTAAAAGGCCAGATCGCCGTCACGGCCGTTGTGGTGCGAGACCGACCACGGCAGCGGACCGCCACCCTGGCGCGACAGGTTGCCGATGCCCAGCTTCTGGCCACGCACCTGCGAATCGACCGATTTCGCAGCGCACATCAGCAGATCGCGCATTTCGTCAGTGGTAAAGCGGGTCTGGCGATCGGCGACCTTCGTCAGTACGCGGTGGTGCGTGCCTTCCACGGGAATTTCAGCTGCTTGCACCAAAAATCCGCCCGTCACGGTGCCGACCGAGATCGAACCCTTGGCGTGGCTCGCCAGCCGCGGATATGGCTGCTCGCCCAGCGGCATCACAAGCGGATGCAAACCCTCATCGAGCGCCTTGCGATCTTCGCGGTGACTTGACTCGGTGACGCGGTATTCGCCTTCCAAATCATTGGCTTCCGTCGGCCACTCGCGGGATTGCCGCGGCGCCAGCTCGCCCAGTGACAGCCACTTGCCCGGCGTCGCGTCGGTCGTCGTCGACGCCTCCGCCGGCAGCGCAGTGCCTTCGACCTGCGGCAACGCAGCCGCGCAGGTCGTCAACGTCAAAGCGCTGGCAATCCACATCAACTCGCCGAAAATCTTGAGAAACCGCCGGTTACGCACGCAGCTTTCCTGTCGCGGCAGTCACTTCTGCCAGCTTGGACAAGATAGCAACCGGCGGCCGCGCGTCCAGCGAAAACGCGTAAAGTTCCGCAAACCCGGCGGCGTCAGACCGCCGTGCGGGCTTTCTGGGCGTGGACGCGGAACGTCGTGCGCAGGAACGAGGCCATGTAACTCACGGCGCTGATGAGGGAAAACACCATGCTGATCAGCAGCAGCACCATGCCGACGCGGTGGTAGTCGACGGCGCCGGCGAACAGCACGAAGTCCGTCGCCGCGGGGAAATGCACCAAAAGACCAATCAAGCCGCACATTTGCAGCGCAGTCTTCCACTTGCCAAAGCGGTCGGACGGCAGCACGAAGCCTTCCTCCGCGGCCAGCGCCCGCAGGCCGGTAATCGCCACTTCTCGCGACAGCAGCAGCACAACCAGCCAATCCGGCGTGCGATCCAGCGCGACGAGCTCGATCAGGCACGCCATGACCAGCAGCTTGTCCGCCAGCGGATCGAGAAAACGGCCGAACGACGACTGCATGTCCAGGTTGCGCGCCAGCCAGCCGTCGAGGAAATCCGTGACAGAAGCTGCGGCAAAAAGCGCAGTTGCCCAAAACGCCATGCGCCGGGCCAGCGCCGGACCCGAAAGTAGATCGTCGCTCTGCGCCATGCACCACACGACAAGCGGGATGACGGCGACGCGGCCCATCGTCAGCATGTTCGGCAAGTTGAAGATCTCGTCGCGCAACGCCGAACGCGGCCCACGTCCTCGCTTTTTCTTGCGCCGCAGCTTGCCCTCGTCTGCCACTTGCCACCTCCGACGCCGCGCAGCATACACCGCCGCGGCGGGCGCGGGAATGCGGCGCTCGCGCGACGTGTTGCGCCGCACGGGGTGTTGCTGCCGGCCGCGGTGTCGGTACACTCTGCAACACGCGCCTACTGCGGAGGCGCGCCCGCAACGTGGCCGCCGTCGGCGCCAGCAGCATGCAGCAGGGAAATGTCCAGTCTTCTTGAATACATCGGAATCGGCCTGCTGGGTGGGCTCATCCTCAACGTGATGCCGTGCGTGCTGCCGGTGCTGACGATGAAGCTGTTCCACGTGCTCGAGCACGGCTCCAGCGATGCGCGCGCGCGCAAACTCCACGGCGTGGCGTATGCCGCGGGCATCCTGACGGCGTTTTTGGTGCTGGCGGTGGCGATCATCGTGCTGCGCGCGTCGGGCGAGCGCGTGGGCTGGGGCATGCAGTTCCAGCATCCGCCGTTCGTCGCGACGATGATCGCGCTGATCTTCGCCTTCGGGCTGAACGCGCTGGGCGTCTTCGAGTTCAACGTCTCGGTGCATGGTCACCACCATCAGGGCTATACCGCCTCGTATTTCAACGGGATTTTCGCCGCCGTCATGTCCACGCCGTGCTCCGCGCCGTTCCTCGGCACCGCGGCGGCGTTTGCCCTCGGCGCCGGCGCGATCTGGTGGCAGACGCTGGCGATGTTCCTGGCGATCGGCTTGGGCCTCGCCAGCCCGTTCCTGCTGGTCAGCTTCATCCCCAGCCTCGCCAAAGCGCTGCCGCGGCCGGGGCCGTGGATGGAGACCTTCAAATCGCTGATGGGCTTTACGCTGCTGGCGGCGGCGATCTGGCTGTTTGGCACGCTGCAGGCGCAGGTCACCCAGGCGTCGTCTCGCGATTTCCTCGTGTTCCTGCTGGTCTTGGCGATCGCGCTGTGGGGCACGCACCATTTTGGCGGCGTGATCTACGGCAACGCGCAGCGCTTCGCGGTGCGGTTGATCGCGCTCGGTGTGGTCCTTGGCGCTGGCACGCAGACGCTGTCGCTGGAGGCGAACAAGCGCGAGACGGCGGCGCCGACCACCGCGCAAAGCGGCAAGCCGGCGGCCAGCGCCGAGCACATCGCCTGGACGCCGTTCGATCTGAAGCTGATCGGCGTGGAGACCAAGCGTGGTCGGCCGGTACTGGCTGATTTCACGGCGGAATGGTGTGCGAACTGCAAGACCAATGACAAGCTGTTCGTCGACACGCAGCCGGTGCGCGATCGCCTGCGGACCTCGGGAATTCTGCCGATGAAGGCGGACCTGACGAACAACGACGACGCGCTGTGGGACGAAGCCAACGCGCTCGGCCGCACCGGCATTCCGATTTATGTGCTGTATCTGCCTGATGGTACGCATGATTTGCTGCCGGAGGCGATTACGACCGACATGCTCGTGGCGCACATCGACGCCGCGGCCAAGAAATTTCCGCCGGAGCGCGTTGCCCGGCAGTAGGCGACGGGCGTGCGGGCCCGGTCGCGACAAATCTGTTCACACCCGCGTGGAGAAGTCGTTGACAGCATGGAGCCGAAGCCCTAGACTTCGCCTCCCCAACCGGCGGGTAACCCGTCGGCGACAGGCGCGTAGCTCAGCTGGTTAGAGCACCACGTTGACATCGTGGGGGTCAGCGGTTCAAATCCGCTCGTGCCTACCGGGGAAGAGCCGACTGCAGCGCAACCGCGCGAAAGTCGGCAGGATTGGTTCATCAGTCGGTTCGATTCAGCGAACTGCCTCCCCCGCTGGCCTCGCCAATGGCAGGTCAGCACCGGAAGGCAAGCGCTGCCAAAGGTTCACATGGCAGGTCCGTACAGCTCGGCCCCAGATCCCTCGCGCGGCGCTCCTGCTGGAGCTCCGAGCGGCGATCCGTCCCGCGGTCCGGCAGGTCCGGGCGGGCCGGCTGGCCGTGGCGGTGATCAGGACGCGCGCAACCGCGAACCGCGGGTGAATCACCGCATTCGCGTGCCGGAAGTGCGGCTTGTGGGCGTGGAAGGCGATCAGCTGGGCATCGTCGGCATCGACGAAGCCATGCGCATGGCGACGGACCTGGGCGTGGATCTGGTGGAAGTGGCTGCGGCTGCGCGTCCGCCGGTTTGCCGCTTGATGGACTACGGCAAGTTCAAGTACTTGCAGAAGAAACGCACCGCGGATGCCAAGCGCTCCGCGACGCACGTGGAAGTGAAGGAGGTCAAGCTCCGGCCCAAGACCGACCATCACGACTACGAGACCAAGATGAACCAGGCGCGGCGCTTCCTGTCGGAAGGCAACCGCGTCAAGGTCACGGTCATGTTCCGCGGTCGTGAGATGGCGTATGCCAACACGCAGCGCGAGCGGCTGATGGAAGTCTCTGTTCTGCTTGCGGATTGCTCCGCGCTCGACGTGACGCCCAAGGTCGAAGGCCGCAACATGTCGATGATGCTGAACCCGAAGCGGTCCGGCGGTCCGGCCAAGCCTGCGCAAGAGCAGACGACGCCAGCACCGGCGCCCGTCGCGGCGCAGCCTGCTGCCCCGGCCCAGCCGTCGCATCAGCCCCACCAACCGGCGGTTCAGACGCGCGGCTCGCAAACGCGCGTGCCGAGCCCATCTGACCGCGGTCCGTCGTCAGGCGGAAACGGCTAATCTGGTTCCCAGGACCTGAGCGCGCGCCGGTTTGCGGACAACTGGCGCGTCTGGAACACACGACCGGAGACGGTCGTCGCCCGCGAATGGAGACGGCAATGCCCAAGATCAAGACCCGCCGCTGCGCAGCCAAGCGCTTTCGCATCGTCGGTAACGGCCGCATCAAGTGCGGCAAGGCCAACAAGCGGCACTTGCTGTCGAATCGCACCACCAAGCGCAAGCGTCAGCTGCGCGCGCCGGGCGTCGTTCCGGCTGGTCTGGAGCGGTCGATCCACCGGCAGATTCCGTACGGCTAGTTAGCCACGGCTTTGCGCCGCCACAGTGGTCGTGTGCGAATCGTGCATGAACACTGCGAAAAATCGCAAAGCCCATGAGAAAATGGCTGACACCGCGCGTCACTTGGGCTACGATGCTCAAAGACTGCGCACCGAATCGTCCAGATTGGGCAGCCGCAAGTCAGGCCAGACCACGCCGGTCTGGCCCGTTCGTCAGGAGAGTGTGAGATGCCACGCGTCAAAAGAGGCTTTAAAGGCCGCCGTCGTCACAACAAAGTCTTGAAAATGGCCAAGGGTATGCGGGGAGCGCGTTCGCGTTTGTTCCGTACCGCCCGCGAGCAGGTCTACCGCGGCCTGAAGCTGGCTTTCAAGGAGCGCAAGCGCAAGAAGCGCGAATACCGCGCGCTGTGGATTGTTCGCATCAACGCGGCGGTCCGGCAGCTTGGCACGCGCTACTCGGTGTTCGCTGGCTGGCTGAACAAGTCGGGCGTCGGCATCGATCGCAAGGCGCTGGCTGAGCTCGCATTGAACGATATGGATGCTTTCAAGGCCGTGTTCGAGCGTGTTCGGGCGCTCGGCGCCACGGCTTGATCGCACCACGTCTGCGGACCTGGCTCAGAGTCAGGCCTGCCTGTGTGGGGGGCGCTGTCCGCAAGGACGGCAGCCGGGTGAGTGAAAGTGTGGGTACAGAACGTGTTCATCAGGTACGAGTGCAACAGGTAAGACTGTTTCCAGTTCTCTGATGGCGGCGCGCGCAAGTGCGTGCGTTGCCGTCGTGTATCTTGATCGCCCCTAACCATGCGATCGGCCCGCTGCAGTCCCGGCGTCAACGTGAAAGCGCGTTGGCGCGCGAGCGGCACCGGACCAAACCCGTCCGGCGGTAGTGGACCGCCTGCCGGATCAACCTGCAGCTACTGAGGATTTGAGCCATGACCAAGGCAGACATCATCGAGACCGTGTACGACAAACTGGGCGGCTACTCCAAGCGCGAAGCGGCCGAGCTGGTCGAGATCGTGTTCGAGACCCTCAAGGACACGCTGGCGAAGTCCGAGAAAGTGAAGATCTCGGGTTTCGGCAACTTCGTTGTCCGCGAGAAGAAGGCCCGCATGGGCCGTAACCCGCAGACCAAGAAGCCGATCGAGATCTCGGCGCGCAAGGTCCTGACGTTCAAGCCGTCGCAGGTCCTGAAGACCACGCTGAACAAGTAAGTTCCGCGGATCGTTCGTCGCCAGGCCAGCCGCCTCCCCGTGAGTCGGCTGGCCTGACGTCTTTTTGCCGTCTGCCACGCGGTTGTGCGGCGCGGCGAATTCGGGCTACGCTCGCGCCCGGAGGTTCGCATGGCTCAGGAATTGCCGATTGTTCTGCCCGCCGGCCGTAAGGCCCCGGATAAGCATTTCTTTCGCATTGGTGAGGTCGCGGACCTGCTGGGCGTCGAGCCGCACGTCGTGCGCTTTTGGCAGCAGCAATTCCCGCAAGTGCGGCCCGAGCGGTCGAGCACCGGGCGGCTGCTGTTCGGTCGGCCGGCGCTGGCGCGGCTGGCGCGGATCCGCGCGCTGCTGTACGACGAGGGCTTCACGATCGCCGGCGCCAAGAAAGCGCTGAGCCACGAAGCGGCGCCGGTCAAGCCGCCGGAGGTCGTGTATGTCGAGACAAAAGTTGCGCAACCGCATGATGATGCTGCGGAAATCGCGCTGCGTGCCGAAGTTGACCACCTCGGCCGCGAGCTGCGATCGCTGCAAGCGCGGCTGACGGCGGCGGAGGCGAGCGAGGCGGCGCTGCGGCGGCAGCTGGCTGGCGCGGAGTCGATGCTGGACGCGGAGTTGCGCGCGGCGCTCGGCGAGGTCGAGGCGCTGCTCACGGTCTGGCCGAGCTGAACCGCGCGAAATGACCCCATGCGCGCTGGACGGCCTGTGATCTGGCGGTCCATTGTGCTATTCACCGCGCCCCGCCCAAGCGGCTGCGACCCGGAATGACGATGGAACTGGACACAAGCCCGGCGAGCCCGGTGGACAAGCACGACGCCGAGCGCGAGGAACGCGCGCGGGAGATCTGCGGCCAGCTGCTGATTGACCGCTGGGTCGCCAAGCGCCAGTGCCGCGATCTGCTGCTGGACGATGAGCTGCGGGCGATGGTCAGCCGGCGGCTGGACGGCGTGGGTCTGGAGCTCGTGGAGTCCTTTACTTCCGACTACTTTGCCGTGCGCCTGCGCCGCGACATCGAAGCTGACATCCGCCTGGACTGGGCGACGAACGCCCGGGTGCCGCGCGGCGCCGTGGCGCTGCTTGTGATCCTGTGGGCCAAGCTCGTGCTGCCCAAGCGCATCGCCTCGACCGAAGCGGCGCTGAAGCGGCAAAACCCGGAGGCGCCCGGCGAGGCGCTACCGGCTGAGAACGGCCCGATTTCCCTGCCGCGCGACGCGCTGTACGCGGAATTTGGCCGGAAATTTGGCAAAACGGCGTTCGCCCGCTACCTCGGCCAGCTCAAGACTTCCGGCTTCATCCGCGAGGATCGCCGCGGCAACCTGTCCGAAGGGCCGGTGCTGGATCTGCTGGTGGACGGCGTGCAAATGGCGCAAAAGCTGCGGGATTCCGTGCTGTGGGACGTGCTGGAGCGCGGCGGCGTGGACATGCCGGAGCCGCTGGACAGCGACGGCGACGACGACCTGGGCGACGACGAGGATTGAGCCGCGATGTTCACGTTCAAATGGCTCGAATTGATGAACTGGGACTTCTGGGGGCACATTCGCCTGCCGGTGGACGAACAGGTCGTGCTGATCGCCGGGCCGAATGGCTCAGGCAAGACGACGCTGCTGGACGCGCTGCGCGTGCTGCTCAACGCCCGCAAGTTGTCGACCGCGCGCAAAATGCCCCAGTATTTGCGCGATGATACGGGCGTGGCGATCGTCAAGGCTGTGGTCAGCAATCCGCTGAAGCGCGGAACGGGGCGGCGGCCGTTTTCAAGCCGCGGCTTGTACGACGAGGACGTGACGCTGGCGTGCATTCTGGAGCGCAAGGCTGGGCAGTGGCAGCGGCGGTACCACATCCTGTCGGGCGATGCGTCGATTGAGCAGCTGCGCGCGGCGCCGCACGGCATGGGACCGGAGGAATACTCGCGGGCGCTGGAGGAAGCCGGCACGCCGCGGACGCTGCTGAAGATCCTGGCGCTGGAGCAGGGCGAGACGCACAAGCTGGCGCAGCGCACGCCAGAGCAACTGCTTGAATACGTGCTGGAATTGCAGGGCGACAAGCAGGTGCTGGACCGCTATTCCGACGCCCGCGGCACGTACCTGGCCGGCGAGCGCGAGCTGGAGCAGTTCGACAACCGCCTGAAAACCATGGCTTTGCACGTGGACGTGCTGCGCCGGGACGCCGACCAGTACCGCGAGTACCAGTCGCTTGTGGAACAGGAAAAGGAGCTGCGCGACGTGCGGCTGCCGGCGGCGCGCTTGAAGGCGGTGATCCGCGAGCTGGCGGACCTGGCGCGCGAGCTGGAGCGCGCCGAGGCGCTGTTCAAGGCGGCGGAAGGCACGCTGCACGGCTTTACCGGCGAGGCGGAGACGCTGCAGGCGGACTCGGAGGCGATCAAAAAGCGCATCGACAAGACGCGCGCCGATTACCAGACGCTGATGAAGGAAAAGGAGCGGCTGGACGGCGAGCACCGCGACCTCAAGCGCTACGAGTTGGAGCTGGCGGAGCTGGGACCGGCGGGGCAGGCGGACCTTGTGGCGGTCGAGGCGCTCAAGGCGGAGCGCGAGAAGCACGTGACGGCGGAGGCGGGGACGCGCCGGCAGCTGGGCGAGGCGATCGAGCAAATCAGCCGGCTGCGCGCGGAGTTGTCGACGCTGGATACCGGCCAGTCGCGGCGCAATCCGCCGGAGAACAGCCAGCAGGTGCTGCGCGAGCTGAGCCGCGACGGCATCCAGGGCACGCTTGTGGCGGATTGCCTGGAGATCCAGGACGCGCACTGGCAGGTTGCGGTGGAGTCGATCCTCGGCTCGGCGCGGTTTACGGTGCTGGTGGACAGCCAGCATGAGCTGACGGCGCGCAAGGTCGGCCAGCGGCTGAAATACCGCAATTATATCGCGGCGTGGGAGCCGGCCAAGCGCCACGCGGTGCGCGCGGGTTCGGCGCTGTCGGTTGTGACGCTGACGGACGCGCGGCTGCCGGAATACATCGTGCAGATGCTGGCGAGCGTGCAACTTGTGAATTCCGTGGAGGAAGGTCACAAGCTTGGGCGGCAGACAAGCATCACGCCGGACGGCTATCGCCAGGACACGCGCGGCGGCATCTTCGTCGGCACCAGCGATTTGTACTGTGGCATCTCGGCCGGTGGCCACCGCAAAGCACAGGTGGAATCGGAACTTGGCAAGCTGCGGCAGCTGCGCGAGAGCCTGGAGGCATCGATCGCCCCGACGTCGCGGCGCATTGCGGCGATCGACGAGCAGCTCGTGCAGGCGCGGGTGACGGACCGGCTGCTGCTGAAGATCGGCGATCCGGCGGTCTTGCTCGAAAAGATTGGCAAATTGGCGACGGAGCGCCGGGCGATCTCCGAGCGGCTCGTGGCGATGCTGGCGGCGGTGGACGCGGACAACGCGCTGGTGCTCGACAAGCAGCAGCGGGTGGCGCTGCTGGAATACCGCAACCGCGAGGCGCTGTTGGAGCGCGATCGCGCGCGCACGACCGTCGGCACCGTGACCGGCAAGCACGCGCGGCTGCAGGTGGAGTACGAGGAGCTGCGGCTGCAAGTGCGGCCGGAGATGCAGACCGAAGCGGCGCTGGAGCTGCTGGAGTCGGAGATTTCGCTCATCGAGCGGCTGAATTTGCTGCGTGAACGCGTCCAGCGCTTTGACGGCAACCGCGACTCGCGGGCGCTGCAGGTGTGGGAGCGCGCGGCGTCCGAGCTGCAGGACCACGAACGGGCGCTGGCGGCGCAGCGGCGCGAGCTGACGGCGGGCGCCGATGAGCTGCGGCTGGCGCGGCAGGCGTACAAGCGCGTGGTGCAGGAGACGATTCGCCGCTACCGGACCAACGTGACGCGGCTGGGCGAGCTGTGCCGCGTGGAAGTGCAGGTCAAGATCCCCGGCGCGGAGTTCCTGAAGGACGAGAACGACGACCTGATCGGCAAGGCGGGTCTGGAAGTGCGCATCGGTTTTGACGGCAAAAAGCCTGTCGCGGTGGACGACCCGAAGCTGTCGGGCGGCCAGTCGGTTGTGGCGTCGCTGATCCTGCTGATGGCGCTGACGATGCAAGAAGGCGAGTCGGCGGCGGGCTTTTTCATCCTCGACGAGCCGTTCGCCCACCTCTCGGTCGAGCGCATCGACGAGGTCGCGCGGTTTTTGACAGTGACCCGCGCGCAGTTCCTGATCACCACGCCGACGACGCACAACCTGCTGGTGTATAACCCCGCGGGATTGACGCTGAATTTGCGCAAGAAGGGCGCGACGGAGCGGCACGCGCCGGTGCCGACGTTCCTCAGGCGCTAGATGACGCCGCAGCGCCAGGAAGTCCGCAGCCTGCTGGTGCTCGCGGCGCCGCTCGTCGTCGCGCAGCTGGCGCAGATGGCGATGGGCGTCGTCGGCACGATGGTCGCCGGGCAACTGGGCGTGCGTCAGCTCGCAGCGCAAGGCCTTGGCGCGACAGCGTTTTCAATGGTGCTGATCATGGCCTTCGGGCTGATGGCCGGGCTGGATCCGCACGTCGCGCGCGCGGTGGGCGCGGGCGAGCCGCAGCGCGCGGGGCGGCTGTTCTACCAGGGGCTGTGGACGGCGACGCTGGGTGCGCTGCCGCTGATGGCGCTGATCGTGCTGTCCGGTCGCGCGCTGCGCTGGATGGGCCAGGATCCGCAGCTGATGGACCAGGTCGAGGTCTACCTGAACTGGTCCGCAGTCGGCATCCTGCCGGCGATGTGGTTCGCGGCGTCGCGCTCGTTCCTATCGGCAATCGGCCAGCCGGCGATCGTCATGCGCGCCGCGGTCGTCGCCAACGTTGTCCACGCCGCGCTGTGCCTGTGGCTGGGCCTGGGCGGCTGGGGCGTACCGCGGCTGGGGCTGCAGGGCATCGCGGTGGCGTCGGTGCTCGGTCGCGTGCTGATGGTCGGGCTGCTGGTGGCGGGGATTCGCTTCAGCCCGGCGCTGGCGCCGTTCCGCTCGGCGTTCGCCCGGCCGGAGTGGCCGCTGCTGCGCACGGTGCTGCGGTCCGGCCTGCCGCTGGCGCTGCAGTACGCGCTGGAGGCTTCGGGTTTCGCCCTGGTCACGTTCTGGATGGGGCTCATCGGCGCGGCGACGCTGGCGGCGCATGAAGTGGCGCTAAACCTCGCGGCGCTGGCTTTCCAGGTGCCGTTCGCGCTGTCGACGGCCGCGGCGATGCGCGTCGGCTACGCAGTGGGGCGGCGCGACGTTCCGGGGATTCGCCGCGCCGGGTGGACGGCGCTGCGGCTGGGCGTGGCCTATTCCGTGCTGTCCGGCGGCCTGATGATGCTGCTGCGCGAGCCGATGGCACATCTATATCTGCCGCACGCCGATCCGCAAGTGCTCGTCGTCACATGCCATTTCCTGGCGATCGCCGCCGCGTTCCAGCTGGCCGATGGCGGGCAGGCCATCGGCTTTGGCGTGTTGCGCGGCCTGGATGACACCCGCGTGCCGGTGCTTTTCAACCTGCTGGGCTTCAGCCTGCTGGGTCTGCCGCTGGGCTACTGGCGCGTGTTCCTGCAGCACGACGACCCGGCCTGGCTGTGGTGGGGCCTGTCGCTGGCGCTGGGCGTGGTGGCGCTGTCGCTCGCGCTGCGGTTCGCGTGGCTCGTGCGGCGGCAGCCGGCGGCGGCGTAGCGGCTACGGCTTGGGCCACAGCAGCGGCGCGGCGGCCTTGGCGAGGTGCGCGGCGATGCGCTGGTGGCCAGCGGCGTTGGGGTGCGTCACGTCAAACCGCTCACCGGGCTTGAGGTAGGCGTGAAAGTCCTCACCGGCAAACGCGTCGACGACGCGCGTTGTGGCAAAGCCCTGGTCCTTGGCGGCGGCAATCGCCTTGTCGTACAGGGACATGCAGACCGGATTGGCGAAGTCCTCGACGATCGGCAGCGTCGCGAACAGCACCGGCACGTGCTCGCGCGTGGCGATCAGCCGGCCGCGCTCCAGGCTGTTGCGGACGACGAGGTCGAACGCGTAGTCGGCGTGCAGGTAGGCAAAGCCGTCGCAGAACGAGCCGCCGGTGGCGAGCAGCAGCAGCGGCGCGAACTGGAACACGAAAAAGCTATTGCCCATGCGACGATAGCCGCCATTTTGCAGGTACGGATCGTTGAGCACGTACGTCCAGACAATCAGGTCCGGCTGGTAGCGCAGGCCGACTTTCTCCAGCAGCCGCTCTTCCTGGATCGTGTTGTAGCCCTCGCAGGACACGTTCACGACCTCGACCGTCGCCCCCGGCGGCGCCGCGGCTTGCAGCATCCCTTCCAGCAAGTGCGGAAAACGCTTGGCAAAAGCCAGCGAGCCTTCGTTCGGCACCGAGTCGCCCAGCACCACAACCCGCCGCACGCCCGGCGGCTTGGGCACGGCGTGCGGCACGTCCAGCAGGCCGTCGTCCGTCACCCGCAGCGTCGAGGCGCTGTCACGGCTGCGCACCTCCGCGCCGGGCCGGTAGGTAAAACGCAGCAGCTTGTCTTTGCTCAAGGAAATCCGCGAGTTGGCCATGTCGACGTCGCGCGTTGCCAGCCGCCATTCCGCCGCCAGCACCAGCGCCGGGATGGCAAAAACCAGCGTCAGCAGCGCCACGCGCACGACCGTCTGCCGGATGAACGCCGCGGCGACGAAGAGGCCAATCAGCACGACGACGAGGACGTGAAACGGGTCGGCGATGGGGAAATCCGGGTCGGCGGCGTGCAGCGCCCACAGCTCCAGCAGCACGACGGCCAGCAGGAACGCCAGCGTTGTATGGGCGGCAAAGCGCTGCGGCGGCGGCTGGGCGGGCGAGGTCACGGCGCGGCTCGGCGGGGCAGAAAGCCCGGTCGGCGACGGCATTCACGCTGG
>CAIPXZ010000232.1 GCA_903869075.1 uncultured Myxococcales bacterium | reverse complement strand
GCCGTCGACGTCGCCGCCGATGTCAGCCCCTTGGGCCCGCCGACGTGGACCGGCATCTACACCGACTATTTTGGCCCGCAAGGCGTCGCCGGATGCGCCGGCGCGTCGTGCCACACGTCCACGGACCAGCCGGGCTACATCGTCAGCAAATTCATCTGTCCCGATCAGGCAACTTGCTACACGTCGCTCACCACGACCTCGAAGATGGTGCTGTCCACGGACGCGGCGAACCCGCAGAAATCCAAGCTGATGCGCAACCTGCGCCAGGCGGGCAACGCCGGCAAGATGCCCAGCAGCTCCAGCTTCGTCTTCAGCAGCGCGGACGCTGCGCGGATCGCCACATGGATCGCCAACGGCGCGAAGAACGACTAGGCGGCCCGCCGCCGGCGCCTCGGCCGCGCTCACGGCACGCGGCGCGTGTGGCGTTGACGCGTGTGGCGGTGCTCCCAGCGTGGTTGCCGGCCGAGCACGCGCCAATCGCGCGGCTGCCGGCGGTGGTCCGGGTGCCCGGGGCGCGGCGTCTGGCCGTGGGCGAGGCGCTGCATGTGCCGGTGGCCGCCGACCGCGCCGTGCGGGTCAGCCGGGACGTCGACGGCTTCTACGCGCGGGCGCTCACACGCGCTGACGCTGCTGCGGCGGACGCCGTTGGCCTGGCGCTGCGCTTTGATGGGGACGACATTCTTGTCGACACCCGCTCCGCGATCGACGCCGATCTGCGCTTCCTGGGCTGACCCGCCGATTGACCGCGTGCCGGGCGCGCTCCAGACTCGCCGCCAGCGACGGCCGCGTGTGGCCGACGGGGGCAGCGTGGCGCACAGATTGTGGCGGCTGATCGCGATCGTCAGCGTGCTGTGCAGCTGCGGCGCCGCGCCGCGTCAGAACCAGCCGCTGGTGCCGGCGATGCCGGTGATTGAGCTGCTCAGCTTTGCCGATTGCCCAAACACGCCCGTGCTGCGCGCCGCGCTGGGCAACGCGTTGGCGCTGCAGGGCCGCGGCTGGACGTTCACCGAGACCAACCAGGAGCGGTTGCCGGAGAGCGACATCCGCCGCGGCTATCCGACGCCGACGGTGCTCGTCAATCAGCGCGATCTTTTTGGTCTGCCGGAGCCGACGACGACGAGTCTCAGCTGCCGCGTCTATCCCGGCGGTGTGCCCGACGCTACCGCCGTCGCCGCGCAGCTGGACCGCGTGCTGACGCGCTGAGCCAAGCTACCACGCCGGCGCGCCGGGACCGCTGACAAGCTCTACGAGCTCGCCGTGGATCGCGCCGTTCGACGCCAGCGTGCGACAAGCAAACAAGTCGACGGGCGAGCCGTCAAAATCCGACAGCGTACCGCCCGCCGCGCGCAGAATCGCCGCGCCGCCCGCCACGTCCCAGGGCTGCAGACCGGGCTCGTAGTACGCGTCCAGCCGCCCCGCCGCTACGTCGCACAGGTCCAGCGCCGCCGCGCCGCCGCGCCGCACGCAATGCGACCGCTCCAGCGCGCGGCCCAGCCACGCCAGGATTTGCGGCAGGCGCTCGCGGCGATCGTACGGAAAGCCTGTGGCAACAAGGGCTTTGGACATCGACGTCACGGCCGACACGTGGATCGGCTGGCCATTGCACGTCGCCGGCACGCCCACGCCGCCGACGAACAGCTCGCGCCGCGCCGGCGCCAACACAACGCCCAGCACCGGCGTGCCGTAGTGCAGCAGACCGATCGAGACGTTAAAATTCGGGTGCGTGTGCGCGAAATTCGTCGTGCCATCCAGCGGATCGACAACCCAGCACCACGGCGCCGCCGGCACTTTCGGCCGCAGCGCCTGCGCGCCGTCGCGACCATCGGCCTCCTCGGCAAGGATCAGGTCCTGCGGAAACGCCGCGCGCAGCTCGGACAGCACGGTCGCCTCGGACTCGCGGTCGGCAATCGTCACAAGGTCCACCGGACCTTTTTCCTCAAACCGTTCCAGCTTGCCGTAGTGGCGCATCAGCACCGCGCCCGCCTGCTCCGCCGCCCGCAGCGCAATCTTCAGCCGCGCCGTCAGCGCGTCCATGGGCGGTTGCACGGCGCCCGTCGAGGTCAGCTCTGCCATCGTTCTCTCCCGCCCGTCAGCGCGGGCGTGCGCACGTTAGGGCCGCCGGCGTGCGCGCGCAAGCCGCTTCACCAAAGCACGCGATGTCGCTATTGTGTGGGCCAGCACCGTCCGAGCACGGCGCATGGGACAAAACCGATGCCGCATCTGGCCCCCTACCGTTTGTTCCTGCCGTTGTTGACGCTGTTGTTGGCGGGCGAAGCCCTTGCTGACAAACCGGAATTTGGCACGCACGACGTGGCCACGGTGTTTTACATCGACAAAAGCGATGACCACAACCGCGTCGACTATGGCCTGCGCCTGGACGCGGACTGCAAGCCGGTCGGCCGCGAGGCGCTGTTTCCGTATTGGCGCGTCTTCGAGGACGCCCCGCCGGTTCGCACCCAACCGCTGGGGTGGTGGGAGTACACTGCATACGGCGTTGCCGATCAAAACAGCACCGGCACGCCAGGTGAATACCGCGTGAAGTTGAAGCGACTGCCACGCACCATCCTGATTGTTATCAGTAAAACGGAGTCAAGTCGGTGCACTGCCGTCGCGCACTCGCTGGTGGCAGGTGTGCCGGACGCGGAGGTGCTCAGCGCCTTTGCAAAACTTCGCACCGCCCTGCACACCGTGCTGTATGTCGAGATTCACGCACGAAATCCGCACACTGGGGCGATGCTGAGTGAACGTCTGGAGAATTGACCCTGGCGGCATTGGCCGGGCCGCCAAGCGTCCCCCGGCGTTTTTTTGGCGAGATGGCTCCGGTCGGCTGGCGCACGCGCGACCGTTCGCCTATCATCCGCGCGCCGCGGCTAGGTGAGCTGGCCAGCGGCGGAGTCGGATTCCATTCATGGGGCAACCGATAGTGACGATGGAAGCTGCGAATTTGCTACAGACACGGACGCTCGCCAACGCGCGTTCGTTGCAACAGCCGGTGTACCCGGCGGTGGCCGGCTGGGCCATGTTGCAGGCCGGCAAGCTGACGACGGCGCGCTGGAACGCGGCGCTGGCGAACGTGGAGCAGACGCAACAGAAGGCGCTGCTGGACATCGTCAACCACGCCGCCGACACGGAATTTGGCCGCAAGCACAACTTTGCGACAATTCGCAGCTACGCCGACTTCGCCAAGCGCGTGCCGGTCGGCAACTACGACACGTTCTCGCCGTACATCGAGCGGATGCGCAAGGGCGAGCGCGGCTTGCTTGTGCCTGAATTTATTCGTCATTTCGGCAATTCATCGGGCAGCTCGCAAGAGGGCCGCCAGAAATTCCTGCCGCTGGGCAAGCGCCAGGTCAGCCATGTGCGCGGCGCCGGCTCCGACATCGTGATGCGCTATCTGGTGCACGCCAACGAGACGAAATTCCTCAGCCGTTTCACCTTGGCGCTGTTGCCGCCGACGACGATGAAGTCCGACGGTCCGGTGCTTATCACCTCGAATCCGGCGCTGATGGTCACGGAGCTGCCCGCTTTCGCGAAGCCGATCTACTTGCCGCGCGGCGAGATGATGACGATCGGCGACTACAACGTGAAGATGCGGATGATTGCCGAGGCGTACCTGGACCACGACGTCGGCGCGTTGACGGGCACAACCTGTTGGTTTCCGGTGCTTTTTGAAGCTGTCCTGCGCGTCGCGGCGGAGCGCGGCCGAGCGGAGACGACGATTGGCGAGATCTGGCCGAACCTGCGCGTCCTCATCGGCGGCGGCGTCTCGGCGGCACCGTACCTGCCGTTGCTGCGGCGCTTGATCGGCAGCGACAACTTCACGCTCGTGGACACCTACAATGCCACCGAAGGCGGGATTTACGCCGCCAGCGATTTCTCGGGCAATCCCGGGATGTTGATGCTGCCGCACCGCGGCACGTTCTTTGAATTCGTGCCGATGGAAGAGCGCGGCAACGCGAACCCCAAGCGCGTGCCGCTCTGGCAGGTCGAGGTCGGTCAGGCGTATTCCATCGTTGTGACGACGAGTGCCGGTTTGTACGCCTACGAGCTAGGCGACATCGTGCGCTTTACCAGCACGGCGCCGCATCGCGTTGAATTCATGGGCCGCACCCAAGGCTGCCTGTCCGTCACGCAAGAGCTCACCACCCATGTGGAAATCGAGCAGGCGGTGGCGCACGCCATCAGCAAGGTCGCGTGCCGGACCCTCGATTTTGGCGCCGCCGCAGACGTCGGTACCGAAGCAGGCGGCAAGTCCCGCTACGTGCTCTACGCCGAGTTCGACGAGGGCGCCGCTCCGGCGAGTCTCGCTGAATTTGCTGAAGCTTTTGACGAAGGCCTGTGCCAAGCGAACCGCGTGTACCGCGAGCACCGCACCGGCAACGTCGCCATCCTCGCCCCGCGCGTCGTCCCGCTCCAAGCGGGCGGCGCCAAGCAGTACCTGGACACGGTCACGCGTGGCAATGTCCAGGGGAAGTTCCCGCGTATTTTGGATGAGTCGCGCAGGGCCAAGCTTGCGCCGTTCATTCGTGTGGATTAGCGCCGCTTACCAGGGCGCAAGTTCGGTAGTTTCCCCATCTTTTCAAGCAGGACGGACCAGATGAGCAAAGTTGGAGTAGCGGTAATCGGTGTCAATGGCGCGGTCGCCTCGACCATGATCGCCGGTGTGGAACTGATGGTGAAGGGCCTCGCGCCGCGTCTCGGCATGGTCACGGAGCCGGGCAAAGAGAAGCTCGCGGACTCGCTGCCGGAACTGCTGAACATCACGCCGCTGGAGGACCTCGTGTTCGCCGGTTGGGACGTGCGGTTCGCCAACGTGTGGGAAGGCGCGCTGGAGCACAAGGTGCTGCCGAAGTCCGAGCTCGAGCCAATCCGCAAGGAGCTGGAAGCGCTCAAGCCGTGGCCGGCGGTGTTCAACAAGAAGTTCGCGGCGAACGTCGAGGGCAACAACATCGTTGTGGCGCAGAGCTACCGCGAAGAAATCGCGATTCTGACCAAGAATCTCGAGGACTTCCGCAAGCAGCACAACCTGTCGGCGATCGTCATGGTCAACCTCGCGTCCACCGAATCGTGGCTGCAGGCCGGTCCGACCCACGCTTCGCTCGCGGCGTTCGACGCGGCGCTGGACGCCAACGATTCGACAATCACGCCGGCGATGCGGTACTTCTACACCGCGTGCAAGCTCGGGATTCCGTACTGCAATTTCACGCCGACGCTGATCAACGTGCCGGCGCTGGCGGAGCTCGCGGACGTGACCAAAACGCCGTTCGCCGGCATGGACGGCAAGACCGGCCAGACGCTGCTCAAGACCGCGCTGGCGCCGATGTTCCGCGTCCGCCGCTTGCACGTCGAGGGCTGGTTCTCGACGAACATCCTCGGCAACAACGACGGCTTGATCCTGAACAACCCCGAGTCGAACAAGACCAAGGTCATGTCCAAGGCCTCGGTGCTGGACTCGATCGTCGGCTACAAGGTGGAGAACCACGCGGTTCACATCCACTATTACAAGCCGCGCGGCGACTCCAAGGAGGCGTGGGACAACATCGACATCCAGGGCTTCCTCGGCATCCCGATGCAGATCAAGGTCGACTTCCTCTGCCAGGACTCCGGGCTCGCGGCGCCGCTGTGCATCGACATCGTGCGGCTGCTGACCGTCGCCAAGCGCGCCGGTGACTTCGGCATCCAGCGCCAGATGTCGCTGTTCTTCAAGTCGCCGTTCGCTGGCCCGGGCGAGACGCCGGAACACGATTTGTTCAAGCAGGAAGCGCTGTTGTACACGTGGGCGCGCAAGACCGGCAAGATCGCGGGGTAACTGCCATGGCGTCGAGTCCTGCGTTCCTGGGTGGCGCGCCGACGCTCGCCGCCGCTGAGCATGTCCACTGGCCCGTTGTCGACGGTGGCGTCCGCGCTGCCGTCGATCGCGTGCTGGCGCGCGGCGTGTTGTCCGGCGCCAGCGCCCCGGAATCTGCAGCTTTCGAGCGGGAATTCGCGGCTTTCGCCGGCGCCAAGTACGCGCTGCTGACCCACTCGGGCACCAGCGCGCTGCACTTGGCGCTGGTGGCAGCCGGCATCGGCGAAGGCGATCACGTCATCGTGCCCGCCTACAGCTTTGTCGCCACGCCGCTGGCGGTCGTCCACGCCGGGGCGATCCCGATCTTCGCCGACGTCGATGAGGCGACGGGGCTCGTGACAGCGGAGACCATCGCGCGGGTGCTGACGCCGCGCACGCGCGCGATCATGCCCGTGCACGTGCACGGCTGTTCGCTGGCGCTGGGACCGATCCTGGCGCTGGCGCACGCCCACAAGCTGCTTGTCATCGAGGATGCGGCGCAGGCCCACGGCGCGACGGGGCAGGGCAGGCCGGTGGGCGCGCTGGGCACGGCCGGCGCGTTTTCGCTGCAGTCGAGCAAGAACCTCGGCATCGGCGAAGGCGGCGTGCTCGTCACAAACGACGATGCGATCGCCGAGGCCGCCAAT
>CAIPXZ010000231.1 GCA_903869075.1 uncultured Myxococcales bacterium | reverse complement strand
GTTCCTGCAGCCCAAGCGCCCTGACTGGGCGCGCGTTAGTGTGTTCCTGCAGCCCAAGCGCCCTGACTGGGCGCGCGTTAGTGCGTTCCTGCAGCCCGAGCGCCCTGACTCGCCGCGCGTTCACGCGTCGCCGCCGCACAAATCCCCGGTCCTTGCGCCCACTTTCACGACCGCGCGACAAATTTGACCTGAACGCCTGTTCAGGTACAGTACTGAACAGACGCACAGTGCGTCGCCGCGATGCAAGCGACTCGAAGAGCCAATCAGGAGACACCATGACCCACCAGGAACTGACGATTTTGCGCCACACCGACTACTGCTGCCACGGCTGCTGGCAGGACCTGCGCCTGCTGCCGCAAGCGCGCTGGCGCCTGGTGGCGGTGCCGGCCAAGGCCCGCGGCAGCGATCGGCGTGAGCCGCACATGCTCGCCGTCTGCGAACAGTGCGCGTGGCCGCTGGCGTTGGCGCACCAGAGCGACGCGCCGCGCGAGCCGGTGCCGGTCCTGGACAGCGAAGATGCCTCGCTCGCGGCGGGCGCGCTGGGCCTGCTGTCGGGCTGGTTTGTGGCGGGTCCGGCGTTCGCGCTCGTCGGTCTGGTGGCGGGCGCAGCCGCGGGTTACGTCTCGGCCAAGCGGCTGGCCGCCTGACGCACGACGCTTGCGCCCTCTGGCCGGCAGGTGCAGCATGTGCTAGTAACCCTTGGGGGTTTGGGCAAGCTGATCCACAGTTCGGGAGGGTGCGATGCGACAGCGGTGGGCCGGTGCGGTACTCGTAGTGTTGGTGGCGTGCAGCAGCCCCAAAGCGGCCACACAAGACGATGACGGCCTCGCTGCCGCGGATGGCAGCTCCGACGCCGTGACGTCGGGGACCGATGCTGTCGCTGACGTCGCCGCCGACGTGACCGCGGGCACCGACGCCATCGCCGACACTGTGCCCGACCTCCACGACGTGACCGCAGCCGGCACGGACGCGACGGTGGACGACGTCGGCACCGATGCCACAAGCCCCGGTACGGACGCCAGCGTCGACACCGGCACCGGCGACGTCGGCTGCGTCATCACCCCACCGTTCAATTACGCCTGCACAACCGGCGCGATCGACGACTGCTCCAAGTCCGGCGGCGCGTGCATCCTCGGCTTGTGCCTCGCGCCCAAGGAAGATCCGCACCGCTGGGACAACTGCGGCGATGGCACCTGCGAGCCGTGCGAGCAGAACTGCCCGGTCGACTGCGGCACCGCGCCCACGCTCACGGGCGCGCGCGACTTCAGCGGCACCGACACCATCAGCGTCTGGGTCCACGGTTTCTCCAACCAGGGCGCGGACAAGCTCAAGGCGCTCACCTACGGCACGGTCAGCGGCTGCGGCGATGTGCTGCAGAACACGCAGCAATTCGGCAACACGCGCGTCTGCGCCAACTTGCCGGGCAATGACGCCGACCCGAACCAGCTTGTGGCCATGGAGTATTACGGCGCCAACCCGCCGCCGTGGATGAGCAAACAGGACATCGCCGACGTTGAAAAATACCCGTATTCCGGCGGTCCAACCGGCTTGCAGCGCTACGCGACGATCCTCGCCAAGTTCATCAAGTGGCGCATGTCCGTCACCGGCGCCAAGCACGTCAACGTCGCGTGCCACTCGATGGGCTGCCTGATCACGCGGCAGATGATCGAGAACGATTACGAAGGCTTGGCGTCAGCGCAGGTCATTTCGCGCTGGTTCACCGCCACCGGCGTTGTCGACGGCGCGCAGCTCGCGTGGCTCTTCAACAACCCGACGCTGCAGAAGACGGCGTCGCAGATCGGCTTGGAACTCAGCGATTTTATTCTGATGAATCCGGATTACGTCTGGGACAACACGCCGTGGTGGGACCACAAGCTCTACGACGCCAACAACCCGCTGTTCAAGGGCATGCTGATCCACCACGTCGGCGCGACCGATAGCCGCATTCAACAAGCCTTCAATATCCAGCTGTTGGACGTGCTCAACGTCAGCAAGAACGATCCCAATGACGGCATCATGTACACCGAAGACGAGTATTTCCACGATCAGGACCCGGCGGTGGCGGCGAAGTCGCTGGGCGGCGATGCCATCAAGCCGACGCGGTCGTTCGTCTACGCCGACCACATGGTCTGCCCGGGCACGCTGAACACCGCCGTGAACGCGGTGACAGCGCTGTTCCACCACCGCAAAGTCATGATTACTGTTGACAAATTTGAGCTGCTGATCGACCGCGAGACCCACGCGCCGTTTGACGGCGAGTACGGCAACCCGCCGGCGGAGGTCGTGGTTGAGTCGGAGACGCGCTTCACGCCGTACCTGACGACCGCGTTCCCGGCGGTCAAGGACGACATCATCGTCAGCAACGACAAGGTCGCGTACCGAACGGCGCAGATGTGGCAGCAGAATCAAGGAGATACGACGAATCCGAACGTCATCGTCTACTCCGGCGCGGTCTTTGACGACCAGACGGATTTGCACCTCGACGTCTGGCTGAATGAAGCCGACACGTACCCGCACGCCGGCGTCAATGAGCTGCCGCTTGACCTGAAAGCCACTGAACCGCTTGTGGATTTCCATGGCCAAGTGCCGCTCGTCGACAACACGACCTTCGCCGCCTCGACCAAATACGGCAACGTCACCTTTCGCGTCCGGGTCTACACGATGTACTGACGACCGGCAGTGACCGCCCGACGTAACACGTCCGTCGCACAACCCGCCCGAGTTTGTCATACTGCCGGCACGGAACGTCATCCCGACGCGCCCGCCGCCGGAGGTCCTTGCTCATGCGCGCTTTTCGCCGCTTCCCGTTCGTCGCGCTGGCCGCCTGTGGATGCCTCGCCGCTTGCGGCACCAAGCCGAGCACCTCCAGTGACGACGTCGCGATCGTCGACGCCACGGCCGACGCCAGCGCCGACAGCGGCAGCACCGACACCACCGGCTTGCCGTTGCTCGCCACAGCCACCGGCGACGCCAACTTCGCCATCGCCGCCAACGGCTGGTACCGTGGCGACCTGCACTTCCACACCAACTACAGCGGCGACGCCAAGCAGCAAGGCGGCGACGACCTCGGACCGGCGCTCAACATCGCCGACGCGTGGCGCGATCCCATCTACCTCGCCGCACACCCGGATGCCGCCGGCAACGGCCTCGACTTCGTCGCCGTCACCGACCACCGCACCGACGCGGCGATGTCCGACCCGGCGTTCAAGCACGACCACCTCATCGTCATCCCCGGCGAGGAATTCGGCGGCACCGGCCACGCCGGCATCTGGGGCCTGAAAAAGCACATCACCGAGAACCCGATCGGCACCGAGAGCGCCAACACGCGCATCCAGAACGCCATCGACGAAGCCCACGGCCAGGGCGCGCTGTTCTCGCCCAACCACCCGACGCAATACAACTCGTGGGTCTGGGACGTCAAAGGTTTCGACGGCTTGGAGATCTGGAACGGCCCGTGGTCGGCGTTCTACGGCCCGGTCGCGGAGGCCGACGTCGACAGCCGCGCCAAGAGCATCGGCGCTGAGGGACCGTTCATCCGCCAGGCGGCGGTGCGCGCAGGCGGCGGCGGCTCCAACGCGCAGGCGATGACGCTGTGGGAGTACCACCTTTCCGACCGCCAGCACTTGGCGCCGGTGGGCGGCGGCGATCGCCACATGCTGCTGCCGGCGGGCTTGCCGTCCACGTACGTGCACCAGGCGCGCAAGCCGGAGTTCGACGGCGTGCACGGCCAGGCGGTGGGGCCCGCGGGCATCCTCGGCGGCATCGCGGCGCGCGAGACGTTCGTGTCGCGCTCGCCGTTTGGCGCGCAGGTGGAGCTCGCCGCGGAAGGCACCGATGGCGTGCTGCAGGCGATGGGCGCGGACCTGCACGCTGGCCAGACCTACACAATCCACATCCGCGTCAGCCGCGCGGCGGGCGGCCGGCTGCGGCTGTACAGCGCGCCGTTGGGCAAGACCGCCGATGGCAAATGGCCAGACGCGACGCTGGCTTACGAGGCGCGGATCGAAGACGCCCACGTCACCGGCTCGTGGCAGTGGCAAGTGCCAACGGGCGGCGCGTGGCTGCACGCGGTGGTGCTTGAGCCACTGATTGTCCAGCCGCTGCCGCAGACGATGAACGACGTGGTGGCGCTGCTGTCCAAGCTGCCGGAAGGCAAGGACTTGAGCAGCATGATCCAGGCGTTCGCCGCGCTCGTCGGCCCCGACGCCAACATCGGCGACGCCACAAGCTGCGACCCCAAGACGTGGGACCCGTGGCTCGGCGACTGCATGCCGGCGGACAAGGACACGTGGACGACGTACTACATCCCGGATCCCGTGGTGCGCCTGATGTCGACGTGGTTTGAGAACGGCCAGCCGACCCAGTTCTGCTGCGGCGCCGTCAGCTCGGCGTTCCTCGCGCAATAGCCGCCGCGGCGGCGCTCACTCGGCGACAGTGCCGCGCAGCGCCGCTTCCACGTCCGCCAGCGACCGGCCGCTGCGCCGCGCGTAATCCGCCATCTGCTCGGTGTCCACGCGGCCAATCGCGAAGTAATCCGCTTGCGGATGGCCAATGTACAGCCCGCTCACGCTCGCCGCCGGCGTCATTGCCAGGTGCTCTGTCAGGTGGATGCCCTGCTCGTCCGCCGCCAGCAGCTGCCAGAGCGTGCGCTTGGGCTCGTGGTCCGGGCACGACGGATAGCCAAAAGCCGGGCGAATTCCCGCGAATTTCTCCGCCAGCAGGTCGTCCAGGGCAAACCGCTCGTCCGCCGCGTACCACTCGCGCCGCGCCTTCTCGTGCAGCCACTCCGCCGCCGCTTCCGCCAGCCGGTCCGCCAACGCCTTGACCAAAATCGCATTGTAGTCGTCGTGTTCCAGCTCAAACTGCCGCGCCAGCGCCTCGCAGCCCAGCCCCGCCGTCACCGCAAACGCGCCGACCCAATCCGGCGTGCCGTGCGGCGCGACGAAGTCCGCCAGCGACTGCTGCGGCTTGCCGTCGGTCTTTTTCTGTTGCTGCCGCAGCATCGGGAACCGCGCGACTTCCTGCGCCCGCGACTCGCCGGCGTACAGCACGATGTCGTTGCCGACCGACTGCGCCGGCCAAAAGCCGTACACGGCGCGCGCCTGCAGCGTGCCCTCCTGGACGATTTTCGCCAGCATTGTCTGGGCGTTGTCGTACAGCTCGCGCGCCTGCTCGCCGTATTCCGGGTGCTCCAGGATGCGCGGGAATTTGCCCTTGAGCTCCCAAGCGATGAACAGGAACGTCCAGTCGATGTACGGCACAAGCTCCGCCAGCGGAATCGTCAGCGCCCGCACGCCGGTAAACAGCGGCTGGTGCGTGCTCGCCGGCGTCCACACGAGCTCCGGCTTGCGCAGGTTCGCCTCGGCGTACGGCAGCAGCGGCTTTTCCGAGCGCAGCGCGTAAACCTCGCGCATCCGCTGCTGATCCGCGGCGTTTTCAGCGACGAACTCCGCCTTTTTGTCAGCCGACAGCAGCAGCGACGTCGTGCCCACCGCGCGCGACGCGTCGAGCACATGCACGACCGGGTGCGCGTATTTCTGGGCGATCTTGACCGCCGTGTGCTGCCGCGACGTCGTGGCGCCGCCAATCAGCAGCGGCAAGGTCATGCCGCGCCGCTGCATCGCCTCGGCGACGTGCACCATCTCATCCAGGCTCGGCGTAATCAGCCCCGACAGCCCGACGATGTCGGCGCCGACCTCGATCGCCTTGTCGAGGATCAGCTCACCCGGCACCATCACGCCCATGTCGATGACGCGGTAATTGTTGCAACCCAGCACCACGCCTACGATATTCTTGCCGATGTC
>CAIPXZ010000230.1 GCA_903869075.1 uncultured Myxococcales bacterium | reverse complement strand
CTCCCCGGAGGAGAACGCGCGACGGCCGCCGGGTATTCACAGATCGTCACAGATTCAGAAAACCATCAGGATCTAGCGACATTCGCCGCGCATGCAGCGGCCCTTGCCGTGGCAATCCGCGTCGGTGGCGCAGGCGCCGGGCGCCAAAGCCGGGGCGGCTGCCGGGGCAGGCTCGACAACGGGAGCCGGCGCGGGTGCAGGCGCGGGCGCGGGCGCCGGATCCGCCTTCACTTGGTCGTGGTTGCAGGCGCTGATGGCGCAGACGGCGAAGAGGGAAACGCAAGCAAACAGGGCACGCTGAAACATGGAAACTCCAATCAGTTGTGGACAGTCGCCCGAAAGAACCAACCGGGCGGCTGACTTGACGGGCAGAAAGTCTGGTTGCGCGCGCGCCTCGCTGCGAGGTCGGTCGCGCGCCGAACGATGTGCTTGGTAGCCGGAAGGGGCTTATCTGTCAACCTTTGCAAAGCCGTCCCGGCCCGCTACACTCGCCGCGCGGAACGATCCCGCGGAGGAAATCCGGATGTTTGAGCGTATCGTGCTGCTGACTGACCTCGCCGATGTGACCCGCGAGGCGTACGCGCCCGTGGCGCGGATCGCCGCGACATTCCAGTCCAAAGTTGTGATCTTTCACGCCGTTCGCGGTTCGAGCGAGCTGTTTTACCTCGAGGGCGAGGCCGCCAAGCTGCGGACGATGATCGACGAGGCGGACCTGGACCGCGCGCGTCCGGGGCTGCTCGAAGCGCAGGCGGCGCTGCTGGCGCTGGGCGTCGAGTCCGAGATTGTCACGCGTGTCGGCAGCTTTTTCGACATCACCGTGGATGTGCTGCGCGAGCTGAACGCCGATTTGTGTGTGATTCCGACCCAGGGCCAGCACGAATTCACCGGGCGCGTGCTCGGTTCGACCGTGGCGCGGGTGATCCGCGACACCGACATCCCGGTGCTGACCGTCAACGAGCGTTGCGCCCAGCGCCCCGAGCCGTGGGCGGACTTCCGCCGCATCGTCCATCCGGTGGATCTGGAAGGCGGTGTGCCGCAAAGCCTTGGCGCGGCTGAAGATTTTGCCGCTGAGCTGGGCGGTGTCGTCGACGTGGTGCATGTGATCGAGCCGATCAAGGAGCAGATCCTCCGCACGCCCGAGGGCGAAATTCTGCTGCCCAAGGACCTGCGCTACCAGATTCGCGCCAAGCTCAAAGCGCGGCTATCCGACATTGCCCATACAATTCAACGCGTTCCGGCGCGTTGGCAGCTCGTCGAGGACAACAAGCCTGGCTCGGGCGTGATGCATTATGCCGACACGCAGAACGCCGACTTGATTGTCCTGCCGTCGATTGGCCGCGACGCGGTGCGCAACACGCTGCTGGGCAGCGTCGCCGAACACGTGATCAAGAATGCCCGCTGCCCGGTGCTGACAATCAAGCATGGCTGGCGCGCCTAGGAAGCCGCCGCCGCCGCACGCGACGCCGGACCTGTTCGCCGCCGGGCCGTCCGCCCGCGCGCCGCTGGCTGAGCGCATGCGCCCGCGCACGCTCGACGAACTCGTCGGGCAACCGCACTGGCTTGGTCCGCAAGGCTTTTTGCGCAAGGCGCTGGAAAATGACCGGCTGCCATCGCTGATCCTGTGGGGGCCGCCCGGGACCGGCAAGACGACGCTCGCGCGGCTGCTGGCGCGGCAGGTGAACGCGCGTTTCGCGGCGATTTCCGCGGTGCTGGACGGCGTGCAGACGCTGCGCGACCTCGTTGCCCAAGCGGCGGATGCCCAGCGGCGCGGCGAACGGACGCTGCTTTTTGTCGACGAAATCCACCGCTGGGGCAAAGGCCAACAGGACGCGCTGCTGCCGCATGTGGAGGCGGGGACGGTGACGCTGGTGGGCGCGACGACGGAGAACCCGGGATTTGCGCTGAACGCCGCGCTGCTGAGCCGGTGCCAGCTGCTGACCCTGGAGCCGTTGGCGCACGCCGACCTGGTGACGCTGCTGCAGCGCGCGCTGGACGACCCGCGCGGCTTTGCCGGCAGCGGGCTGACGGCGGATGACGCCGTGCTGGACCGGCTGGCGCAAGCGGCGGACGGCGATGCGCGCCGCGCCCTGAATGCGCTGGAGGCTGTGGCGGATCTGGCGCTGGCCGAGGCGGCGCGGGATCCGCGGGTGCTGCCGCATCTGGACCTGGCCGGACTGGAGCGCGCGCCGCTGGCGCAAGGGCCGCGCCACGATCGCGACGGCGACCAACATTTCCAAGTGATTTCAGCGTTTATCAAGTCGCTGCGCGGCTCGGACCCGGACGCGGCGCTGTACTGGCTGGCGCGGCTGCTGGCGGCGGGCGAGGATGGCCGGTTCATCGCGCGGCGCCTTGTGATTTTTGCCGCCGAAGACGTCTCCAATGCCGATCCGCACGCCCTGCCCTTGGCCATGGCCGCGGCGCAGACGCACGAGCTCTGCGGCCTGCCCGAGTCGCGCATCGCGCTGGCGCACGCGGCGACGTACCTGGCGTGCGCGCCGAAGTCCAAGGCCAGCTACCACGGGCTGGCGGCGGCGCTGGCGGTTGTCGAGCAGACGGGCAGCCTGCCGGTGCCCAACGCGCTGCGCAACCCGTCGTCGTCGGTGGGCAAGAAGCTGGGCTGGGGCAGCGACTATCAGGACCCGCACGCGCAGGGCGGCTGGGTCGCGGAGCACTACCTGCCAGACGCGCTGCGCGGCCAGCACTTTTTCCACCCGACGCGCAATGGCGCCGAGGCGCGGCTGGCCGATCGCCTCGCCACCTGGCGCAAGCTGCGCGGTGACGACGACGCCGGCTGAATGCGCGCAAAAGGCCGGCAGCGGCGGTCGGCAAAGCGCGGGGTGTGTGACGATCTCGGGCCAAACGGCCGGCGGACGCACGGCATTCTTGACCGGACCGCGGAGCCGACCGTACCCTGCCCGCGGGTGGCCCGCCGGGTCGCCGCGAGCGGATGGTCGATGCTGTTGCCCCGCACAAACCAGCTGCCGCTGAGCCAGCGTCCCCTCGCGCGGTTTTTTGCCCTGCTGCTGCTGCTTTTGCCGGCGTGCCGGCCGACGCCGCCGGTGCCACCGCAAGCGCTGGAGACGCCCGGTTTTGGCCCCGCGGGCGCGCCGGTGGAACTCCTGGCGTTCGTCGATTTTGACTGCCCGTTCAGCCGCCAGCAGGGGCCGATCCTCACGCAGCTGGCCGCCAAGTACCCGACGCAGCTGCAGATTCGCGCGATCCACGTGCCGCTCGACCTGCACACCCACGCCGTGCTGGCGGCCAGCGCGGCCGTGGCGGCGACAAGCCAAAACGCCTTCCCCGCGTTCTGGCAAAAATGGCTGCAGCCCGACGCGCCGCTGTCGCGCGACGCGCTCATCGCCTGGGCGGTGGAGGCGGGGCTGGACGCCAAGGCGTTCGTCGCCGCGCTCGACAGCCCGCAGACCCACGCGCGGGTGGCGCGTGACGCGGCGCTCGCGCGGGCGCTGGGCGTGAGCGGGACGCCGAGCCTGCTGCTAAACGGCACGCTGCTGCAGGGCTCGCAGCCGCTGGACAAGCTAACGGCGGCGGTGCAGCGCGAGCTGGACGAGACGGCGATCTTGCGGGCGGCAGGCGCGGCCGCGGACAAGCTCGTGCACGCGCGCGTGGCGCACAATGCCCCGAAATTGCTGGCAGATTACGAGCGATTCGTCGAGCTTGGCCAGCCGGCGCCGCCGCAGCCGGTGCCGTATGTGACCGCCCAAGCCCACGCCAGCGGTGTCGCGGATGTGACGGTGCAGCCGGCGGCGCTGGGCGCGGCATTTGGCGGCCAGCGCGCGGTGCTGCTGCCCAACCAGCCGACGACGAGCGAGGCGACAGTCTGGCGCGTCGCGGTGCGCGCGGATGACCCGCAGCTGGGCAAGGCGGACGCGCCGGTGACGGTCGTGCTGTTCCTCGACGTGCTGGCGCAGGAGACCGCGGCGGTGCTGCCGTGGCTGCTGCAGCTGCCGGTGCAGCAGCCGGATCGCGTGCGCGTCGTCTTCAAGCACCTGCCGCGCCCGGTGCATCCGTTGGCGCAAGTGGCCGCGGAGGCGCTGGAGGCGGCGCGCGAGCAGGATCGGTTCGTGGCGCTGCTGCACAAGCTGCTGGATGGCCCGCAACCGCTGACGCAGGACGCGATTGTGGCGGCGACGCGGGCCATCGGCGCGGATCAGGCGCGGCTGGACACGGCGCTGGCGGCGCACAGCGGCAAGGCG
>CAIPXZ010000229.1 GCA_903869075.1 uncultured Myxococcales bacterium | reverse complement strand
GCACCCAATGCAGAGCAGGGTGGCGGCCAGAGGCAGGTGGCAGCTGCGGCGGGGGATGCGGTTCACGTGTGGTGCCAGAGTGTGTGGCCTACCATTGCGAACGCGTCATCCCCCACCGCTGCCAAGCCTGTTAGCGGAGCTGGATGGTCAGGACGTCGCTGGACGCAGCCGAGCTCTCGCCGCCCTTGCCCTTCTTGCCCTTGGCCTTCTTCGGCGCCTTGGCTTTCTTGACCTTCTTGGCCTTCTTCGCCTTCTTGCCGTGCTTGCCCTTCTTGCCAGTCGCCTTCGTGTCCTCTTCTTCCGGCGGCGCCGCCTTCACTTCCGGACCCGTCGTCGCCGGCGGAGCCTTGGTCGTCGCCGACTCGCCCACCGCTTCAATCCGCGCCGGGTCGATGCCGCGCAGCTGCAGCCACTGCTTCACCGCTTCCGCCCGCGCCTGCGCGCCGGCCGCATCTTCGGTGTAGGACACGAGCTTGACGGTCACCTTCACGCTCTCGTTCTTCGCGAGCACTTCGGCGATCGGCTTGAGGATGCCCTCGCTGGCCTTGTCGTCCAGCGTCACGCCCTTCCACTTCAGACCCGTGTACTTGGTGTCCAGCACCTTCTGCAGGTCGTCCGGAATGGTGTCCGGGCAGCCGTCCTGGTCCTGGTAGCCGTTCTTGGTCTCCGGCTGGTTCGGGCACTTGTCGTTGACGTCCAGGATGCCGTCCTTGTCGTTGTCCGGATCCGGGCAACCGTCGTCATCCTCAAAGCCGTCCTTGTCTTCCGGCGTGTTCGGGCACTTGTCCAGCTTGTCCGGGATGCCGTCCTTGTCGTTGTCCAGATCCGGGCAACCGTCGGAATCCTCAAAGCCGTCCTTGTCCTCCGGCTTGTCCGGGCACTTGTCGAGGTTGTCCGGAATGCCGTCGTTGTCGTTGTCCAGGTCCGGGCAGCCGTCGTAATCCTGGAAGCCGTCCTTGTCCTCGGCCTCGTTCGGGCACTTGTCTTCGGCGTCGAGGATGCCGTCGCCGTCGTTGTCCGGATCCGGGCAGCCGTCGTTGTCCTGGAAGCCGTCGCGATCCTCGGGCTGGTCCGGGCACTTGTCGTACGGGTCGAGGATGCCGTCGCCATCGCTGTCGCCCGGCTTGCCGCCCCAGGTGTAGACAAACGAGAGCAGGCTCTCAAAGGTGCCGGTCACCGCGTGGCCAGCGAGGCCCTTGGTGCTGACAAAGCGCGCGTCCAAGCGCACGCCCATGTCGTGCAGCGCCTGCCACTGCGCGCCGCCGCCGATCATCCACGCGCTGTCGACGTCGGCAGTGCCTTTGACGTACAGCTTCTTGGCCGCGAGCGTCGCGGTCGAGTCGGCCGACTTGAAGATGTCCGCGCCGCCGCCGGCGTTGATGAACGGCCGCACGATGAAGCTCTCATCCAAGAACTTGTAGATGGCCATGCCGCGGACGCCAAAGATGTTGGCGCGGCCGGAGGCGCCATTGACGCCGGTCAGGTTGGTCGGCACGTACTTGCCTTCAACTTCCACGCCCAGGTCGCCGATGCCGAGGCCCTCGAACAGCCACGCGGTCCCGCGCACGCCAACGAGCACCGCGTCACCGACTTTCACCAAGCGGTCCGAGGTCAGCGCGCCGGTCGTCGGGTTGACGACGTAGTCGGAATTGCCCAAGCCCGTGTTCTTGGACAGGACGTCGTAACCGACGCCCACGCCCAGGTCCCACTTCATCGGCCAGTGAGCCGGCTTCGGCTGGTCGCCCGTCTCCGAGATGGGCGGCAACGCGGCGGCGGCAGGCGCGTCCGCTGCAAACGCAGGCGAAGACGCAGCGGCCGACACGACGGCCGGCAGCGAAAGCGTTGCCAGCAGAGCCGACAAGCGACGGGTAAGCAATGAGCGCATGTATCCTCCCAAGAACAAATCCGAAACCTGACAGCGGTCCGTGAACCTGAAACGCTGCTCTACCTGTTGAAACCGATTCCCGAAACCCAAATTCGGCGACCCGCGCTGCCGGGCCGCTTGCGAGCGTGTCGCCGTCGCCGCGCCGCCGTCCAGAACAGACGGATAGCACGACACATAGGCAAACGTGCCGCGAGGATACGCACGTTTTGATCGGCTGGCAACTTGTTGTGACACGGCGAAGTGGGGCTGCGCGGTCCGGTTTCGCAACGCGCGCTTGGACCCCACTGCGCGATCCACCACGCCACGCGGCAATTCTCACGGCTCAGCGCGGAGGTTGCGCACCGCCGCGCCGAGCCCGGCGTGCCACGCTGGCCTTGTGGCGATTTGTGAAGTCGCTGCCCCGGCTACAGGATCCGCAGCGACACCGGCCGCACCTGCGCCGGAATCTCCGGCTCCTTGGCGGGCTTCTTGGCCTTGTGTTTCTTCTTGTGCTTGCCCTTGGCCGGCTTCTCCGCCTCCGGCACAGGCACCGGCGCGGGCGCCACAACCGGCCCCGCCGCGCAGGTAATCCGATCCGGCTCGATGCCCTTGGCGCCAAACGCCGACCGCACCGACCGCGCGCGTGCCTCCGCCGCTGTCTTGCCAGCCGGGTCATCGGTCTCCGCCGCCACGGAGATCGTCATCTTCACGCCTTCGTGCTCCAGCAGCAGTTCCAGCAGCGGGTCGAACACGTCGTCCGCGCCCGCCACCAGGTCCACGCCGCGGAAACGCATGTCGATCGGGTTGTCCAGCAGCCGCTGCGCCGCGGGCGG
>CAIPXZ010000228.1 GCA_903869075.1 uncultured Myxococcales bacterium | reverse complement strand
GACGACGCCAACGCCTGCACGACCGGGGACGCCTGCGTCGCCGCCTCGTGCAAAGGCACCGCGGTCGTCTGCAGCGACGCCAACCCGTGCACCGTCGACGCCTGCAACCCGGTCAACGGCTGCACCTTCACCGCCGGCAACAACGGCGCCGCCTGCGACGACGGCGACAAGTGCACGAGCGGCGAGACCTGCGCCAGCGGCAGCTGCGGCAACGGCAGCACGGTCAACTGCGACGACGGCAACGACTGCACCACCGATTCCTGCAGCAAAGCCGGCGGTTGCGCGCACGCCACCGTCGCCGACGCCAGCGCTTGCAGCGACGGCAACGCCTGCACCAGCGGTGACAAGTGCTTCAGCGGCGCGTGCAAGGGCGTCGGCACCAGCTGCGACGACGGCAGCATCTGCACAACCGACAGTTGCGTGCCCAGCACCGGCTGCGCCCACGCCGCCGCCAACACCGGCAGCGCCTGCGACGACGGCAACGCGTGCACCGTCGGCGAGACGTGCCAGGCCGGCATCTGCGGCAGCGGCGCCGCCAACCCGTGCAGCGACAACAACCCGTGCACGACTGACAGCTGCAACGCCGGCATCTGCGGCCACGCCGCGGTCAGCGACGGCAGCGCCTGCAGTGACGGCAGCGCCTGCACCGCGTCCGACCACTGCGTCTCCGGCAGCTGCGCCGGCACCGCCGTTGTCTGCGACGACAAGAACGTCTGCACCAACGACAGCTGTGACCCAACCAAGGGCTGCGTCTACACCAACGCCAACGAAGGCCTGGCCTGCGTCGACGCCAACCCGTGCACGACAAACGAAGCCTGCGTCGCCGGCGTGTGCACGGCCAGCGGCAGCGTGAACTGCTCGGACGGCAACTCCTGCACCACCGATGTCTGCGACCCGGTGCTCGGCTGCCAGCACACGCAGCCGGCAAACCAGTGCGACGACGGCAACGCCTGCACCAACGACGCGTGCAACCCGACGTCCGGCTGCACCCACAGCGCCGTCCAGGATGGCAGCAGCTGCGTCGACAGCGACCAGTGCGTCGTCAGCGCGACGTGCACGCTCGGCACCTGCAGCGGCTTGCAGCGCACCTGCAGCGACGGCCAGCTGTGCACGACCGACACCTGCAACCCGGCGACCGGCTGCGTCTACACCGCCAACAACTTCGCATGCAACGACGGCGACGCGTGCACGCTTGGCGACACGTGCTTGGGCGGCAGCTGCCAGCCGGGCGCGCCGCTGGACTGCAGTGACACGCTCGTCTGCACCGACGACTCCTGCACCGCCGGCAGCTGCCAGCACACGCCCGACGCCAGCAACTGCAACGACGGCACCGTGTGCACAACCGACACGTGCAGCTTGGTCAACGACTGCGTCAACACGCCGATCAGCTGCGTCGATGGCTTGTTGTGCACGCTGGACGTCTGCGACCGCAACCTCGGCTGCAGCAACCCGCCAGACGTCTGCGACGACGGCGTCGCCTGCACCGCCGACGCCTGCGACCCGGTCACCGGCTGCAGCCACGTCGCCTCGGACGCGCTGTGCAACGACGCCAACAGCTGCACGACCGACGCCTGCACCGGATTGGCGTGCACGCACGTTGGCCACCCGGGCGTCTGCGACGACGGCAATCCATGCACCGTCGGCGACACCTGCAACCCCGGCAACGGCAGCTGCGTCGGCACCAACAAGTGCGACGACAGCAACGACTGCACGCTGGACAGCTGCGACGGCAGCGGCGGCTGCATCCACGACGCCACGGCGATGGAAGGCCAGACCTGCGACGACGGCACGCTCTGCACCAACGACGAATACTGCACCGCGGGCAAGTGCGGCGGCGGCGGCACCGTCATCTGCGAGGACAGCGACGCCTGCTCGTACACGAACTGCGACCCGGACACCGGCTTGTGCGCCGCAACGCCGACGCTGGGCTGGCTCGACTACGAGGACTTCACCACCGGCAGCCGCCACGGCTGGGACTTGCAGGGCCAGTGGGCAGCAGGCGCAGCCAAGGCGTCGGTCGGCCAGACCATCGGCTACCCCGACCCGACAAGCGATGCCAGCGGCACTTCCGGCGGCGGCTTGCTCGGCACGGCGATCGGCGGCAACCTGACCAAAACGCCGACAAGCGGCTACGTCTACGTCACCAGCCCGATGTACGACTTCGGCAAGATCACCTCGCCGGCGACAATGACAATCAGCGTCGGCATGGACGCGTTCCTCAACCTCGACAGCGCGTCGCAGAGCCTCGTCGTCGAGTACTCGCTCAACAGCGGCACGTCGTGGACAAACCTGACGACCATCACCTCCGGCGCGTACAGCGGCTGGGGCGCGCTGAACCTCGGACCGATCGCCGTGGCGCCCGCTTCGCAGCCGCTGACCTTGCGCATCGGCTATGACGTCACCAGCGCGACCGGCGCGACAACTTCCGGCGTGAGCATCGACAACCTGCGCTTGACGTGCGCGAATTGCGGCTGCGCGCCGCTGTGAGGCTGGCATGAAAGCGTGGCGCGGCGTCCTGGCTTGTGCCGGCTTCAGCTTGGCGGCAACGGCAGCCTGGGCGCACGACGTCGCGCTCAGCGGCCAGGTCAGCAAGACGCCCGCCACCGCCGACAGCCCGGCGACCGGCTCGCGCACCGGCAGCGTGCTGGGCTCCTGGGACATCACCGACGACTTGTCGCTGGACGGCAGCTTCGGCATCACCGGCCAGGACTTGAGCGGCGACCCGAGCGTTGTCAAAGCCGGCGCGGTCTACGCGTTGGGCCTCGGACCCAGCTGGACGCTCGGCGACCACTGGACGTTCATGGGCAGCGGCACGTTCTCGCCCAAGTCGTCGCAGCTGACGCAGTCGACGCTGTCGTTTGCCGACAAGACGCCGCCGGCGGGCGTCAAGGACCACGAGGCGCAGATCCGCGCCGACTCGACGTCAGGCGGCGTGATGCTGAGCGCGAGCTACGACACCGACGGCGAGAGCGACTGGGAAACCAGCGTGGCGGCGACGTTGAACTGGAATCATTACGGCACATTGCAGAAGATCGCCGACATCCAGGTGGCGAACAAGTCCGTGGACACAGCGACGTTGGCGACGGCGTGCGCTACCGAGACGACAAAGGCGTGCAAAGTGCTGCGGGCGCTGCTGCGGGCGCAGGGCGACACGCTCGACCAGGGCTCGCTGGGCGTGACGGTGACCGAGACGATCCATCAGGACTGGGACGCGCTCATCGGCGCAACGTACTATGTCTACAGCAAAGATCCAAATGATGTCGGGATGTTTTCGGTGGCGACGCGCGGCACGGCAGTCGTCGGACCGCGCGCTGGCGCCGGCAGCGGCGTGGAGTATGGCGAAGGCATTCCGCTCTCGGCGTTCCTCTACAACACCCAGTTCGGCGCCGCGTGGCACGCGCACGGCGTGAAGATCGCCTTGATTCAGGCGGTTGGCCGCTATGTGGACGACGGCGGCGGCTTGACGGCGACGACGCTCAAGGCCTCGTACAAGTTCAACAAAAACTGGAAGCTCTTGGGATCATTCACGTTCCAGCGCGACACCGACTCCTCCGGCGTTGTCACCACCGGCCCGCTCGGCAGCCTGACGTTGCGCTTCACCTGGGAGTAGGCACGCGGCTAGTCGTTCCAGTCCTGCAGCTCGCCGTCGTCGCCGTCTTCGCTGTCCAGCGCCGTGCGCTTTTCACCGCCGCGACCGCGCGAAGTCGTCCGGCTCTGCCGCTCGCCCGCGTGCTCGCGCAGCACGTCCAGGCGATCCGCGACCGCGCGCATCACCGTG
>CAIPXZ010000227.1 GCA_903869075.1 uncultured Myxococcales bacterium | reverse complement strand
TCGTATTCGCGGCCGGATGGCGGGCTCGGGGACACACTGCTTGGCCGGAACTTGGCAATTTGTTGGGGATTTTGCTACCGCGCCATCCTCATCGTTGTCCGATTGCCGCTCGTCGTATTCGCGGCCGGATGGCGGGCTCGGGGACACACTGCTTGGCCGGAACTTGGCAATTTGTTGGGGATTTTTCTACCGCGCCATCCTAATCGCTTCGCGATTGCCGCTCCATGTATTCGCGGCCGGATGGCTTACTGGACATCCGTTCAGTATTTTGGCATTGTCGCCGACTCGTTTTCGCTGCTTGCCAGGAGCTCTATGACCGACCCGATCGCCCTTCAGCCTGCCGATACGCGGACAAGCATCGTCATTCGCGGTGCGGCGCAGCACAACTTGCGGCATGTCGATTTGACGCTGCCCAAGCACAAGCTCGTGGTGTTTTGTGGGCCGTCCGGTTCGGGCAAAAGTTCTTTGGCTTTCGATACCTTGTACGCCGAGGGCCAGCGTCGCTACGTCGAGTCGCTGTCGGCGTATGCCCGGCAGTTTTTGGGGCAGATGGACAAGCCGGTGTACGACAAGCTGTCCGGGCTGGCGCCGACAATCGCCATCGAGCAGAAATCGGCGGGCAACAATCCGCGATCGACCGTCGGCACGATTACCGAAGTCTATGATTATTTGCGCGTTTTATGGGCGCGCATCGGCGTGCAGCACTGTCCGGGCTGTGGCCGGCGCGTTGGCAAGCAGTCGCCGGCGCAGATCGTCGAGGCGATCCTCGAGCTGCCCGAAAATACGCGGATTTTGGTGCTGGCGCCGGTGGAGCGGCAGCGCAAGGGCACGTTTGCCGAGGTGTTCGACGCGGCGCGCAAGGACGGCTTCGTGCGCGTGCGCGTCGATGGCAAAGTCCTCGATGTCACGCCGGAATTGTTGCTGGAAAAGAACAAGAAGCACGACGTGGATCTGGTCGTCGATCGCGCAGTGGTGCGGCCGGCGGAGAAGCGGCGGCTGACCGACTCCGTCGAGCAGGCGCTGCGGCACGGTAAGGGCCGCTGCGTGATTGCGGTTGCCGAGGCGAACCCGGCGCTGCCGTGGCAGGAAGAGACGTTCTCCGAGGCGCTGGCTTGCGAGGCATGTGGCCGTAGTTTCAGTGAGTTGACGCCGCTGATGTTCTCGTTCAACTCGCCGCTGGGCGCGTGTCCGGACTGCAATGGCCTGGGCTTCGCGATGCAGGTCGAGCCGCTGTCGGTCATCCCCGACGAGTCGCGCACGCTGCGCCAGGGCGCCGTCGATCCGTGGGGCGGCCCCGAGAACAGCTGGGCGTGGCGGGTGCTGGAGGCGATGGAAAAATCCCATGGCATTCAGCTGGATACGCCGTGGAAAGACCTGCCGGAGGCGCAGCGGCAGCTGCTGTTGTACGGCACCGATGAGCGCGTGAAGATCGCCTGGCAGGGCAAGCACGGCGAGGGGTCGTGGGCGACGCGCGTCGAGGGCGCGATCCCGCAGCTGCAGCGGCGGTGGAAGGACACGACGTCGGAGCTGGCGCGCGCCGGCTACCAAAAATACTTCGTGCAGGCGAGCTGTCCGGCGTGCGACGGCTTGCGGCTCAAGGAGGAGACGCGCGCGGTGCGGGTCGCCGGCAAGGCGCTGACGGACGTTGTGGCGATGCCGGTCTCGGCGGCGCATGACTGGGTTTCGACGATGGCGCTGGACGGCGCGGCGGCGACGATTGCGGCGGAGGTGCAAAAGGAGATCCTGTCGCGCCTCGGCTTTTTGCTGTCCGTCGGCCTGGGCTACCTGAGCCTCAGCCGCGGCGGCAACACGCTGTCAGGCGGCGAGGCGCAGCGCATCCGCCTGGCGAGCCAGGTCGGCTCGGAGTTGACGGGCGTGCTGTACATCCTGGACGAGCCGTCGATTGGCCTGCACGCCCGCGATTCGGCGCGGCTGGTGCGGACGCTGGAGCACCTGCGCGATCTCGGCAACTCGGTGCTGGTTGTGGAGCACGACGAGGAGACGATCCGCGCTGCCGACCACATCGTCGATTTTGGCCCGGGCGCCGGGCGGCTGGGCGGCTACGTCGTGGCGCAGGGCACGATGGCGGACCTGATCGCCTCGCCGCAGTCGCGCACGGGCGCGTGGCTGGGCGGGCGCGTGCGCACGAAGGTGCCGGACAAGCGCCGCAAAGCCAAGGGCTGGATCGCGATCCGCGGCGCCGCGAGCCACAACTTGCGCAACCTCGACGTCGATTTGCCGCTGGGCGCGCTCGTCGCAGTGACCGGCGTCTCGGGTGCGGGCAAGTCGACGTTGATTCACGATATTTTGCTGCCGTCGGCGCACAACGCGCTGCACAAGACCCGCCATCCGGTGGGCAAGCACGCGGCGCTGACCGGGCTGGACCAGCTGGACAAGGTCATCGAGGTCGATCAGCAGCCGATCGGCCGGACGCCGCGCTCCAACCCGGCGACGTACACGAAGCTGTGGGATTTGATTCGTGAAGTCTTTGCGCAGCTGCCGGAGTCGCGCACCGCGGGCTACGGCCCCGGGCGCTTTTCGTTCAACGTCAAAGGCGGTCGCTGCGAGCACTGCCACGGCGACGGCGTGCTGCAGATCGAGATGCACTTTTTGGCCGACGTCTACGTGCCGTGCGAGGTCTGCAAAGGCCGCCGCTTCAACGACGCAACGCTGGCGGTGACGTTCAAAGGCAAGAACATCGCGGACATCCTCGACACGACGGTCGACGAGGCGCTGGAGCTGTTCGGCGTCCACGGCCAGATCGCGCGGATTCTCAAGACGTTGCAGGAAGTTGGCCTCGGCTACGTCGCGCTCGGCCAGCCGTCGACGACGCTGTCCGGCGGCGAGGCGCAGCGCATCAAGCTGGCGCGGGAGCTGGCGCGACCCGGCACCGGCAAGACGCTGTACGTGCTCGACGAGCCGACGACGGGTCTGCATTTTGACGACGTCGCCAAGCTGATCGAAGTGCTGCAAAAGCTTGTCGCCAAAGGCAATTCCGTGCTGGTGATCGAGCACCACATGGACCTGATCGCCGTGGCGGACTGGGTTGTGGACCTCGGGCCGGAAGGCGGCGCGGCGGGCGGCATGCTGGTGGCGGCGGGAACGCCGGAGGCCGTGGCGGGCGTGGCCGGCAGCTACACCGGGCAGGTGCTGGCGGGGACGCTGGCGCGGCTGCGGGCCTGACTATTTCCGCGGTTTTTTCAAGAGCTTGGCCTGTTCCGCGCGCTCGGCGGCGGCGACGGATCCGCGCGCCCAAGCCAGCAGCAGCGCGTCGTCGTCCATGACCTCGTCGGGGATGGCGTAGTACGGCATCGTCACCGGCTTGCCGGCGCGCGACGGCATCATGC
>CAIPXZ010000226.1 GCA_903869075.1 uncultured Myxococcales bacterium | reverse complement strand
CAGCAGCTTGAGCGCCTCAAAATGCGTCGTCGCCGCGCCGTAAGTGCCTGCCAGACCAAACGTTTCCAGAATCGCCGTCGCCAGCGCGGCGCCCGCCAGCGGCTCCGTGCCGCCCGCCAGCTCGTCCAGCAGCACGAGCACCCGCGCGCGCGCCTGCTGCGCCTGCGTCAGCGCGTGCTGGACCGCGCGCAGGTGGCCCTCAAAAGTCGACAGCCCGCGCTCGATGTCCTGCGCGTCGCCGAGCACGACCTCCACCGCGTCAAACCACGGCAGCAGCGCGCCCTCCGCCGCGCACACCGGCAAGCCGAGCCGCGCCATCTGCACCGCCAGCCCCAGCGCCGTCAGCACAACCGTCTTGCCGCCGCCGTTCGGCCCGGAAATCACCAGCCAGCGCGCGCCGTTTTCGAGCTTCACGTCGTTCGCCACCACCGTCGCGCCGTCCAGCACAAGCAGCGGATGCCGGGCGTTGCGCAGCGTAATCCGGCCATCGGCGGCGAATTCCGGCCGCGTCGCCCGCAGCTCGTGCGCCAGTGCCGCCGCCGCTTGCCAGAGATCCAGGTCCGCCAGCACGCGCGTCGCCGTCGCCAGCAGGTCCGCCTCGTCCGCCACCAGCGCGCTCAGCTCCGCCAGAATCCGCCGCTCCTCGCGCCGCACCGCCTCCATCGCCAGCGCCAGCTGGTTGTTGCCGTCGACCATCTCCTGCGGCTCGACGTACACCGTCAGCCCGGTCTGCGACGTGCCGTGGATCACGCCGCCCAGCACGCGCTTGTCCGACGACTTCACCGGCAGCACGTACCGGTCGTCGCGCAGCGTGAAATACTCGTCCTGCAATATGCCGTCGTCGTCCGCCTCCTTGACCATCTCGGCGATCCGCTTGCGCAGCCGCGTCGCCAACTGCACGACTTCATGACGCAAACGCTTCAGCTCTGGCGACGCCGCGTCCAGCAGCCGGCCGTCCTCGTCCAGCGCGTCGCCCAGCAGCGTCGCCAGCAGGTCCAGCGGCGGCAGCGCCCGCACGTCGTCCTTCAGCTGCCCCATCGCGTCAGGCCACCCAAGCGCCTCGCGCCGCAGCCGCGTCGCCACCCGCGCCACGCGCGCCACCGCCACGAGCTCCAGGCCGTCCAGCGGGCTGCCGCGCCGCGCCCGCTCCGTCAGCGCCGCCAAATCGAGCACTTCCGGCAGCTGCACGCGCTGCGCCGCCTGCAGCAGCAGGTCGCACGCCGCCACGCGATCCAGCCGCACGTTCGCCGCCGCCGCGTCCGCCGCCGGCTGCAGGTGCTGCGCCCGGGCGTGCGCGAGGTCGGTCTGGCACAGCGTCGCCAGGCGGTTCAGGCTCCGGTGCAAGTGCAGGGCGTCATTCAGTGTAAGCTTCACGCGCGGCGTCTTGCCGTCCAGAGCCGTCGCTTCTATCATTTCCCGCACGAGTCGGGAACGATGGCTGAGGATGGGCGGATGGCGGCGAAGCGAACCAGAGTCTCCGGAGTTACGCCTGTGATCGCCACCGCGGAGCCGCAAGCGCCGCAGCTGGAGGCGCTGGACGACGAGGACATCGAGACGATTTCCGGCGTCATCGAGCTGGATTTCGACTCGCCCGAAGCGCGCGCGATGATGGCCGAAGTGGAGGCGCGCAACGCCGCGCTGGACGCCGTGCAGCCCACCCAGCAGCCGCTGGCGACGCCGCTGGGCTGGGGTGAAATCTCGCGCGCGCCGCTGGTTTCCGAGCCAACGGCAGGCACTTCCGAGCCGCTGCTGGCCGATGGCACGCCGCTTGTGGCGGCGCCGGCGCGGCATACCTGGACGGAATTCCGCGACGGCCACCGCGAGTCGGGGCTGTTTGGCGCGCCGATCCCGCTCGTCGGCCGGCGGGCGGAGATTGAGGCGGCGTACAACCCGCTGCGCAACGCGCTGAACAGCCGGCAATTCAAGGTGATTTGGCTGTCGGGGCCGAGCGGCGTGGGCCGGTCGCGGCTGGCCAGCACGGTGGAGCGGGCGGCGGCGCCGGAGAAGCGCGGCATCGGCTGGTACCGGATCGGCGCCGAGGAACAGCTCGTCGGGCCGCCGAATTTGGCCGGGCGGCTGCTGCTTGAAATCATCGGTGGGCCGGAGCTGCTGCGCGACGCGCAGCCGTACGAGCGGGTGCGGCGGCATGTGGCGGCGCTGCTGGGCGAATCGAGCGCGCAGGTGGCCATGGCCGTCGTGGCGCCGCTGCTGGGGCTGCGCGCGCCGGGCGAGACGATGAGCGGCGAGGTCGCGGTGGAAGCGCCGATGACGGTGTCGATGGAGTTCGTGGCGACGCTGCTGCGGCAGCGCGGCCGCGCCGGGCCGTGCGTCGTGTACGTGGACGCCGGGCAGACGCTGCAGCTGGACGAGCTGACGGCGCTGGTGCGGGCGCTGCAGACGGCGCTGACGGCGTCGCCGGTGGCGCTGCTTGTGGACGCGATCGAGCCACCGGAGGCGGATCTGAACGTGGCGCACGTGGCGCTGCAGCCGCTGGACGCGGCGACGACGCTGGCGCTGGCGCAAAAGCTGCTGCAGCGGGTGAGCAATGCGCCGGCGACGCTGGCGGTGTGGCTGACGGAGCAGTCGGCGGGGCTGCCGGGCAAGCTTGTGGACGCGCTGCGCGGCATGACGGCGGCGGGCGAGATCGTCGAGCGCGGCGGGCTGTGGACGTGGCGCGGCGAGTGGCAGGCGGAGCAGGCGAGCGCGCGCGTGGACGCGGATGCGTTGCCGGGGCGGCTGGCGCGGCTGCCGGCGCACCTGCGCGAAGTGGTGGACGCGGGCGCGATTTTTGGCCAGGCCATCTGGTTTGGCGGCCTGCTGTCGGTGCTGCGCGGCAGTCGGCCGGAAGATCCGGACATCCTGTCCGAGCGCGACCGCACGGCGCTCAAGGCGCTGCTGCTGCAACTGCAACAGCTGGATGTGCTGAAGTTCGTGGAGCAATCGGCGGCGGCGCGTGACCTTGAGTTTGCCTTTGCCCATCCCGGCGACCCGGGGCTGCTGGTGCAGCAGATGCAGGACGAAAAGCGGCGGCTGCTGTCCCGCTTGGCGGCGCAGTGGCTGGCGCGGCGGCCGCGGCAGGACCCGGTGGCGGAGAACGCGCGCATCGCCGAGCTGTACGAGCAGGGCGGGCGGCGGCGGCTGGCGGCGCAGCACTTCCTGGACGCCGGTAACGCGGCGCGGACTGTCGGCCAAGTGCACCGAGCGATTGCGCTTTTTGCCGCGGGCGCCCGCAGCGCGCACGCCGACAACGCCGACTTGGCGTCCGATCTGCGGCTGGCGCACGGCGGCAGCCTGCTGCGGCTGGGGCGCTACCCGGAGGCGGAGACTGTGCTCGTCGAGGCGCTGCGGATGGCGCGCTGCCTGGACGACGACCTCCGGACCGGGATGGCGCAGCTGCGCATCGCCCAGGTGGCGCGCGGCGCGGGGCGCTATGACGTGGCCGAGGAATTCCTCGAGGCGGCGCTGCGGCACCTGCGCGTGGCGGGCGCGCACCGCTGGATCGCCGACGTCAACGAT
>CAIPXZ010000225.1 GCA_903869075.1 uncultured Myxococcales bacterium | reverse complement strand
CTGAACACGCGCTCGGCTACGCCGTCGCGACGTGCGGGTTTTTAATTGTCGCGGAGGGTGCGGGGTACTTGACGCGGGGGACTGCGCGGCTGCGCGCCTCTCCGGGGTCGTCCATGCAACTCTCCAAGCACAACATTTTGACGCAGATCCACGGCGACGATCGCTGGTTGCTGGTCAACGTCCTCAGCGGACAGGCCGATATCCTCCCCGCCAACGACGGCGCGTGCCTCGCCCGAGGGGAGATTACGGACCCGGATGCCCTCGCCGCCAAAGGCTACCTCGTCTTTGCCGATGAAGAGGCGCGGCGGTATCGTCAGGCGTATCTGGACTTCATTGCGGCGCGCGACACAGACGAAGTCCAGCTCTTCTACGTGCCGTCCTACGCCTGCAATTTCGGCTGTTCGTACTGCTATCAAGACGAATACGCACCGGCGCCCAGTGGTGACGGCACGGCAGTTCTCGACGCGTTCTTCCGCTATGTGGACGACACGTTTGCGGACCGCGCCAAGTATGTGACGCTTTTTGGCGGCGAACCGTTGCTGCCCAACGTTTCGACGCGGCGGACGGTGGAGTCGATGGTCCAGGAGACGGCAGCACGCGGGATGGATCTCGCGATTGTCACCAATGGCTACTGGCTGGAGTCCTACGTCGAGACGCTGCGCAAAGGCCGCATCCGTGAAGTGCAGGTCACGCTCGACGGGCCGCAGCCGATCCACGACGCCCGCCGGATGCTCAAAGGCGGCGGCGGCACGTTTTCGCGGGTTGTCGACGGTATCGACGCGTGTCTGGCGGCCGGTTTGCCGGTGAATCTGCGCAGCGTGCTCGACCGCGACAACGTCGCCGCGTTTGCCGAACTCGCGCACTTTGCGATTGACCGTGGCTGGACGGACAACCCGAATTTCAAGACGCAAATCGGCCGCAACTACGAACTGCACCACTGCCAGACGGAGCGCTCGCGGCTCTATTCGCGTCTGGAGCTGTTTCAGGACATCCAGCAGTTGATTGAAGCTGACCCGGAAATCCTGCGCTTTCACAAGCCAGCCTTCTCCATTTCCCGCTTTCTGTTTGAGCACGGGGAGCTGCCGCCGCCGCTGTTTGATTCGTGCCCAGCGTGCAAGACCGAGTGGGCCTTTGACTATACCGGCAAGATTTATTCGTGCACGGCGACGGTCGGCAAGCAAGATGAAGTGCTGGGCACGTTCTGGCCCGAGCGCCAGCTGAATGCAGCGGACGTCGCCGCGTGGGAAGAGCGCGACGTTCTGGCGATTGCCCAGTGTGCGGGATGTTCGTCGCAGCTCGCGTGTGGCGGCGGCTGCGGCTCGGTCGCCAAGAACACGTGCGGGCGAATCGATGCGGCGGATTGTAGACCTGTTCCAGCGCTCTTGAGCCTCGGTGCGTCCATCTATGGTCGGGAGGCGCTCGCTACGTGATCGACTCGCCGGATGCGCCTATCGAGACAAGCCAACTCACCACGCGCGCTGTCCTCGGCGGCATGGCGATCGGCGCCGTTCTCTGCGTCTCCAACGTCTACGTCGTCCTCAAGACCGGCTGGAGTTTGGGCGTCACGTTGACGTCGACCATCATCGCCTTTGGCCTATTTCGGGCGCTGCACGCGGTCGGCCTGACGCGCAAGCCCCTTGGCCTGCTGGAGAACATGACCGTCAGCTCTGTCGCTTCAGCCGCTGCATTCATGACAGGTGGCGGCAACATGGCGGCGCTGCCGGCGCTCTTGATTCTGACCGGGCATCGGCCAGATGGTGTCGCGCTCGCGGTCTGGTTTGCGGTCATCGCCGCGCTGGGTGTCGTCGTTGCGATTCCGATCAAGCGGCAGATGCTGGACGTGGACCACCTGCCATTTCCGCTGGGTATGGCGACCGCCACCACGCTGCGGGCGATGCACGAGAAGTCCCAGGGCGGTCAGCAGTCCAACCGCCTGTTTGCCGCTGCTGGCGTCGCGGCGCTGTTCACTGTCTTTCGCGACGTGCGGACGCTGCCCATGCGGCTGCCCGGGCTGCTGTCGTTGCCGTTCTCGTTTGCCGGACACGCCGCGCGTTCGTGGACGCTGGGACTGGACGCGAGCCTCGTGCTTGTGGGTGGCGGCGCCATGATGGCCCCGCGGACGGCATGGTCGATGTTCCTCGGCGCGATTGTGACGTACGCTTGGCTTGCGCCCGAACTGCTTGCGAGTGGCGCAGTAGCCGCCGTGGACTACAAGTCGATCGTCGCGTTCACGGTCTGGCCCGGTGCTGCCTTGCTTGTGTCGGCCGGGGTCTTCTCCTTCGCGCTGCAATGGCGCTCCGGCGCGCGGGCGATTCTCGCGCTGTTCACCGCGCTGCGACCGCAGCACGACGCTTTGGCGGCCGAAACATCACAGGAAGCCCCGCTGCGCTGGTTCGCGATCGGTCTCGCGGTCCTCGCGCCAACCGCGGTGGCGCTCATGTACGCGCTCTTTGCCATTCCGCTGTGGGCGGGTGCGCTGGCGATTCCGCTCGCGTTGGTGATGGGCGTGATTGCCGGTCGCGTCACAGGCGAGACGGACCTTTCGCCGACCAAGGCGCTTGGACCGGTGACCCAGCTCTTCTACGGCGCGGTGCTTCCGGCTCACCTGACAGCGAACCTGATGGCTGCGAGCGTCACGGGCGGCGTCGGATTGCACGCGGGCGACCTGCTGACCGACCTGAAAGCCGGTCAACTCGTTGGCGCAAGCCCGCGTCGGCAGGTGCTTGCGCAGTTTTTCGGCGTGGCGATCGGCTCGCTGGCGGTCGTGCCTGCATTCCTGTTGCTGGTCCCGGACGCGTCCGTCCTGGGTACGCCCGAGTTGCCAGCACCCGCCGTCATGGTGTGGGCCTCGGTTTCGCGCGCGCTGAGCGAAGGCCTTTCCGGCATCCCCCACGCAGCACGCGTCGCTGGTCTCGTCGGCGCGCTCATTGGTATCACGCTGGCAGCTCTTGAACACTTGCTGCCCAATCGCCTGCGTGGATGGGTTCCCTCCGCGGCAGGGCTCGGCATGGCGATGGTCATCCCCGCGTCAACCACGTTCGCCATGTGCGTGGGCGCACTCATCGGGACCGGCATTCGTCGCGCCCGTCCCGGTTTAGCCAGCGCGCTCGTTCCCATCGCCTCCGGGCTCGTCGCAGGCGAGAGTCTGTTCAGCATGGCGCTCGCGCTCGGTCGCGTCTTTGGCTTGCCCGTCTGACGAGGCGTATGGCTCGGAACCCTCTCGCGCAACGCTGGCTCTGAACCACGCGACGGCGAAGTGAAAAGCCGACGAGTTGCTCACCTCATGACCCGCAAACGCCTTCTCCACATCGTCTGGACCGTCTTGAAGTTCGCCATCGTGCTGGCCGTCATCGGTTCTGGCATCCGCTACCGCATGACGCGTCCATTGCCCGCCACTTCCCACACGGTTGCCCGCGGCGACGTCGTGCGCGAGGCGTTTGGGCGCGGCACGGTCGAGAGCCGGCGCGAAGTCCAACTCGGCTTTGACATGGTAGGACGCCTGTCGGACGTCTTCGTCGACGAGGGCGACCGCGTGAAGCTCGGTCAAGTTGTCGCCCAGCTCGCGCCGGAGCAACTGGCCGCAGAGGCGCAATCGGCATCGTCAGGTGTTGCACTCGCCCAAGCCGCGACGGGACGGATTGCGGCGGATCGTCAACGTGCAGAAGCCGACCTGACGTTTGCGCGGGTGGAGGAGGAGCGCTTTCGCGCCCTCGTTGCCGGTGGTTCCGCGACCAAACGCGATCTGGACCTCGCCGTTCAGCGGCTGGCACTGGCCCAAGCGGAAGTGGCGCGGGTGCGCGCGACGCAGTCGGAAGCGACGCGTCAGGTGGCCGTGGCAACAGGGACGGCGGACGCGCGGCGCAGTATCCTCACCCGTGCGGCGCTCGTTTCACCCTTTGATGGTGTCGTGATTCGTCGCTTGCGCGACCCTGGCGACACGGTGTCGGTGGGCACAACGGTGCTGCGCGTCGTCGCGACGGACCAGCTGTGGAGTCGCGCGTGGATCGACGAGAACGCGCTGCCGTGGCTGCGCGACGGCCAGACCGTGCGCGTGCGGCTGGGCGCAGAAGGCGACACGTTCCTGACTGGCACGGTGGATCGCATCGGCCGCGAGGTCGATCGCCAGACCCACGAACTGCGCGTCGACGTGCTCCTGCAAAATCCGCCCGAGCGCATCGCCGTCGGTCAGCGGGCGGACGTTTGGATTGAGCTGGAGCGCAAGACGCAAGCCGTCCGGTTGCCCTTGGCCTTTCTGCACCGCGACGCACGCGGCACCTTCTGCTTTGTTGACCACAACGGGCGCATCACGCGTGTACCCGTGACTGTCGGAGTCGTCGGCTCAGATCTGGTCGAAATCACCCAAGGCCTCGCGCCCGGTGACGTTGTCTTGACCAACATTCCAGGCAGTGCCGATCTCGCCGAAGGCCGCAGCTGGTCGCAGGCCACACCATGAACCTCGCGTATTTGGACGTGCGGCATCGGCTTGGCCGTTTCATTGGCACGAGCCTTGGCGTTGCCCTGCTGTTTGCGGTCGTGCTCGCGATGGCCGGCATCTACTTGGGCCTTGTCGACGACGCGACCATCCTTGTGCGCTCCGTGCGGACGAACCTGTGGGTCGTGCAGCAAGGCACGCGCGGGCCTTTTGCCGACATGTCGCGCCTTGACCCGTCGATTGTCGCCCGCGTGGCGGCCATGCCCTCGGTCAAACGGGCGCGGGCATTCACCTACCAAGTCATGCAACGCGAGCACGCCGGGCGTTCGCTGCGGTTTGCGCTCGTCGGTCTCGACTTCCCCGTGGACCGCGGTGAGGCGCTGGCGCTGACGCACGGGCGGCCGATTGTTCAGCCACACGGCGAGATCATTGCCGACGCATCGCTCGGTCTGGTCATCGGCGACACGCTGCACGTGGCACGCGAAGAGCTGCGTGTCGTGGGCCTGACCAAGCAGCTTCTCGCGTCTGGCGGCGATGGCCTGATTTTTGCGACTGTTGCCGATGCGCAGCTCCTGGCAGAGGACACGCCGAGCGATGCGATCCGCGCTGAACGCGAGCGGCGTACCGAGCGGCTGCGGCAGACCGATCTCGGCCGCGCGCAACCGGCGCTGGAAGCGCTGACCGGCGATCCCGATTTTCGCGCACCCGCGCTGGCGAGTTCACCGATCGCCGCGGTGCTGGTTGACGTCGAGCCCGCCCGTGCCGATGCGGTGATGGCGTCGCTGGCGCAATGGCCGGACACGTCGGTGTTCACTTCGGCGGAGCAAGAACAGCTGCTGCTGGACGGCGTCGTCGACAAACCGCGCAAGCAACTCGCGCTCTTTGCCGTCATTCTGGTCGTCACATCGTCGCTGTTGATCGGTGCTGTCGTCTACATGATGACGCTCGACAAGACCCACGACATCGCGGTTTTGAAGCTGATGGGCGCCTCACCCTGGCGTCTCGGCGGGCTGGTTCTGCAGCAGGCGCTGGCCATCGGCGTCGTCGGCTACGGCATTGCGGTCGCGATCGGCGTGCAGGCGTTTCCGCACTTTCCCCGCCGCGTGGTTCTGACTGAAGACACCGTCATGGGCGTCTTTGCGCTCGTCCTCACCATCAGCACGGTGGCGAGCATCCTCGGCATCGTTCACGCGCTTCGGGTCGATCCCGCGCGCGCGCTGGAGGGCTGATGGACGCGCTGCGGGCTGAGCATTTGGAGAAGCACTACGGCCAGGGCGATACGCTGGTCCGTGCGCTGCAGGACGTGTCCTTGCGCGTCGCTCGCGGGTCTGTCGTCGCACTCTTGGGACCCAGCGGCGCGGGCAAGTCGACCTTGGTCAAGGCTTTGGGACTCGTGTCGCTGCCCAATGCCGGTCGCATCTGGTTTGGCGATCAGCTCGTGGTCGATAACGGCCGCCTGCTGGCTTCTGTGCAGGAACTGCGACGCGCGCACCTTGGCTTTGTCTTTCAGCGGTCCAACCTCGTGCCGTTCCTGACGGCGCGCCAAAATGTCGAGATTGCGTGCGAGATTGGCGGCACGTCGAATCCCAAGAAGCGGGCGCTGGAGCTGCTGGACTGGCTGGAGGTTGGCCACCGCGCGTCATCGATGCCGGACACGCTGAGCGGTGGCGAGCAGCAGCGGGTCGCAATCGCGCGGGCGCTGGCCAATCACCCCAAAATCGTGCTGGCCGACGAACCGACGGCGGCGCTGGACAAAGTGCGCGGGCGGGCAGTGATGGAGCTCTTTCGCAAAGTGGCGCGCGAACAGGACGCGGCGGTCGTTGTCGTGACGCATGACCACCGGACGCTGGACATCTTTGACGAGCTGCACGAGATGGAAGACGGGCGACTGAGCCCGACTGCGCTCGCGACGGTTGCCGCCCATTGACCTCATTTTTGGCGGGCTGAACCCTTTTTTGCGCTGGGGACTCTCACAGCTGTGCCCGACAAAATGCCGGGAATTTCGCGCACATTGCGCGCCGCCAGAGGAGTCCACATGGGTGCACGCGTCGTCGTCTTGGGCTCTGGCATCGCCGGTCACACCGCGGCGTCGTTCCTGCGCAAGTGGCTGGGCAAGGAGCACGAGGTCATCGTCGTGTCGCCCAAGTCCGACTACAACTGGATTCCGTCCAACATCTGGGTCGGCGTCGGACTGCTGCGCCCGGATCAAGTGCTGTTTCCCCTGCCGCCGGTCTACAAGCGCGCGGGCATTGATTACCGACAGGCCAAGGCGGTCGCGATTCACCCGGAGGGCGCGGGCGACGACCACCAAGCCTTTGTCGCCATTGAGTACACCTCGGCGGAAAAGCTTGGGCAAAAGGAGCGTGTCGCCTACGACTATCTGATCAAT
>CAIPXZ010000224.1 GCA_903869075.1 uncultured Myxococcales bacterium | reverse complement strand
TCTGCACCGGCGGCGGCGTGGCGGTCTTGGCCTTGACCGGGTCGGCCCAGCGCAGCTCCAACAGCATGTTCGCATGGGTGTTTTTGTCGGCCCAGATGCCGTCATCGATGTCATAGGTGTCCAGCGAAAATTGCGTGTGGCCCGGCGTCAGCACGCCCTCCTGCGACGCGACCGTCTCGGTACCGTTCACGACGACGCCGCCCGAGCCCGCCAGCCCCATGTTCACGCCCTTGACCGCGCCCGGCAGCCCCGGCCACGCGCCGAGCGCCTTGACGACGCCAACGCCCGACACCAGCCACAGCTCGCCGCTGGCTTTCTGATTCATCACAACGACTTCGCCGCTGTAGTGCGCTGCGCCAGTCTGCACGCCCACGCCGGTGTCCACCGTCTCATTCTTGCTGACAAGCTGGAACGTGCCGGTCTTGGTCCCTGTCACCGGGTCCGCCGTCGCCGGATCGCCGATCAGCAAACTCGCCGTCGCCGTGATCGACTGCGCCACACCCACCGGCACGTTTGTCTCGACCGTCACCGGCGGATTCACCGTCAGCGTCATGTCCGGCGTCCCCGCCGGCAAGTTCATGGACTTGTTGTGGATCTCGCCACCGGCAAAGACCACCGCCGTGCCTTGCGGCTGCGCCCAGACCTCGATGTAGTTCGCCGCCGGATCGTTCGGCGTCGTCGGCAGCGTGCCGACCTGCAGCCGCGCAAAAACCTGGCCGCCGATGGTCTTGGTGCCCGCCACCCGCGCCGTCACCGTCTGCGTCGTGCCGTCATCGCGTGCCAGCGCGTACACCCAATGGTCCAGGTTCAGCGGCGGGTCGTACGCGACGTCCTTGAACGTCTGCGCGTCGCTGCCGCCGCCACCGCCGTTGTTGCTGCTCGCGCAGCCGCTGATCGCCATCCCCGCCACGCCCAAGCCGATCCAGAACCCATTCCAGCGCTTCATGATTGTGCTCCCTTTGCCAACGCCGACGCGACTGCCACGTCCGTTGACAAGAAAAGCGCCGCCATGCGCCGTCCGTCACAGGCTCGTCATGACCTTTGACGTTCCGCCGCGCGTTTGCCAAAGTCCGCGCCCCGAGCGCATCGCTCCCGAGGTCCCCATGAATCCGCTGAATGCCCTTGCCGCCGACGATCCCGACCTGCGCCAGATGATTGCCGCTGAGGAAGCGCGGCAGTTTTACACCGCCAAGCTGATCCCGTCGGAGAACTACGCGTCGACGGCGGTGATGGAGGCGACGGGCACGGTGCTGACCAACAAGTACTCAGAAGGCTATGCTTTCAAACGGTATTATGAGGGCCAGCAGTTCATCGACCAGATCGAGACGCTGGCGATTGACCGCGCCAAGGCGCTGTTCGGCGCCGAGCACGTCAACGTCCAGCCGTACTCCGGCTCGCCGGCGAACCTGGCTGCGTACACCGGGCTGATTCCCAAAGGTGCGGAAAATCAGCGGATTCTCGGCCTTGGCCTGCCGGCAGGCGGCCACTTGACGCACGGCTGGAAGGTCTCCGCGACGAGCCGCTTTTTCCAAGCGGCGCAGTACGGCGTCGATCCGGTGACGCACCTGCTGGACTACGCGGCGATCCGCGCCCAAGCCATGGAGTTCCGCCCGGCGATCCTGATCTGCGGCGCTACGGCGTATCCGCGGATCATCGATTTTGCGGCGTTCGCCGAGATCGCCCACGCCTGTGGCGCGCTGCTTGTCGCCGACATGGCGCACATCGCCGGTCTTGTGGCGGGCGGGGCACATCCCAGCCCGGTGCCGCACGCCGACGCGGTGACGACGACGACCCACAAGACGCTGCGCGGGCCGCGCGGCGGGATGATCCTGTGCAAGGCGCAGCACGCGGCGGCGATCGACCGCGCGGTGTTCCCGGGACTGCAGGGCGGGCCGCACAATCACACGACGGCGGGCATCGCGGTGGCGCTCAAGGAGGCGGCGACGCCCGAGTTCAACCTGTACGCGCAGCAAATCGTCGCGAATTCGCGGGCTTTGGCGGCGGCGCTGCAGGCGGAAGGGCTGCCGTTGGCGACGGGCGGCACGGACAACCACCTGATCCTGTTTGACGCGACGGCGCTCGGCGCGACCGGCAAGCAGGCGTCAAAAGCCATGGATATCGCTGGCTTGGAAGCGAATTTCAACAGCATCCCGTTTGACACGCGCTCGCCGTTCGATCCGTCGGGCGTGCGGATCGGCACGCCGTCGCTGACGTCGCGCGGCCTGAAGGAAGCGGAGATGGCGCACGTCGGGCGCTGGATCGCCGCGGCGATTCGCGGCCGCGAGGACGAAGCGGCGCTGGCGCGCGTGCGCGGGGAAGTCTCTGACTTGATGGCGCAGTTCCCGCCGCCTGGCTTCGAGGCGCCATACCCGCCACGGCCGTGATCCGCGGTTGACGCGCCGGCCGCGCACGCGCACGCTCGCTTGCGGGAGGGCCCATGCGCGCGTGCGTGCTCGGAATTTTCGCGACGATCTTGGCCAGCTGCGGCGCGCCTGTTGCGCCCGTCGCGGCTGACGCTGCGGTCGAAACGACAGACGGCGCTGACGCCGCGGTCGCCGATTCCCAACCCGACGTTGCCCCGGACGTCGTCGCCGCGGACGCGCCAGATAGCGCCGCCGATCCCGATGCGACGTGCGTCTGCGCCGACGGCACGCTGTGCGCCGACCACCTCGACGGCCAATGCCCGGTCGCCACCTACCCGACGCTGTGCATGCCCTGCGCCAACGACGCGGAATGCCAGACCGCAGGTAGCCGCTGTCTGCCGATCGTCGTGGACGGCGCCAGCTCCGGCACCTCGTTCAGCAACGGCGCGTTCTGCCTGACCGCGTGCACGCTGGGCGGCAGCGGCGGCTGCAAGTCCGGTTTCACCTGCAAAACCGTGTCGTTGGGCAAGGACGCGACGCCGGCCACGCTCTGCACGCCCGACAGCGGCGACTGCAGCTGCCACGACAGCTGGGCGATGGAAGGCAAGTCCACGGCGTGCAGCCACACGAGCCCGGACGGCAAATGCACCGGCAAGCGCATGTGCAGCTACGACGCCCAAACCAACAAAACCGTCCTCACCGCCTGCGACGCCGCCACGCCCGCCACCGAGGTCTGCGGCGACAACGTCGACAACGACTGCAACGGTCTGACGGACGAAGCCGGCGCCGAGGGCTGCAGCAACTACTGCCTGGACAAGGACGGTGACGGGTTTGGCGTGCCTCCGGTTGCGTGCTTGTGCTGGGGCGACGCGGACATCGGTTATAGCCTGATGTGCAACGACTGCGACGACACGAATCCGAACGTCTACCCGAAGGTCGAGATCTGCAACGGCATCGACGACAACTGCAACGGCTTGACCGACGAAGCCGGCGCCAAGGGCTGCACGCTGTACTGCCACTTTGGCGACCCCGCCGACACCGCGTGCATCTGCCCGTCCATCGTGACGCCCGAGTGGGTCAGCTGCTCCGCCTGCGCGCTCAAAGCCGAGATCTGCGACGGCATCGACAACAACTGCAACGGCGAGACCGACGAGCCGGGCGCCATCGGCTGCAAGCTCTTCTACATCGACAAGGACGGCGACGGCTACGGCGTGGCCAGCAGCGGCTTGTGCCTGTGCGGCCCGTCCAAGTCCAACACCGCCAGCCAGCCCGGCGACTGCGACGACAGCGACGCGGCGATCAACCCCGGCGCCGACGAGATCTGCGACGGCGTCGACAACGACTGCAACGGCAAAACCGACGACGGCACCGCCAGCCAGGGCTGCCCCGGCGGCTGCGTGGGCGGCAGCTGCAGCGGCGCGTGCCCCAGCGGCTTCGTCGACTTGAACGCCAGCGCCACCGACGGCTGCGAGTGCGCCATCGCCGCCAGCACCGGCGGCGGCAGCTGTGGCGGCGCCACGATCCTCGGCGACCTGCCGTCCGGCGCCACGCTCACCGCCAGCGGCCAGATCCTGCCGGGTGAAACCAGCCACTGGTACAGCTTCCACGCCGCTGACGCGCTGACCACCGGCCCGCAGGGCAGCTGCAACGCCTTCGACTTGCACATCGACTTCCCCCAAAACCCCGGCCAGGCGTTCGCGTTTGACGTCTACCGCGGCAGCTGCGGCGCGGCCGACAAGGTCTGCAGCGGCGAGACACTCCACGACGAATCCGTCGACTTCTTCGGCAGCTGGGGCGGCAAGTCCAACGTCGGCCAGTGCCCGTGTACGCCCGCCGGTCCCGGCGCCATGCCGCTGCCCGGCGTCAACGTCTGCAGCGACTGGAGCGCGACCTACTTCGTCCGCGTCCACCACCAGCCCGGCGCGCCGTTTCTCTGCGCCAGCTACACCGTGCAGTTCACGCAGGTCGCGCAGGGCTCGCCGCCGTTTCCCTGACTACAGCCAAACGCGCATCCCCACCAGCGGCCCGCCGAGCGGGTCACCGTCCAGCACAAGCTCGTCCCAGCCGGCGCGCAGCTCCAGGTGGCCGAGCATCACGCCCAGCGTCGCCTCGCCGCGCAGCAGGACCTCATCCGCGACCTCGCCGAACTCGCCGTCCAGCGACACGACAAGCGGTCCTGGCGGGAAAATGTCGACGCCGGCAAGCAAGTGCCCGCCCACGCCCGCGCCGCTTTGGCCCAGCAGCATGTCCGCGCCGGCGCCCAGCCGCAGCTGCAGGGTGTCCGCCAGCGGCCAGGCGTAGCTCAAGTTCAAGGCGCCCAGCGCAAAGCTGTCCTGGCGGCCGTCGTCCAGCTTTTCGGTCACCCACAGCCAGCGCGTGCCGAGCTCCCAGCCGGAATCGAAGGTTCCCGTCGCGGAAAAGCCCAATCTTTGCGCGGATTTGTCGATCCACACGCCGTCGCTGGCGAGGCGCCACGCCGTGTCGCCGCGGTTGGCGTCGCTGCTGGCGCTGACTGCCGTGTAGCCGCCGTACCGCCCGGGCGCCGTGTACCAGCCGAGGCCGTTTCGGTAGCCGTGGCGCGCCGCGGCGTGAAACGTGCTGCCGCCGCTGCTGCGGCCGGAGCTGCCGTGCCCGGAGCTGCCGTGGCCGGAGCTGCCGTGACCGCCGCCATGCCCGCCGCCGCCGCCGTGGCCGCCGCCGCGCGCGTACGCCGGCGTCGTGAGGAGCAGGCACGCGCCGAGGACAAAGACGCTGAAATTCCTGGCGTTCATCGCGGCCTCCGCGGGCGTGCGCCCTCAGGAGCACAACGCCACGGGCCGGCGATTCATTCACTGCTTCATGCAGAAATAGATGCCGACGTACGGCGGCATGATTTCCAGGTACGCGCCGCCCGAGTTGTTGTTGCCGGAGTTGGCGGTGACGCTGTTGGGCGCCTCGAAGTCGAGCGTCGCGGCGTTGAGGTAGTTGAAGCTGCTGCCGCAGTTCGTCGAGCAGCTCGACGCGCCGCCGGTGCCGACGGACAGCCGCCACTTGTTGGTGCCGCCCGTGGCGCCGTACGCCACCGAGCTGCCGCCGTAGGGCAGGGCGCCGACGCCGATGGGGAAGCGGCCGGCGAGGTTGGGCGTCGAGTTGTTGCCGTTGGCGGGCACCCAGCCGACCGGGCAGCTGGCGCTGTTGAAGCCGATGATCGCGCCGCTGGGGAAGATGTTGTTGTTGCCGGTGACGGTGAGGTTGCCGTCGATCGTCAGGCTGCCTTTGACCTCGACCTTGTTGGCCGAGGCGTAGCCCAGGGCGATGGACCAGCTGTTGATTTTGCCGTCGTACGTCCCGCCACCGGCTTGTGCGGCAGAATCAATGACTTGCAGCTGCCACGAGCCGGCCGCGGACTTGCCGGACCAGCTGGCGAGGTCGCCGCTGAACGTCGGCGTCGGCGTGGGGTAGGTGGTGACGATGTTGCCGCCCTTGAAGCCGTTTTTGTTGAACAAAACGAAGACCGTCTTGTCCGGCGCGATGAGGTTGACGGTGAGGTGTGAGATGTCGCTGTTGCTGATGTCCACCGACACGGCGATGGTGGCGATTGGGCTGAAGTTGCTGATGACAATCGTGTCGGTGACGCCGGTGGGGTTGTTGTCCGGGATGGCGATGGCGGTGCCGCCCGCGCTGGACGTCGTGGCAACGTTTGTCAGCGTGCCGCCGGAGACGTAGCCGAGCGGGTCGCCGCCGAGCGAGGAGCTGGCCGTGCAGACGACCTTGCCGGTGGCGTCGATGCCCGAGACGACCTGGCCGGTGGCGCAGGCTTGGCCGAGCGCGACGAGCGTTGGCGTGCCGACGATGTCGGCATACGCGCCGGTGGTGGCGACCTTGGCGAGGTTGCTGGCCGCGGTGATCGCCGCAAAAACCGATGGAGCAAGTGCAGTTGCGCTGACGCAGCCCGTGCAGTCGATGCTCTCCGCCGTGCCAGCGCGCACAGCGAACGGCACCGAGGCGATGGGCTTGCGCGGCAGCTCCGGATCGCTCGCGACCGCCAGCGCCAGCATCGGCGAGGTCCCCGCCGCCAGCACGCTGCCCGTCAGCGGCGTCGTCACGCCGAGCAACTGCGAAAAGCCGCCGCCTTTGACCGCCACCTGCAGCGGGCCTTCCACCCACAGCGGCGTGGTGCCGACCGCATCGCCATACAGCGCGAACTTGATGGAATACGTGCCATCGGCCACCGGCGCCCCGGCGACGTTCGCCAGCGTGCCTTCGACGAGCAGCGTGCCCGGCACGGTCGCCTGCGCCGGCAGCGCGAACAGCAGCAGCAGGCAAAAAGTGCCGAGCCAAATCGGGAAACGCGCGTTCATGGGCCTGCCCTCACTCTGGTTCCGTGACCAGTCAACCGTCGCACCCGCCAACCGCCGGTGCTGCCGCATCACCAACAAAATTGCTTGCCGTTCATGAACGGCAGCGAACCGAAACAGATGCCGGGCGCGTTGCCGCTGCCGCTGGCGGCGCCGCCGAGCCACGCGCTGCCGAATTGGCTGTGCAAGACCGTGCCGGCGCCGGACATGCCGTCGATGCCGACCGTGCCGAAGCGGGCGGTGAACGACTTGGCGCTGCAGCCGGTGTCGGTCGCGCCGTTGCAGTCGTTGTCGAGGCCGTCGCAAATGTCCGTGGCATCAGGCACTTGCTGGCCGTCGCACGAGCCGAGCTTGCCATTGGCGTCGCACGTGCCCTGGCCGCCGTGGCAGATGCCGACGTTCTCGGTGCCGCCGGGACCGGTGTAACATGGCAGTTTCACGTTGAATTGCGCGACGTAGACGCAGCCCTTGGCCGGGTCGCAGCTGTCGATCGTGCACGGGTTGGTGTCGTCGCAGCTGGCGGCGGCGCCGGGCGCGCAGGACCAGGTGTTGCCGCCCGGCGTGAGCGCGCACTCGTCGCCGACGGTGCACAAGTTGTTGTCCGCGCAGCTGATTTTCGCGCCTTCGTAGACGCACTGGCCGGTCGCGCTGTCGCAGCTGTCGTAGGTGCAGAACTCGCCGTCGTTGCAGATCTTGAGCTGGCCGGGCTGGCAGACGCCCTGCGTGCAGGCATCGCCGTCGGTGCAAGCGTTGCCGTCGGCGTTGCAGGGCGCGGCGTTGAAGGCGTGCGTGCAGCCGCTCGCCGGGTCGCAAGCGTCTGTTGTGCAAGGGTTTTTGTCGTCGCAGGCGGGCGCAGGGCCGGGCTTGCAGGCGCCGTCCTGGCAGGTGTCGCCCTGGGTGCACAAGTTGTCGTCGGCGTTGCAGACCAAGCCGTTGGGCTTGAGCGTCAACCCGCACTTGCCGGTCGCCGCGGCGCAGACGTTCTGGGCGCAGGGCGTGTCAAGCGCGGCGTCGCAGGTGATGACGGTCGACGGATTCAGCCGGCAGCCGTAAGGCAACGTGCCGGTATCGCAAAAGTGGACGCCGTTGCAGAGGTTGGCGTCGTCGAACACGGCGCAGTCCGCCGTCGTGCTGCAACTGCACACGTTGCTGCTGCCGACGCACGTGCCGCCCTTGCAGTGGTCGCCCAACGTGCAGTCGTCGCCGTCGTAGCAGAACGCGCCGTTGGCGGGCGCGTGGACGCAACCCAGCTTGGCGTCACAGCTATCGGTCGTGCACGGGTTGGCGTCGTCGCACTGCGTGGCGCTCTGCGGCACGCCGACGCAGCCGCTGGTCTGGCAGACGTCGTTGACGGTGCAGACGCTGCCGTCGTCGCACGGTCCGCTCGTGGCGGTGTGGAGGCAGCCGACCTTGGCGTCGCAGACGTCGACCGTGCAGCTGTCTTTGTCGTCGCACAAGCTGGCGCTGCCGACGCACTTGCCGCCGGCGCAGGCTTCGCCGACGGTGCAGGGGTTGCCGTCGTTGCAGGCGACGCCGTCGGTGTTGACGCTCTCGCAGCCGCCGGTGGCGATGTCGCAGGTGGCGCTGACGCAAACCGTGCCGCTGTCGCAGGCTTTGAGCGGTCCGGCAACGCACTTGCCGCCGCTGCAGGCGTCGCCGACGGTGCAGTTGCTGCCGTCCGCGTCGCACGGCGTGCCGTCGGCGGGCAGGCTCTGGCAACCGAGCTTCGCGTCGCAGCTGTCGACCGTGCACAGGTTCTGGTCGTCACATTTGAGCGCTGGTCCAGGCTGGCAGGCGCCGTCGGTGCAGTGGTCGCCGACGGTGCAGACCGAGTTGTCGGCTTCGCACGCCAGCGTGTTGAAGGTGTGCTCGCACTTGGCTATTGTCCCGGAATTGTTGCACAAATCGGTTGTGCACGGCTGCGCGTCGTCGCAAGTGCCCTCGTCGATCTGGCCGTTGCAGTTGTTGTCGACGCCGTCGCACGTCTCGGTCGCGCCGCTCGCCGCGTCGACGATGCACGCGCTCAAGCCGCCGCCTTTGGGCGCGTTCTTGGCGCCATCGGGCAGGCACACGCGCTCGCCCGCGCACACAGCGAGGCCGGCGGAAAGCGTGCACGGCGTGGCCATTTTTTCGGCGATGGCGGTCTGCGAGCACGCGCACGAGCCGGGTCCCAAAAACACGCACTGTTTCAGCTTGTTGCCGCCGATGTCCTGCGCGTCCTGGCAGCCATAGCCGGGCGGGCATTCGTCGTTTGTCTTGCAGCCGACGCCGCAGAACGCGCCGCCGTCGGGGCTTTTCACGCAGCGCGCGCCGCTGCCGGCGACGTCCTGGCAGGCTGTGTTGTCCTTGCACGGGTTGCAGAGCTCGGCGAACACGGATTCGCAGACCTTGGCGCTGCTGCCATCGGGCTTGGGGACGCTTGTGCAGGCAAAGCCTACGGGGCAGTCGCTTGTGCACGGCGCGGCGCAGTGCAAGCCGTTGGGCGTCTCGAGGCAGAGGCCGCTGCCGCAGTCCTGGCTGGCCACGCACGGGCAGCCGTCGGGCGCGGGCGTGGCGCCGCAGGTGACGGGGCCGTCGGGGGCGATGTCGATCACAGCGTCGGTGCCGACCGGCACGTCTTCGGCGATTTCCTGGGCGGCGTCATCGCTGGCGCCGCTGTCCGAGGCTTGCGTGACTGGCGCGACAGCAGGCGTGCCGCACGCAGCCAAAAGCGCGCAGGCAAAGAGGATCGTCGCGCGCCGGTGTGGTGTTCGCCCCGCCATCTCGCCGCTCCCGGTGCTGCACCCACGCAACGTTGCGCGTCGGCACGGATTGTCCGGGATCCCCGCGGCAGGCGCAATGCGCAAGTGTGTGAAGCTTGGTTTACAGCCCCGGGTCAAAAGTCTCCAGCGCTTTTGCCAGCTTGGCTTCCACCGCGACGTAGCGCGCAAACGGCCCCGCCGCCTCGACGAGCGTCACGCGCTCACCTGTGACGAAAAGTGTGACAGCGAACACCCAATCCTCGTTGCCGCGCGGCGCCAGCCACTCCAGCGTGCAGCCCTTGGCGCCGGCGCGGGTCGTGAAGCAGCGCTCGCTCTTTTTGGTGTAACCGCGCGCCGTCAAATGCCTTTGTGTCGCATCGGTCCAAAATGCCAGCTCCGCCTTCGGCTCGTTCTTGACGTCGCGGGCTTTGACGCGCACGCCATCGGCGGTAGTCCAAGCAAACTGCCCGTGACCTTTGGTGTATTTGACGAACCCGTCGGGCGCGTCCATCCGGTAAGTCGGGCCGCAGGCGGCGCACAGCGCAACCGCGGCAAACAGCAGCCAACGCATTAGAATCCCCCCACAAACTGCTCGAGATCCAAGGTGTTCAGCCACGCGAACGGCGAGACGACCTGGTCGACCCGCCGCTCCTGGTGGAACTGGAACGTGATGCGCACCGCGGCATTGCGCACATTCGCCTCCTCCAGCTCCAGCGTGCCGCGCAGCTGCTCCAGATCGGTGACGAGCGCGGTCATCGACCGCTCGACCTTGAGCGTCGCCGCGACGTTCGAGTCGTCCAGAAATGCCCGCAATCGCTGGAAAATATCGCGCTTGGTGCGCAGCCGCGCCTGCAAATCGGCGATCGTCTCCGTGCGATCGTTGCGCTGCAGCGTCCGCGCCAGCACCAGCCCGGATTGGCTGACCTGCGCCAACAGCGCGTCCACCTGCTGCGGCGGCACGCGCAGGTCCAGGCGACCGTCGGAAACCAGCGTCGGGTAGCCGCCCGCCGCCTTGGTCAGGTCCAGAACCAGCCGCCGCACCTGATCCGGGTGCGCCACCTTGAGCGTCAGCGACGCGTCGATCGCCGTCTGCCGCGCGCCGCGCTCGCTCTCGTCCGTGCGCGTCGGGTGGCCGGGAAGCGGAGTCGCTTCAGCGGCTTGCAGCGCAGTCGGCAGCCACAACATCACAATCAGCAGTGCCCGCATGGTTAGTCGACTCCAAAAGTTGTCAGCGCGGAGAGCACCGCCGCGCCGTGCAGCTTGTACGCCGCTTCATCCGGGAAAAATGCTTCCACGACCCAGGTTTTCTCGCCGGCAGTCGTCGTCGCGATCAGCCACCAGCGCGGCTTGGGATCCTTGTTCTTGAACACGCGGACCTCGAGCTGACCTTGCCGCGACGACTCGACAAGCGCTTCGTCGCGTCCGTCCATCTCGAACTCGACGGCGCGCGCCCAAAACAGCGCGTCGCCCTTGGGATCGTTCGCCACGCTCGCTGCGCGCAACATCGCCGTGTCCGCCGCCTGCGCGCGCCACGCCCCCGAGTCGCCAAACAGCACGCGCGGCGCGTCGAACAGTACAAAGCCC
>CAIPXZ010000223.1 GCA_903869075.1 uncultured Myxococcales bacterium | reverse complement strand
TGATCGGCAACGGCTCCGGCATTTCCTCGCACCTGCTGCTCGGCAGTCCGCATCTGCAGCACCTGGTCACCATCGACATCGAGCCCGAAATGGTCGCCGCCTCGCGCACGTTCTACCCGGTCAACCGCCGGATTTTTGACGATCCCCGCAGCGTTTTTGTCTACGACGACGCCAAGAGCTACTTCGCCGCCAGCAAGCGCAAGTTCGACCTCATCTTGTCCGAGCCGTCCAACCCGTGGGTCAGCGGCGTCAGCGGCTTGTTCACCGACGAATTCTACCGGCGCACGCGGACTTACCTCTCCGAGAACGGCGTCTTCGGCCAATGGCTGCACCTGTACGAAATCGACGACGCGCTGGTGCTTTCCGTGATCCAGGCCGTGCACAAAAACTTCAAGGATTACGCGATTTACCTGACGTCCGACATGGACATGCTGATCGTCGCGACAAACCGGCAGACGCTGCCGCTCGCCCACCCGGACTGGCGCGTGTTTGAATTCCCGGGTATTCGCGAGGACTTGGCGCGGTTTACCCGCCTTACGCCGGACGCGCTGGATCACCTGCTTGTGTGCAGCCGCGAGACGCTGGCGCCGCTGATGGTGGATACGTCGGGCGCGAATTCCGACTTTTTTCCGACGCTGGATCTGCTGACCGAGCGCGCCCGCTACCAGAAGGAAACGGCCAAGGGTTTCATCGGCTTGACCGATGGCCGGCTGGACCTCGGCGCGGCGCTGCAGGATCTCAACGTCCCGGCGAGCGACGCTCCGGTGGCGCCGATTGGCATCGCGCGGCTGAAGAACCTGGCGCTGGGAGCGCGGCTGCGGCACCCGGATCCGGCCTACGCGGACAAGGAGACGCAAGCCGCGCTGGGTCGCCTTGACCTGCTGAACGCGGCGCTGCAGCGCGCAAAACCGCCGGCGGATTGGGCGTTTTTCATGCGACTGGCGCTGGATGTCGAGGCGGACCTGCACGCGGGGACGAACGGCTTTGCGAACTTGGCGCTGTACGCGTCGGTGGACCAGTTCCTGGCCGACCAGCAAGCGCCAGCGGAGGCCAAGGCGGCGTGGTCGACGATGCGCACGACCTCCGGGCTCGACTGGCCAGCGTGCGCGCAAAATGCCGAGATTCTCCTGAACGCGCGCAGCAAAGGCCGCGCTTGGCTGAACGACGACTTGCTGCGCGACATCGCCGTTGTGGCGAACCTGCACGCGCGGCAGCCGGCGAAGGCGCGCGCCGCGTTCGAGCGGATGAAGAAGTACGCCAAGCGCAAGCCGCAGGATTTCCGCGTCCAGCTGCTGGAGGCGCACTTGGTGGCGGCGGAGCGCGCGGCGCGTTGACAGCCGCGGGCCACGCGTCACAATCCGAGCCTGCGACACCTGACGTCGCCGCCAGGGCCCGCCGTGATCGCCGATCCGCTGTTCACCGACGCCGTCGCCTATTTCCAGCAGCTGCAGGATCGCATCGTCGCGGCGCTGGAACAGCTGGACGGCGGCACGTTTCGCCGCGATGACTGGACGCGCGAGGAGCCGGCCGCCGATGGCCCGGCGCTGGGCGGCTACGGGCGCACGCGCGTGCTCGATGGCGGGCGCCTGCTGGAGCGCGCGGGCGTGAATTTCAGCCACGTCCACGGCCGGTTCACGCCGCAGTTTGCCGCCACGATGCCGGGCGAAGGCCTTGAATTCATGGCGGCTGGCATCTCGCTTGTGCTGCATCCGCGCAATCCGTTCGCGCCGACGGTGCACATGAACTACCGACGGCTGGCGCGCGAGTCGGGCGGCTGGTTTGGCGGCGGCGCTGATTTGACGCCCAGCTACTTCAACCGCGCGGATGCGCAGCACTTTCACGACACCTATCGCCAAGCGTGCGCGCCGTTTGCCGACGTCGTCGACTGGCAGGCGCTCAAAGCCGAGTGCGACCGCTACTTTTTCATCCCGCACCGCCAGGAAGCGCGCGGCATCGGCGGCATCTTCTTTGACCACAAGCACGACAACCCAGCGCGGATGTTCGAATTCGTCCAGTCCGCCGGCGATGCCTTTTTGCCGTCGTGGCTGCCGATCGCGCAGGCGCACATCGCCGATCCGTACACCGACGCCCACCGCCAGTGGCAGCTGCTGCGGCGCGGGCGGTACGTCGAGTTCAACCTCGTCGTCGATCGCGGCACGATTTTTGGCCTGAAGACCGGCGGGCGCATCGAGTCGATCCTGATGTCCCTGCCCGCCGAGGCGCGATGGGCGTATGATGTGCGGCCGGAGGCGGGCTCGGCGGAGGCGGCGATGCAGCAGGTGCTGCGCGACGGCTTCACGCCCCTTGTGCCGGCGGTTTGAGTGGGGGGAGCGATGGGACGCACTTGGGTCTGTTTGGCGGCGCTGCTGTCGGCGGCGTGTACGCACCTGGATACCGCGCCGGAGGCGCTGGAAGACATCCTGCCGTGGGCGTTTGCCAACTACGAGGCGGCGTCCGACGGCCAGTTTGCCGCCGCGGTCGTCAACCTTTCCGCGTCAGCGACGGCCATCACGCTGGACAAGCCGCTGCGCGGGGAGCTGCACCACCGGTTGGACTATCCGGACATCAACTACCTGAAGCTCAGCGATCGCAACCCGCAGAATGCGCAGGGTTTGTACCTCCTGAACACGTTCCACTGCACCCTGACGCAGCTTGAAAAAGTGCTGAAGTATCGCGACCAGGCGTCGCTCTACCCGGGCCAGTACAACACCTACGAAAGCAGCTTCACGACGAGCGAAGCCGACTACATGGCGCGCAAGACTTCATTTCTCTACTGGTCGACCTACCTCAATGCAACCAAGGGCTTGTGGACGATGCAGGAAACGCTCGTCGGCGCGCTCCGCTACATCCCCGACCAGGGCAAGGAGAAATCGCCGTTCGGCGCCGCGCTCATCGCCCGGACGTACATGCCCGATCCGGCGACGTTCCCCGACGACAGCTCGTTGAAATGGCTGCAGGATTACCAGGTCGAGATGTACTACGAGGCCGAGCCCGGCCGCATCGTCCACGCCTACGGCATGTGGCGGCAGGTGGATTTGGGCGTGTTCTTCCACAGCGACTCGGACTCGTTTGTCGACAATGTCTCCAGCGCGCTTGTCGATTGGGACAAGATGACCGAGACCGATTGCGCCGCGGGTAAGCCGTAGATGCGCCGCCCGCTGTTGCTGTTGGCGTGCCTCGCGGGCGCATGCGCGACGCTGCCGCGCGCGGACCTGGGCGTGGCGCCGCCGGAGCTGGCGCGGTGGCGCGACGGCGTGAACTGGCAGGACGCGGGCAAGGAGGCGGCGCAGCTGCTGAGCGGCTACCTGCAGGTCAACACCGCCAACCCGCCTGGCAATGAGACGCTGGGCGCGAAGTACCTGGCTGGCCTGCTGGACAAAGCGGGGATCTCCAGTGAAATCGTTGAGTTTGCGCCGGGCCGCGGCTCGCTCATCGCCCGGTTGAAGGGCAATGGCGGGCAAAAGCCGCTGTGCCTGCTGTCGCACCTGGACGTCGTGCCGGCAGATGCCAAGAACTGGGCGCAGCCGCCGTTTTCCGGGCTGATCGACGACCACGGCACGATCTGGGGCCGCGGCGCGCTGGACATGAAGGGCATGGGGCTCATCGAGACGCTGACGCTGGTTTGGCTCAAGCGCCTGAACGTGCCGCTGCAGCGCGACGTGATCCTGCTGGCGGTCGCCGACGAGGAGGTCGACAACCGCGGCATGCAGTTCATCGTCGAGAAATACTGGCCGCAGATCGACTGCTCGCACGTCGTCAATGAGGGCGGCATGGGCATCCGCGACGCGATGACGCCGGGGCAGACGATTTTCGCCATCTCCGTCGCCGAAAAAGGCCTGCTGTGGCTGAAGATGATCGCGCATGGCAAGGCGGGGCACGGCTCGACGCCGATCCCCGGGCGCGCGCCCGACCGGCTGCTGGACGCGCTGGCGAAGGTCCGCGCGCGGCATCCGGAGGCGATCTGGCACCCGTCGACGCGCGAGACGCTGGCGCAGGTCGGCCACGGCGTCGGCGGCGTGACGGGCTACGTGCTGACGCGGCCGCTGCTGCAGGACTGGCTGGCTGAGGGCCAGCTGATGAAGAACCCGGGCACGCGCGCGGCGATGATCGACACCGTGAACGTGACCGGTTTTGGCGGCGCGGAGGAGCCGAACGTGGTGCCGGCGGAGGTCTGGGCGCAGCTGGATTGCCGGCTGCTGCCGGGCCACAAGCCCGCGGATTTGCTGGCGCAGCTCGTGCAAATCGTCGACGACCCGAACATCCGCTTCGAGGTGCTGTACCAAGCCGAGGCCAACGCATCGAGCTGGGATGACCCGTTCTACCGCGCGCTCGCCCGGCACGCGGTGGCGGGCAAGCCCGACGCAGTGGTGGGGCCGGTGCTGTCGCCGGGCTTCACCGATTCGCTGCGGCTGCGGCCGTTGGGCGTGCGGGCGTATGGTTTTGTGCCGTTCGCCACGACGCAGGATGAAACCGGCGGAATGCACGGCGAAAATGAGCGGGTCTCCAGCGACAACGTGCGCGACGGGCTGAAGGTGCTGTTCTCGGCGGTCGTCGACGTCGCCGCGCTGCCGGGCCAGTAGATGGCGCGATTGCTGCTGCTTTTGGCGCTGTTTCTCGCGACGCCGGCGCTGGCCGAGGACGCGGCGCCGCTGCCGGCGGCGGTGACCGAGGCCGTGCAGTTTCCAGTGCGCGTCGACCGCATCGTCGTGCGCGGGCTGACGCGGACGCGCGAATCGGTGGTGCTGCGCGAGCTGCCGTT
>CAIPXZ010000222.1 GCA_903869075.1 uncultured Myxococcales bacterium | reverse complement strand
TAGCCGCGGACTTTAGTCCGGGGCGTTGGGATGTGGGCGCGACTTGCTGAGCTTGCGACCGCCCTGGCTCTAGCCGCCGCGGCCATTGACGGCGGGTCGCCACGGCGCAAGACTTCGGCAGTTCGCCCCTCTCGCGCGTCCTGACCGAGGAGATTGCCGCCATGGACCCCATCTTGCACTTCGCCGCCACGTATTGGTGGTTGCTCGCGCTCATCGCCCTGGCCGTCACTTTCAAGCTGTGGCTGCGGCTGTTTGGCGTGATTATCATTCCGCAAAACACGATGGGCTTGGTCAACAAGCGCTTTGTTCTGCTGGGCGGCAACCGCACGCTGCCGGACGGCGCGATCATCGCGCTCAAGGGTGAGGCGGGTTACCAGGCCGACACGCTGGCGCCGGGGCTGCACATTGGCCTGTGGCCGTGGCAGTACGAAATCGACGTCGTGCCGTTCACGACCATCCAGGAAGGCTGCCTCGGCGTCGTCGAGTCGCGCGACGGCATTCCGCTGTCCGGCGGCCGCGTGCTGGGGCGCCAGGTGGCATGCGATTCGTTCCAGAACGCCCGGCAATTCCTGGAGAGCGGCGGCCAGCGCGGACCGCAAATTGCTGTGATTCCGCCCGGTACATACCGGATCAACACACAGCTTTTTGCGGTTGTCGAAGAGGAAGCGACCGAGGTGCCGGACGACAAGGTCGGCGTCGTGACAACAAAAGACGGCACGCCGCTGCCGACCGGCGAGATTGCCGGCGGCGAGACCGACGGCCACAACATGTTCCAGGATGCCCAGACCTTCATCGATCAGGGCGGCTTCAAGGGCTTGCAGGTGCAGGTCATCATGGCCGGGCGGTACAACATCAACCCGCGTTTTGCCTCGGTTGAATTCTTTGATTTGACGGAAGTGCCGATTGCCCACGTCGGCGTTGTGATTTCGTACGTCGGCGACGCCGGCGAGGACGTGAGCGGCGACTCGTTCCAGCACGGCAATTTGGTCAAGAAAAACCACAAAGGTGTGTGGGATGAGCCGCTGGATCCGGGCATGTATCCCATCAATCCGCGGACGCACAAAGTGGAGCTTGTGCCGACGGCGAACGTGGTGCTGAACTGGGCGACGGGCAAAAATGAGGCGCATAACCTCGACAAAAACCTGTCGACGATTTCCGTGCGCTCCAAAGATGGCTTCAAATTCAACCTCGATGTCAGCCAAATCATCCACGTGCCGCGCGCCAAGGCGCCGTTGGTCATCGCGCGGGTTGGCAGCATGCAGAACCTCGTGACGCAGATGCTGGAGCCGACAATTGGCAATGATTTCCGCAATGCCGCGCAAAATGCCGACGTGATTGACTTCATCCGCGAGCGCACAAAGCGCCAGGAGGAAGCCAAGGTGCGGATCTCGGCGACGCTCAATGAATACAACGTGGTAGCCGTGGACACGCTGATCGGCGACATGTCACCGCCCGAAGAGCTGATGAAGACGCTGACCGACCGCAAAATTGCCGAGGAGCAGCAGTCGACTTTTGCGACGCAAATGACAACCGAAGACGCGCGGACCAAGCTGCAAAAAGCCAAGGCGCTGGCGGACACGCAGGCCGACGTTGTGTCAGCGGAACGCCGCGTGCAGATTGCTGATTTTGACGCGCAGTCGGCGGTGAAAAAGGCCGAGGGCGTGGCGCGCGCCAAGAAGATCGACGCCGACGCCGATGCCGAAGTGACGCGCGTAAACGGTGAAGCGGAGGCGGGCAAAATCCTGGCGATCGGTCAATCGGAAGCCAAGGTGAGCGAGCAGAAAGTCGGCGCGATGGGCAATGAGAATTACACGGCGATCGCCGTCGCCAACGCGCTGGCGGCGAGCGGGCAGCGGCTGGTGCCGGAAATCATCGCGGGGGGTGAGGGGGCGAGCGGGTCGATCGTCAACCTGCTGCTGGCGCAAAGCCTGCGCGACAAGTCCGTGGCGGTGCTGCCGGTGGCGACGACGGCGGCCAAGCCCTGACCGCGCGATCCCGCGCTTTCCTTGCAGAATCCGCGGTTTCAGCCGCGGCCGCGCTTGACGCCCCGCCGGACGCGGGAGAG
>CAIPXZ010000221.1 GCA_903869075.1 uncultured Myxococcales bacterium | reverse complement strand
TGGCCGTCGGTCGCCGGCGCCTGAAACGCGGCGATCAGCTCGGCCGGGGAGATGACTGGCGCTTCCTCACCCGTTTGCTGCTTGCGTTCGCGCTCCAGCAGCCGCCGCCGGCGGTCGCCGTGCAGCTTCATCTCGTGCGCCTGCTCGCGCGTCAGCAGGCGCGCCGCGACGACGAGGTCCAGCACAGCTTCGAAGGTCAACGGTGTCGATTGGGCGCGCGGGTCACTCACGCGGCTATCGTTGCGCCGCGCGCGCGACTTGGCAAGAAGTTGCGGCTAACCAAATGCGTCTTCGTCGCGGTCTTCCGGTCCGGCCTGAAAGCTGCTGAAGTCAAAGAGCTTGCGATCCAGCAGGAACCGCGGCTTGACGTCCGTCACCGCCTTGAGCGCCGACGGCAGCGCGCCGGGATAGACGCGGTCGAGATCCTTCAGCAGGTTCTGCATCTGCGAGCGCTTCAAGTCCGGCTGCCGCGAGCACAGGCTGCACGGAATCACCGGATATTGCTGCATTTCCGACCAGCGGATCAGGAAATTCTCGGGGATGTACGCCATCGGCCGGATGACGACGTTTTTGCCGTCATCGGCGCGCAGCAGCGGCGGCATCGCCTTCAGGGTGCCGCAGAAAAACAGGTTCAGCAGCAGCGTCGCCAGGATGTCGTCGCGGTGGTGACCGAGCGCGATCTTGTTGCAGCCCAGCCGCTGCGCCGTGTCGTACAGGATGCCGCGCCGCAGCCGCGAACACAGCGAGCACGTCGTCTTGCCCGGCTCCAGCTTGTCCAGGACGATCTGGTAGGTGTGCTGGTGGACGATCTCGTACGGCGCGCCGGTGGACTGGATGTACGCCTCCAGCTTGTCCGTCGGAAAGCCCGGATGGCCCTGGTCCAAGTGCACCGCGACGATGTCAAACTTGTGCGGCGAGTGTTTTTGCGCCCGCTGCATCAGGTGCAGCAGCGCATAGGAATCCTTGCCGCCGGACATGCAGACCATGACCTTGTCGCCGGCCTCCAGCATGCCAAAGTCCTTGGAAGCTTTGGTGAAGAGGTGCGAGAGCCGCCGCTCCATGTTCGCCGGGTCGTCGGGAATCAGCGGCCGCGCCGGCACGCGAATGTGCACGTCGTTGTCCGGCAGGAAGCCCTCGTCCTCCATCTCACGCACGGCGCGCGGCGCGGTCACCTGCGGGCGGCGACTCGGCGGCGTTGCATCGGTTTCAGGCGTGGAGGTCGGCACATCGGTCGTACGATCGGTCATATGCGGGTTAGGCCTTCTTCTTCTTGTCGGCTTTGTCCGCAGCGGCGGCTTCATCGGTCGCCGGCGCTTCCGCGGCAGCTTCAACGGCTGCCGGTGCCGGCTCAGGCGCCGGGGCTTTGGCGGGCGCCGCGGGAGGCGCGGTGATCGTCAGCGCTTCCAGCACGCCATGGGCGCGGGTCAGCGCCGTCTCCGCCGCAGCGCGGACCTTGCCGGCAGCCGCAGCGTCATACGCATCCGCGCGCGCCACGCCCGCCAACGCCAGCAATTCACCGGCAACCGAGCGTGCGCTTTGATAATCGAACCGCCGTTCCAGCGCGGCGATGAGCTGATCGTGGGTCAGTGCAGCAGAGTGTGGGGCGGCCATGGCTGTCTCCGGAGTGTCGTCGTCGACGCCTGTCGATCGTACCGCCAAACCGGCTGCCGACACAAGCCGCGCGGCGGCCGGGGCCAGGGCGATCGCAAGCTCGACCTCGTGC
>CAIPXZ010000220.1 GCA_903869075.1 uncultured Myxococcales bacterium | reverse complement strand
TCTAGCGCCGAAGCGGCGCGGGCGTGAGGGGAAAACCCGCTGCGCAGTTTTTCCCCTCACACTCCCCTTTCCTGGCTCCGGGCAGCTGATTTTTGGTGGATTTGGGGGATCGTCTGGGGGCTCCGGGCGCGCTTCGCGCGGTCCTCGCCCTTGCTTCACGCTGTAGTCGGTGGCGGGAGTGGGTCGCGCGCTGCGCAGGTCGGCTTCGCCTCCCGTGCTCGCCGTTGGGGGCAATGTCGGGGATGGTGGCGGCTTGCGGGACGTGGACTCGCGAGGTGGGCTTGCGCTTTCGCGCTCGCTCGGTGGTGGGCTGGCGAGGTTGGCTTGCGCTACGCGCTCGCTCGGCGGCCAAGCGCTGGCGAGGTTGGCTTGCGCTACGCGCTCGCTCGGCGGACAAGCGCTGGCGAGGCAGGCTTGCGCTTACGCGCTCGCTTGGTCGCCGGGTTCAGCCGCCGTCGGGGCACGGCGAGTCGCTGCTGATGCACGCGGCGCCCATGGCGAGGCAGTAGCTGCCGGTCGCGCATGTACACGGGTGGTTGCCCGGTGGGCAGCCGCCGGTGTCGCTGCTGATGGCGTCGACGGGCGATGGGCACGGGGCACCGGGGCCGATGCACATCGCGTTGCCGGGCAGGCAGTAGTGGCCGCTGGCGCATTGGCAGGCTTGTTCGCCTTTGGGGCAGACGCTGTCGGTGTCGGTGGGCGTGCTGTCGGCTAGCGCTGTGTCGGCGGCGGTGTCGGCGGTGGTCAGCTGGGCGTCGGTTTGGTCCTGCGGTCCGGCGTCGGCGGCGATGCCGCTGGTGGCGGCTTCGCACGCGCACAGCGTCAGCAAGGGCAGCAGGAGCAGGGGGCGGCGGGTGGACATGGGCAATCCTCGGGCTGGCCTGTGTGGCTGGCCGTCCCTGCAGGGTGCAGATGCGCGGTGCCGCGGTCAAGTGGTCGGCTGCTTGCGCCGGCCTATGCGGCAAAGGCCGCGCGTTCCCTGGCTTTTCGCCGATCGCTGCCGCCATTCCCTTGCCTCGCCCCGCGCCCTCCGCTAAGTTGATCGTCCGCGGTGGATCGCCCCGTCGGTCAGGATCCGCATGGACTCGCTCGCCAACCGCCTCCGCCTCGCCCGCGCCTATCTGGCCAAGCGCACGCTGGTGGACGGCATGCCGGTGGACTTCTCCATCGAGCTGACGAGCCGCTGTAACCTCAAGTGCGTCATGTGCCCGCGCGACGACGACGCGGCGCGCGGCTTGGGCAACATGACGCTGGCGACGTTCCAGCGGATCATCGACGACGCGGCGCAGTACCTGGAATTTGCGCACTTGCACCTCGCCGGTGAGCCGCTGATGCACCCGGAGTTTGCCGCTTTCATCGACTACGCCGCGCGCCAGGGCGTGCGCACGGAGATCTCGACCAACGGCACGGTGCTGGACGCCGATCGCGGCCAGCAGCTCATCGATTCGCAGCTGACAAATCTCATCATTTCCATCGATGGCACTGACGCCGAGACCTACAAGCGCATCCGCGGCGCCGACAGCTTCGCCAAAGTGGTGCGCAACGCCGAGGCGTTCCTGTTGCAAAAGCGCGCCGCCGGCCGCGGGCCGAACACCATCGTGCAGATGATCTGCATGAACGAGAACGCCAGCCAGAACGAGGAATTTGCCAAGCGCTGGAAGGCTTTGGGCGCCGACGCCGTGCGCTTGAAGCGCTACTTCAACTTTGCCGGCAACGTCGCTGACCGCGGCTACGACCAGCCCGAGCAAAAGCCGGAGCGCCAGCCGTGCTACCTGCTGTGGCGGCAGATGGCGTTCTATTACGACGGCACCGCGGTGTCGTGCTGCCACGACTTCTTGCACCAGTCGGAGCTGGGCAACATCCACAAGCAGTCGCTGGCGGAGATCTGGAACAGCCCGGTGATGGTGGCGATGCGCGAGAAGCACATCGCCGGCCAGCAGGCGGAGATTCCGCTGTGCGCCGGCTGCAACCAGCCGCAGGTGAATGTGCCGGAAGTGCTGGGGACGGCCGTCCTGAACGGCGCGACGGCCAAGCGCGCGCTCGTGACGCTGGAGCGCGTGACGCGGCTGCTGGGCGTCAAGTCGCCGTATTGACGGCGCTGCGGCAACCGGCACACTGGCAGTTGAACTGGAGGACGCCATGGCCCGCTCATTGTCTTTTTATCGCGCCGCGCCGCTGGTGCTGGCGGTTTTGTGCGCTGCCGGCTGCCAAGCAGCCACCGGTGCTGCCGCCGCTGCCGCCACCGATGACGCCGGTGATGCGCAATTGGCCGCCGCCGACGCTGCTACCGATGCCGCGACCGGCGCCGACGCCGATGCTGCCGCCGCCGATGCCGACGCCGCCGGTACGGACGCCAAGGCGGTCAGCGACGTGCCTGCCGATGGCGTTGCGGTCGTCGACGCGGTTGCCGATGTGCCCGACGCCGCGCAAGTCCGCAAAAAGGGCGGCACGGA
>CAIPXZ010000219.1 GCA_903869075.1 uncultured Myxococcales bacterium | reverse complement strand
GGTGGCGCGCATCTGGAAGGCCGGCTGCATCATCCGCGCCGCGTGGCTGGACCGCGTCTGGCAGGCGCTGCGCGATCAGCCGGACCTGCCGGCGCTGCCGCTGGATGCCGGCTTCCAGGCGGAGCTGCAGGCGGCGCTGCCGGCGTGGCGCAAGGTCGTGGCGCGAGCGGTCGAGGCGGGCATCGCGGTGCCGGCGATGGCGGCGAGCCTGACGTATTTCCAGGGGCTGACGTCCGTGCGTGGCCCGGCGGCGCTCATCCAGGCGCAGCGCGACGCGTTTGGCGCGCACACTTACCGCCGCAGCGACGCGCCGGAGCAGGCGGTGCACACGCTGTGGCTGGAGCTGCCAAAAGTGTAGGCGCCGGTGCGGTCAGAACCCGGCGTGCAGCTCGCCAAACGGGATGCGCAGGGACACCGACAAGACGTCCAGCGCCGCATTGTAGGTGCCGTTGCCGACGACCGACGCGACCGATGGGTTGCCCGGCATGATGGTCGGCGACACCTGCTGCATCACCTGGCTGTCCGTCACGACTTGGGTCTGCACGAAGTGGTGGGCATACGCGAGGTCCAGCCACGCGCCCCACATCCGCACGCTCGCGCCGACCGAGGCGACGTGGCGCTGCCAATTGGGAAAGTCGACGCTGACGTAAGCCGTTGGAATCGCCGAGGTTTCGTAGGCATAGCCGGCGCGCACGAGCAGCCGATCGTCCACCACCGTGACGTCGCCGCCGAGCCGCACGCTGTAGGCGTCCTGCATGTTGTGCGGAAAGACGACGTCGGGCAGCGGCACGGACTGCTGCGTCGCGCTGTTGGTAATTTGGATGTTGTTGCCCGTGTTGATTCGCAGCTCCTTGAACGCCGACCAGCGCTCCCAGACGCCGTCCAGCTCCACGCGCACGCGCGGGGTCACGCGCCACGCGATGCCGGCGCGGAGGTTGGCGGCGAACGGCAGCACGAGCTCTGCTTTATTGCCCACCACGTCGGCGTGGAAGGTCTTGGTATGGGCGGAGGCGGGCAGGCCGATATCCAGCGTGCCGGGCGCGGTGAAGCTGATCTCCGGGCGGTAGGAGAGGCCGATGTCGATCGTCTCTGTCGGCGAGATGCTGAGGCCGATGACGGCGGTGGGGATCAGGCCCGACGTGCCGGAGAACGTCGCGACCGAGTCGCTTGTCGTGCTCGTGACGGGGTAGGCCTTGGTGCCGTACTGTCCGAAGCCGGCCCACACGGCCTGGTTGAACGTCGCGTTGCCCTGCACGAGCTGGCCGGTGATGCCGAAGCGCGCCGAAAAGTCGCCGCGTTTCCAGGCGCCGGCGATGGCCGCGGAGTAGTAGGCGATGAAGTAGTCGGTGCTGTTGATGGCGTAGCGCTGCGCACCGTCGGCGGGCCGGAGCTGGCGCGGGACCCGGAGCGCTGGGCGGCGGTGATGCACCGGCTGCACGCGGCGACCATCGACAAGCTCGCCTGGGGCCGCTCCTGGATCGGCGAGCGCTTCTACGAGACGCCAGCAGATTTCGACAAGGACGGAGTCCAGCTTGGCCTTAGCCGACGCATCAAGGCGGTGCCGCGCGGATTCACGATCGGCAAATCTTGGGTTCTCTTGGCGCATCCGCTGACCATCCCGGTGGAGAACTGTCCGAACCCGAAATGTG
>CAIPXZ010000218.1 GCA_903869075.1 uncultured Myxococcales bacterium | reverse complement strand
GCCGTCGCCGTCGTTGTCAGCGTAAAACAGCGTGCAGCCGAGGGAATTCGGCCCGTCAGTGATGCCGTCGCAGTTGTCGTCGACGCCGTTGCAGCTCTCGGCGACGGCAGCGGCAGCGCTGCAGGCGGAAAGGCCGCTGGCGAGGCACGTGCGCACGCCTTTGCAGGTGCCGAGCGCGTTCTTGGTACTGCACGGCGTCGTCGCGCCGTCGGCGATGGCCTGCGCCGAGCACGGGCACTCGCCGTATTGCCGCAAGCACTGCTTGGCGGGCGCCGGGCCGCTGCTGCCTTCGGCGTCGGCGCAGGCGTAGCCGGTCGGGCAGTCCTTGTCGGCGACGCACGGGCTGCCGCAGAAGCTGCCGCTGGCGCTGTAGGCGATGCAGACGGCGGCGGGGTTGAGCGCCTGGCAGTCGCTGTCGGCGGCGCACGGCCGGCACAGCGGCGGCGGGCCATCGTCCACCGGCGTCGTCGCGTCGGCGGCGGCATCGGCGGCATCGGCGGTCGCCACGTCGCCCAGCGGCTCAGCGTCGGTTGTCAGCGTCGCATCTGCAGCATCCGCCACGGCGGCGTCCGTGCCATCTGGACCGGCATCGGCAACGGCATCGGCGACTTCAGCCGCTGCATCCCCTGCCGCATCGCTTGGCTTGGCCGCGTCGGCGCCGCCGTCCTCGGGCTTGGCCACGTCCGTCGGCGTCGTGTCGTGCTTGATTACAAACGCAAGGTCATCGCCGGCCAGCGCGTCGTCGTCACCGGTCGGTCCGGCCGTTGGTGAACCGCACGCCAGCAGCGCCGTCAGCAGCAGCGAGGCAATCAAAACAGGGCTGAAAAACAGGGACTTCACGCGGCTCCTGACCTGACGGGCGCGACGCCGCGAGCTGCCGCGTCAAGACTGTTCGCGGTGGTTCTCGCGCATGAGCGCCAGGAGCGCGCACGCCAGCAGGAACCGAGTATCGACATTCTTGCCCTCAGCCGCCACCGTCAAACGGTATTCTTTCACAAAAAACCGGAACACCTGGTCGACCTTGGCCACTTCGCTCTGGCCCAGCAGCACGCGCCAGTGACCGAGCAGAATCGGGAAGATGCGCCGCAGCCACGACAGCCCGACCTCTTCCAGCAGGCCCTTCGGCTGCTCGCTTTGGTCCAGCAGCTCCCAGGTGTCGCGGACCATGGACTTGAGGCCGCGCGATCGCAACGTGCCGATCCAGCTGCCGGTTTTGGCGTCGGTCACGTCGTAGATGCGGTTGAGCGCGATGACCTGGCGCGACTGGATCGTCGCCAGCGGCTGCTGCATCGGCTCGTCGGCGAAGATCTGGAACTGCTCGCGCATGCGCATCAGCGGGTGGCGCACGTACGCGACGAGCTGGCCGCTGGCGTCGGTGACGCGAAACGTGCGGTTAAAGAACGACAGCCACGGCCGCCGCACGGTGTAGACGCCGTCGGGAACGGCCTGGACAAGCGCGGAGCGCGGCGGAGCGTAGGCGGATTCCATTGTCAAACCTCCCAAAATCATTACGGACAGGCGGTGCTGGCCCAGCTGCTGGCGTCGGCCGTCAACGTCAGCTCCAGGAAACCGCCCTGCGCCAGCTGGCTGTGGGCGATGCGCGCCTCGGTCAGCGGCTGGCCGTTCCACTTGGCGCTGGCGATGTGCGTGGCCGTCGGCGCGCCCGGCGCCTCGATGCGCACGATCTTGCCGCCGACGTTGATCTCGGCGCGGGCAAAAAGCGGCGCCGTCAGCGTGTAATAGCCGTCGCCGGGCGCCACCGGATACAGCCCCAGCGAGGCGAACACAAGCCAGCCGGACATCGCGCCGGCGTCGTCGTTGCCCGGCAGACCGTTCGGCGCCACGCCAAACTGCGAGGTCATCATCGCGCGCACGCGTTCGCTCGCCAGATCCGGCCGACCGGCGTCCACATACAGCCACGGCGCGTGGAAGTCCGGCTCATTGCCCATGTCAAAATGGCCACCGTCAAAAAACTCGTTCAGCCGCTGCAACGTCGCGTCTTTACCGCCGATTTTCGCCACAAGCCCGCAGCGATCCTGCGGCACCAGCCACTCGTAGATCCACGCCGTCGCCTCGGTAAAATGGTTGGACGACGCTGGGTCAAACGGCTCGACGAACGTGCCATCGGCGGCACGCGCTTGCGGATAGCCGTGCGGACCCCAGCCGTTTTGCCAGTTGTTGCCGCGCGGCGCCATTTGCTTGGCCAGGTCGTCGTTGCCAACGGCGTGGGCGTACTGGCTGAGGCACCAGTCGGAATAGCTGTGCTCCAGCGTCATCGACGCCGACTGTGTGTAGTCGCACTCCTCCGGAACCCAGCCATTTTGCACATAAAACGGCGGCGAACCTTGGTTCAGATAGCCGCACAGGCCGGCATCGCCCGGGTTCACCGAGTCGGTGAGCGCGCCGTGCTGCATCGTCGTCAGCGCTTGCGCAGTGTCAAAGCCCTTCAGGCCTTTGACGGCAGCGTCAGCCATGACGCAGAACGTGAAATTGCCCGTCATCACACGGGAATCGCCGGTCGCCTGCCACGGGCACTTGGGCAGATAACCCTCCGGCCCGGTCATCCACAGCAGCGACTGCAGCATGTCGCCCACCACCTCCGGCTCGATCAAGGTCAGCAGCGGGTGCACGGTGCGCGTCGTGTCCCAAACGCACCAGTCGTCGGTGTAAAAGTGGCCGCCGTTGGTGGACTGCACCGCGGCAACTTCCTTTGAATTGTTCATGAACTGGCCGTCTTCGGTGTAATCCGCCGGCTGCAGCATGGCGTGGTAGAGGGCGGTGTAGAAGCGCGTCTGCGCGACGGCGTCGGTGGTCTCGATGCGGATGCGGTTCAGCAGCTGGTTCCACTCGGCGCGGCCCGCCGCGGCGATGTCGGGCCACTTCACACCGTCGGTCTCGGCGTGCAAGTGCTTGAGCGCCAAGTCTTCCGAGATGAGCGACAGGCACACGCGCGCCTCAATCGTCTGCGGCACCGCGCTGTCCCATTCCAGCCACGCGCCGACGTTCGGGCCATCGGCGGTTGTCGCCGGCAGCGCCAGCTCCTTGCGGTCTTGCCAGACGCCGGCGCGCTGCGGCTGCGCGCTGAATTCCACGTGCGCAAACACCGACGACAGGCCAACGACCGGTGTTTTGTCCTGCAAAAGCCCGCTAATCGCCGGATCGACGTTGTAGTCGCCGCGACCGGTGACGATGCCGCCGTTCAACGCGACGTGGCCACCGACGCTCTTGCCGCGGGTGTGGCCAAAATCGACGAGCACGCGCGCGGTGCCCGCCGGGAACTGGTAGCTGTGCCAGCCGCAGTGCCGCGTCGCGGCGAGGTCGACGTGAATCGCGTGGTCGGTGAGCTGCACGCCATAGCGGTCCGGCGTGACGATCTGCGTCGGGCGGTCGTACGCCGTGGCGAATTCGTCTTCCAGGACCGTGCGCGTCCCCATCGTCGGCAGCAGCAAAATCTGGCTGTAGCCATAAGCGCTGCCGCCCGGGCCATCCAAGTGCGTGTGCGAAAAGCCCTGAATCTTAGGCGAATTCCACTGGTAGCCCTTGATGTCCTGCGTGCCGTTGTCGGTGTCGGGACCGAGCTTGATCATGCCGTGCGGCAAGGTGACGCCAAAAAACACGTTGCCGCTGCCGTCCGTGCCGATGCGCGGATCGACCGCGGTCGCCGGATCGGCAAGCGCGACAATCGCCGGCAAATCCGGCTGGTAAGGCGGCAGCTCCGGTCCGGTGTCGACCTGAACATCCGCCGTCGCATCGGCAGCGTCATCCACGGCATCGACAGCGGCCACGGCGGCGCCAGTGCAGCCGCAGGCGAGAAACAGCAAACCCAGCAGGCGTGTGTGAAGAACTTTCATGCCGCCATGGTTTCCCGTGTCGCGCGTCTTGGCAAGTGGCGGCAGCGCTGACAACCGGGTATTCTCGCGCCTGTGCCGCGGCTGCGGCGAAAAGGAACGAGGAACCATGCACTTGCGGACCCTGAATCGCGCCGGTTTGACCAGCTTGCTGCTGTGCCTCGGCTGCGCCGCGACGAGCGGTGGTGGCGGCGGCGGCGTGGCGATCGCCAAGGACGCCAGCGGCGACGGCGCGATCGCCAGCGACACCAAAGTGGCCGAAACCACCGGCGGCGATGCGCTGATCGGCGACAGCAAGGCCAGCGACACCAAGTCCGGTGACGCCAGCGACACCGCCGACAGCGGCGGCATGAGCGCGCTGCTCGGCTGCCTGCAAACCAGCTGCGCCAGCCAAATGGCGGCGTGCCAGGCGAGCGCCACGTGCGGCACCGCGCTCGCCTGCATCTACGCCTGCCCGATCGCCGACAACGTCTGCCCCAACAAGTGCATGGATCCGCTCAAGAATGACCTCGCCGCGCTGGGTGCCATCGACGCCGTCAGCAAGTGCGAGCAGGCGAACTGCGAGACGACGTCGCTGCCCGCCAACACCTGCGGCAACGCCAAATGCGAGGGCAGCGAGAGCAGTTGGTGCTCGCTGGACTGCGACTCGACAATCAAGAGCCTCGTGTACTGCGCCGACGGCAAGTGCACGCCGACGGCGGACGCGTGCATCCTCGACGCCGACTGCAACACCGCCATGAACTGCGTGATGGAGTGCACCGACCCCAGCTGCTGGGCCAACTGCCCGCCCAGCGGCGCCGCCAGCCTGAGCCTCTACAACGCGATGTGGAACTGCACGCAGAACCTGTGCACGCTGTATCTGCCGCAGGGGTCGCCATGACGGAGCCGTGTCGCGCGCCCAAGCTTGTCGTGCCCGTCATCGACCGCAACCGCTGCGAAGGCAAGGAGGATTGCGTGCGCGTCTGCCCGCACGACGTCTTCCGGATGGCGGCGCTGACCGAGCGCGATAAGGCCGCGCTGTCGTTCATCGGCCGGCTGAAAGCGCGGGTGCACGGCGGGCGGCAGGCGTTCCTGGTGGACGTCGATGCCTGCCACGCCTGCGGTCTGTGCGTGACGTCGTGCCCGGAGCGGGCGATCCGCCTGGAGCGGGTGGAGTAGCGCAGAATCGGGATTCATCGCTGCCAGCGCGCTTCCCTAAACCGCTTCGCGGTTTGCGGCTCCAGGTATTCGCCGCCGGGAAGCTTACTTATCCGCGGGAAGGAAGTTGAACTCTACCCGACGGTTCTTCTCGTACGCGACCTTGTTCTTGGCCGGGTCCAGCGGGCGGTCGGGGCCGAAGCCCACGGGCACCAGGCGGCTGCGACCGATGCCGCGTTCGACCAGCGCCGAGACGACCGAATTGGCGCGGGCTTGCGACAACTTCTTGTTCTTCTTGGCATTACCCGTCGAGTCCGTGTGGCCTTCCACCTGCACGCGCACTTCGCTCTTGTCCTTCAGCGCCGCGGCGCATTCGTCGAGGATCTTGATGCTCACGTCGCCGACGATCGTCGCCTTGTTGACGGCGAACTGAATCTGCTTCTTGAACACAATCTTGTCGTTCTCGACCTCGATCGTGTCGTACTTCTTCGGCTCCGGCGGCGGCGGCGGCAGCTCATCCGGGCAGCCGTCGGTGTCGTCCAGACCGTTGAACGTCTCCGGCTTGTCCGGGCATTTGTCGTCGTGCTGCGGGTAATCGATGATGCCGTCGCCGTCGTTGTCGACGTCCGGGCAGCCATCGGTGTCCTCAAAGCCGTCGCGATCTTCCTTGTAATTCGGGCACTTGTCCTTGGCGTCCTCGATGCCGTCGCCGTCGTTGTCCAAGTCCGGGCAGCCGTCTTCGTCCAGGAAGCCGTCCTTGTCCTCGGCCTGATCCGGGCAGCGGTCAAACTGGTCCTTGATGCCATCGTTGTCGCGATCGTATTCCGGGCAGCCGTCCTCGTCCTCGTCGTTGTCAAAGTCCTCGGGGTCGTCCGGGCACTTGTCGTCGGCGTCGCAGATGCGGTCGCCGTCGCGGTCCGGGCAGCAGCCCTTTTGGTCTTTGACCGCCGCGGCTTTCTCCGTGTGTTCCTTGGCGATATTGAGGTTGTGCCCCGCGCTCAGCATGTCGCCGTAGCTGGACTCCAGGTTGGCAAAATCGAGGAACGCTTCCGCGAGCGCCAGGTCCTTGGGCGCGCAGTAGTACGCCGGCACTTTGACCTGGCGGATGGTCTCGCTCAGCTTGGCGGACTCTTCCTGGACCTCACCGCCGGTCGCGCACGCGGACGCCAGCAGGCACACGCACGCGGGCAGGATCAGATGACGGAGGCGCGAGCTCATTTGCCCCCCTGCGGCGCGGGCGTGGGCGCCGGTGCGGGCTTGGGTGCCGTCGGCGCGGCGGGCGCCTTGGGCGCAGCCGGCTCTTTGGGCGCAAACTTCTGCAGGCGCCCCTTGCGTTCCTTGCCCAGCCGCGCCACGTCCTGCGCTTTTTCAGCGGCCAGCTGCGCGAGCTTGGCGTACTCGGCCGCCTGCTCGTACATGCCTTCACCCGTCAGCTTTTTGGCTTTCTGGAAGTAGGAAGTGGCGCGCGTGTACTCGTACGGCGCAAATTCTTCGCCTTCCAGCTTGGTCGCCTCGTCGATTTGCTTCTGGGCATCGCCCAGCGTCTGTTGCGTCGAGACAGCGCCGCAGCCGAGCGCCGACAGCACCAGCGCGGCACCGACGAACGCCCGAGTCAAGGCGGCATTCTGCAACCGATTTATGCGGGCAACGGCTGGCCGAACGGTGGCGTCCAAGGTGGTTCTCCGCGCGAGGTTGTGCACGCCCATGGCCAGCGGCATCAAGCTCCAGGCTCGCTACTTTCACCGCCGGTTGCCGCCATGTCAAGCTGACCGCCGGTTTGCACGACGAAACCGCGCACGAAACGCACTTGTCAGCAAGCCATGCGGTGCGCCAAGATGCGCGTGCTGCGGCGTCGCCCAGCGCGGAGATTCATGGCGCATCCGTCTTCCCATCGCCTGCGCGTGCTGATCACGGTGGCTTGTTTGGCGACCGCGGCGCTGTCCGGCGGCTGCAAGAAAGTCCAGGCGGACCGCCAGCTTACGGCAGCGGAGAAGCAGGCCAACGCGGCGATCGAAAAGTATTCGGCGGCGTCGGCGGAAGCCAATGCCGCGCACCAAGCCGTGCTGCAGAGCTTTGAGCAGGCCAACCACGCCGGGGACATCACGCTGTACAAGCAAGCGCTGCGCGAGAAAGTGCTGCCGGCGATGGACGCTTTTGTCGAGCGGCTGAAGAAGATGCCGACCGAGACGCCCGAGCTCAAGCGCATCCACGGCGAGCTGCTGGAGGCGTACCAGCAGGCGCGCGGCGAGATCGACGCGTTTGAGCGCGACCTGCAAGGCGTCGACGGGCTGGGGCGATTTGCCGACATCCGCGGCCGCCTGCAAACCGGCGTGCGCGGCTACCGCGAGGCGCTGGCGGCGTACTATGCGGCCAACAAGCGGCAGCTCAAGGTCGACGCGCGCGCGCCGGCGAGCGTCACCGCACCCGCAGCGGCCACGCCCACGGCGCCCGCTGCCAACCCGCCAGACGGCGTCTCCGCCACGGCACAGTGACCCGCACCCTTGGAAATTTGTGAGCGAACACTTGCCCGCCAATCTGCCGCCCCATGAGGCCACGTTACCGGGCCTGGCCGCCGAACTGCGGGCGTTATGGCAGACCATGCGGCCGCACCAGTGGGTCAAGAACGGCTTTGTCGTGGTGCCGCTGATTTTTGGCGGCCCAGAGCTGCTGGCGCAGCACAAGCTGACTGGCTGGCTCGTGGCGCGGGTGGCGCTGGCGGCGCTGTGTTTTTGCCTGGCGTCCAGCGCGACGTATGTGCTGAACGACCTGCTGGACGCCGAGGCCGACCGCGCGCACCCCGTCAAGCGCTTGCGGCCCATCGCGGCGGGCCGGCTGACGGAGGCGCGCGCCAAGCGCTGGC
>CAIPXZ010000217.1 GCA_903869075.1 uncultured Myxococcales bacterium | reverse complement strand
CGGGCCCAGCGCCAGCTATGGTTGGCCCGTGGGTTCATTTCAAACTTTGGAGTAGACCCGGAAAATGGCGGAGAGGGGGGGATTCGAACCGCTCAGGCCCAACAACCGAAAAGCTTCATGGAACGTGCTTTTGTGTTGTTACGAGTGACTTGGAACAGAGAACAAGATTGATCCAGTGCTAACGAATTCAATTCAAAAATACACCGCTGGCAAATCCCTGGCAAATAGTTTGGGAATCATCTCAGGTGCTGAGAAAGGTGCCGCAGTCCAATTGTGCTCACACTTTACCAGGGGACAGAAAGTCGGCGAAATTCGATGTTTCATAATCCTCCCCTCGGTCGGGATGAACACCCCAGCAGTGAGCAGCGCCGGCGGTGACGGCGTTGCAGGAAGGGTGGTCTTGGAAACGCGACAATTCGGCCCAGCAGCCGGTGGCCAGCAGTCCGCTCAAAATAGTGGCGCGTTGTTCTTCGGGTCGTTGAGCAGCGCCTCGAACCGCGGATCGCCGCGTAGTGGGGCGAAGCGTGGATCGATTCTCATCGTGTGGATGCTGGCGTCGGGAAAACTTCCGGAACCGCCGCTGATGCCGTAGGGTGTGCGGAACAAACGCGCGTATTCGGCGATGGCCGCATCCTTGTCACCAACCCATGCATAGACCAGCGCGAGATTGGACCGATTCTGCCCACCCACAACGGAATCGCGAGATTCCGGCACCAGCTCCGTGGCTTTGCGCGCGCAACGCAACGCCTCGTCTTTGTGACCGAGCAGCGCTTCCGCCAGTCCGAGGTCAGACCACGCGGCGCTGTCCCGGAGTTCGCTCTCGACACTCGCACGAAGCTCGGCGGCAAGGCGCCCGAGCCGCGCGCGCGCGGCCTCCACCTTGCCCTGCGCCGCGAGCGCCATCGCCATTTTGAGGATTGGGGCGATGCCCGGGGATTGCAAGGGGTCGAGCCGGTCAGCTTCGGCGACTTCGCCGCGGAGCAACGCCCACGATTCCCGCAGCGCGATTCCCGGTGCCGAATCCAACTGCGCCGGCGTCAACCGCGCGAGGAGTTGTTCCATTTCGCGGGTGGAGCCGCTCGCGACATACGGCAGCTCGGCGAGTTCAAAGCTGGCCTGCAAATCGTCCGGCGCCCGCTCCACAACGCCGCGCTGCTGGGCGATGGCCTCGTCGAAACGCCGGCCGACGGCGAGCAGCACCGCGATGTCCCGCCGGTTGCGCAGGTTGCCCGGCTCGATCTCCTCGAGCTTCCGCCAACTTGCCAGTGATTCCGTCCAGTGGGCTTGCCGGCGTTGGGTGCCTCCGACACGATTAAGATAAACGGGGTCGTTCGGACGAAGCTGCCCGAACTTCTCGTATTGCTCCAAGGCACGTGCGAAGTCGCGGTGAGCATAATAATAATAGTCACCGAGCGCACGGACAACTTCGGGCGAGTTGGGCGCGAGACGCGTGGCGGTGTCGATCGCCGCCTTCGCCTTCGCCACTTCGGCCGCCGAGGGGAATTCATTAATACGGGCGAAGACGTAGGAATGAGCGAGGTCGGCGTAAGCGATGGCGTAATTCGGATCGAGTTGAACGGCCTGCTGGAGCAGCTGCTGGCTTTCCAGCAGAACTTGCCGCGTCGCGGTGGGACGATTGGTCCATTCCCGGGCCTTCAGGACGAGTTCGTAGGCGGCGAGATTTTCCGTCGGACGTTGTTCGAGGAGCGCTTTTTCTTGGGGTGAAATCGCCGCCTGCAGTTCGCCGGCAATCGCCTGCGCCAGCTCCGCTTGGATGGCGAAGATGTTGGCCGCCGTAAGTTCGCGGTCGTAACTTTCCGCCCAAAGGTGCTCGTCGGTCGCCGCGCGGATGAGCTGGCCGGTGATGTGGACCATGTTGCCGGCGCGCTGCACACTGCCTTCGAGCACGAAGGCGACGTTGAGCTCGCGGCCGATCTGCGGAATTTTTTTCGCCGTGCCGCGGTAATCCATCACCGAGGTGCGCGAGACGACCCTCAGTTCGCGGATGTGCGCGAGGTTCGTCAGGATGTCCTCGTGGATGCCGTCGGTAAAATAGGCGTTGGCCTTTTCCTCGCTGCGATTCTCAAACGGAAGCACGGCGATGGATTTCTCGCCGAGCGCAGTGGCGATGGGAGAAGCCGCGGGCGCCATCGCTGGTTTCGTTTCCGTCGCTGATTTCGGCGGAGCGGCCGGCTCCTTCACGGTCGGGCGTAGCGCGATGAACGCGATGAGAACGAGCCCCACCGCGCCCAACGCGCCGACGACCCCGAGCGGAAATCCGCGTTTCGCTGCGGGAGCGGCGATGCTCGGGGTCGAAGAATCCGGCGCCGGTGCGGCGATGGCGGGCGCGGCTGAGCCGCCGAGAAGTTTTTGCACGCGAGCGACGAACGCCGGAGTCGTTTCGCCGCCGGGCAACTTCGTCCACTGCACCGCAGTGAACGCATCCGGGACGAGCGCGCCGCGCTCGCTCGTGCCGTCGACGCACACGGGCACGATGAAGGGTTTACCTTTCGCCATGCGGTGCGAGCGGTCCTCGGCGAGTTTCCATTCGAGGCGAAAGTAGCCTTCCTGCCGCGCCTGGGTGTTGGCGGAAATCAGTGGGACGAAGAGTGCGCACGATCCAATCTGACTCCGGATTTTCCCGTCCCACGCATCACCGCCGACGAGTTCGCTCTGGTCGAACCACACCTCGACGCCGGCAGCGCACAGCATATCGCAGATGCGCTTCGCAGCCTCCGCGTCTTGCGATGCGTAGCTGAGGAAGACCGCTCGATTGGCGGAGTCGGACATGGTCACGGCAGCCACCATGGATGGCTGAGTCGTCGTAGCGCGCGAGTTCATTTTTCCCGCATAGCGACCCATTACAAGACCCCGATTTTCCGCTGTCCCTCAAACCAAGGATATTGAAACGACCCAGCACTGGAATTCGTGCCCGATTTGCCACTTCAACTGGCAAATCCGTTCTTCAAATCTCCTCCTCAGAGGAGAAATCTGGCAAAGAGAGAGGGATCCGATCCCGCGGCCAAATCTTCGCCCAGATCGTCCGCACCACGGCAACAGGCCTTTCCCCTCGTAGGGACGGCGTTTTTTCCACTCCCGAACGACTCCATTTTTGCTACGCAAAAATGGCGGAGAGGGAGGGATTCGAACCATTGCCGGTCCGTGAGGCCAAGTCGCTGACCGACGCGGACTTGGTTGATTTTCACTCTAGCGGAACAGGAAAAGAAAAACAGCCAGCGGCAACGAGGTGAAGCAAGAAACACCTTTCCTGGCAACTTTGTGGCAACCTAGGCTACGGCCTCCATCACAACCTTTGGGTGTCGCTCGGCCACCTTGAGCAACACCTTCGCTGCACCTGTCGGCTCACGCCGCCCCTGTTCCCAATTTTCAAGTGTCCGCCGGGAGATTCCGAGCAGCACTGCCAGCTCCTGCTGGGACAGTCCAAGTTTCTCCCGTACCCCGGCCACACTGGCCGCATGGAAAGCAACCTGGCGGCGGCGGTAGGCTTCCGGGTCGATCTCCTTGCGGACAATCCCGCCTCCTTCCTTCCGGGTAACCGTAGTCACGCGGCCCGGCTTGAGTTCGCCGCGCTGGATCGCCTTCACCTGCTGCAGTGATTTCAGGAGCCGTTTGAAGTGGGGGGAATTCATGGTTCAGTCCTCCAGAAGGAGATTAAGTAGCCGAAGCTCGTCCTTGGTCAGGTCGTCCTTTTCGTTTTTCGGATAAATATCGAGGAAGGTGATGATCTCAGGTGTGACGTGCCAGTAATAGATCACGCGCGCGCCACCGCGCTTGCCGTGTCCCTTGGCCGCCCAGCGCACTTTGCGCAGCCCCTTGCTCCCGGGGATGACGGTCCCGGCAGTCGGGTGGAGTGCGAGATGGTCTTGCAGGTCGGCATAGCGGTTCTCCCCGAGGTAGCGCAGCACGCGGGACGTGAATGCGGGCACCTCGATGAATTCCATTACCTGAACCTACGCCATTGGCGTATTGCCGCAAGCCAAAATAGCTAATCCAAATCCGATACGCCCAACCGCTTGATCTCTACCCCATTGCCAGACGAAGTAAATCATCCGATAAATACAGTCCATAGCTTGGGCAGTCGCATCCCTACTTCAGTTCGGGTCGGGCTCATCGTTGATTAAAGAGGCAATGGGTGCTCCTCCGGTTAACCAAGGAAAGCGGTACGAGGCGGGCAAGCCGTTGGGGTGTTCAGTTTGATGTAGGCGAATATTCCTTCGATGTGAAGGTTCGATAGCCGAGAAGCTGCTCAGTGACGATTCCTCCGAATGGCCGCACTGTTGGCATTGGGCCCAGCGCCAGCTATGGTTGGCCCGTGGGTTCATTTCCGTTCCGCGCTAGCTTCCTCTTTAGTCCGGAAGTTCTTGCGGATACGGTCCCCGGACAGCCAGCCGGAGACGCGCCAGGACGTAGTACCATTGCGGTTCTTGAACCGCGAAATTTCGAACGATGTGGTTGAGGACATGCTTAGGTTGCCACGTCAACTGGCAACCTAGCCTCGCCCAACCTGCTCTCACTCGGGAAAAATGGCGGAGAGGGGGGGATTCGAACCCCCGGTAGG
>CAIPXZ010000216.1 GCA_903869075.1 uncultured Myxococcales bacterium | reverse complement strand
TGACGATGACTGCCTCGGCGTGCTGCCGCGCCGCCGTCACAAGCGTCAGGTGCCCGGCGTGCAGCGCGCCCATCGTCGGCACCAGCGCCGTGCGCTTGCCCGCCGCGCGCGCCTGCTGCGTCCACGCGCGGACCTGCGCGGGCGTACGCGCGACCTGAACGCCGGCGACCGTCTCCAGCATGGCTTACGCTCCCGCGATCTTGGCCGCGGCGGCGGTCGGGTCGTGGTAAACGTGCTCCGTGGCGGGGAACGCGGCGCTGGCGACGTCGGCGCGATACTGCACCAGCGCGTCGAGCGCCGCCTCACCCAGATTCGCGAATTTCTTGACAAATTTCGGCTTGTGGCCGTGCGGATCCAGCCCCAGCAGATCGTACAGCACCAGGATCTGGCCGTCGCACTGCGGCCCAGCGCCGATGCCGATCGTCGGGATCTGCAGCAGCTGCGTGACCTCCGCCGCCAGCTCCTGCGGAATCGCTTCCAGCACGATGGCATAGCAGCCCGCGGCTTCCAGCGCCTTGGCGTCCGCCAGCAGCCGTTTGCGCGCCGTGACGCCGCGGCCCTGCACGCGATGGCCGCCCATGGCGTGGACCGACTGCGGCGTCAGGCCGATGTGGCCCATGACCGGAATCCCCGCCAGCACCAATTGTCGCACACTTTCAGCCACTTCCGCGCCACCTTCCAGCTTGACCGCGTGCGCGTGGCCCTCGGCCAGCAGCCGTCCGGCGTTTTGCAGCGCCACGTCCGGGTTGCGGTAGCTCATGAACGGCAGGTCGGCGACGAGGTGCGCCCGGTGCAGCCCGCGCGCCACCGCCGCGGTGTGGTAGACCATGTCATCGACGGTCACCGGCAGCGTCGTCTCGCGGCCCTGGATCACGTTGCCCAGCGAATCGCCGACGAGCACGACCTCGATGCCGGCGGCGTCGACGAGCCGCGCGAACGTGGCGTCGTAGCAGGTGACGGCGCTGAAGCGCTCGCCTTTCTCTTTGCGTTCGCGGAGATGCTGGATGCGGACGCGGCCAGTCGGCGCGTCGGAGGCGTAACCCGACGGACGGGAAACCGCCTGCAAGGTCGGCGTAGCGCTGCTCATGGGTGGCCTCCAAATCGGCGTGATGCCGCAAAGACGGTAGACCCCGCTGCCGCCAAAGCTAGGGGATCCCGCGCGCTGTGGCAAGCGCGTGACGAATGGACGCTTGATAATGAAAGTCACTTTCATTATCATTTGCCGCAGCCCGGCCGACCGGCTGGCACCATCCGCACGCAACTTTGCACTTTCAAAGAGGAACCCCATGCGACAGTCCTTCATCCGCAGCCTGCCCGCGCTCCTCAGCGTGCTGCTGGCCGTCCCTGCGGTCGCCAATGAACGCCACTTCACCTGGAGCTACGAGTCCGCGACGCTGCCGGCGGGCGCCGTTGAGATCGAGCCGCAGACGACGTTTCGCATGGGCCGCGAGCAGTACTACCTCGGCATGGACCACCGCCTGGAGTTCGAATTCGGCATCACCGACCACCTGATGGGCGCGCTGTACCTCAATTTCGGCACCGAGACGATGCGCGACGGCAGCAACCTCACGAGCGGGTCGCAGTCGCAGGGCGCGTCGGCGGAGTTCAAGTACAACCTCAGCAATGCCATGGCGGACGCGATCGGCTCGGCGCTCTACCTCGAGCTGACGGCGACGCCGCTGGAATACGAGATCGAAGGCAAGCTGCTGCTGGACAAGCGGCTGGGCTCCTGGCACCTGGCCAGCAACTTCATCTACGAGCGCGAATGGGGCTTTGAGGGCTTTTGGAACAACGAGCACAAGCTCGCGGTGTCGCTGGGCGCGACGTATTTCCTGACCGAGCATCTGACGCTCGGCGCCGAGGTCTACGGCCAGGGCACGCTGGAGCAGACGCCGACGAACACGGACACGACGCTGCAGCACGGCGCGCTGTTTGTCGGCCCGGTGGTCGGCTACAGTTCGCACAGCTGGTGGCTCGTGACGTCGGTCACGCCGCAAGTCGTCGGTTTTGGCGACGCCGTGACCGCCGCCGGCACAAGCCGCGACCTGACGGACTTCCACGCCGTGCAGGCGCGCGTCATCCTCGGCATCCACCTCTAGCCTCAGGTTTTCATGCGTTTTTTTCTGCCCCTTGCCCTGGCGCTCGCCAGCTGCGCACCGGCGCTGCCCACCGTCACCGACGCCGATCGCGCGTGGGCGCGCAACGCGTTCCCCGAGACCGCGGACGACCTCGGCGACAGCCGCGTGCTCTACGCCACCAAATGCAGCGGCTGCCACATGCTGGTGCTGCCGCGGCGGGTGCCGCAGCGCGAATGGCCGGTGATCATGGAGAAAATGGCGCCCAAGTCCAAGCTGCTCAGCAGCGAGCACGCGCAGATCCTGCGCTACGTGCTGACGGCCAGCCGGCCCGGGCAGCTGCCGCCGGAGTAGCTACGGCGCCGGTGCGTAGCTCAAGTCCACCCACGCCAGCCAGATGTCGCTCGGCGAGAACATGCCGATGCTCCAGACGTCATCGGCGACGACGTCGCTGGAATACCACGACACGAGGAACTGCGCGCCGCCGATCGGCAGCACGCCGACGTACGCGGTGTCACCGGCGCTCTTGAACTCGAAAAGCTCAGTCAGCGACACCGCCGCCGCCGGATCGGCCAGCGTGCCGTGGATTTCATACAGCGCCGTGCGCTTGCGACCGTCGGGCAAGTGCTTGCGCGCCATGATGAATTGCCGGTTGTTCCACTGGAACCACTTCGGCCCGTCCAGCCGCTTGTCGAACTTGCGGCCGCAGTCCCAGGTCGCGTACGGTGGCTGCGCCACGCAGACGGCAGTGTGGCCTTCATCCAGCAGCGACGCGCCGTTGTCCAGCCGCACAAGCCCGACGGCGGTGTCGCCAAAGAACTGCAGCTCGGCCTCGCTGGGCACGTCCGGCGTCGAGTCGTACATCAGCGACACCGGCTTCCAGGCCAGGCCATCGACCGACGCCAGCAACGCCACTTGCGTGTCGCCGTCGTTGTACGCCGTCGCGTAGGTCAAGCCGCCGTGGTCGGCGTAGCGCCAAAAACCCCAGAGCTCGTCGTAGATCCGCACCGGCACCGTCCAGTGCACGCCGTCGGTCGTCTCGGTGCGCACGGTCCACGCCAGGCCGCCGGCGTCGCGCAAGTGGCCGCCGGGGATGCGGGAGATGGCGTAGATGACCAACTTCCCGTTCTGAATCAGGAATTTTGGGTCGCGGATGTCGCGATCGGGCATGAAGATCTCAGCCGTCATCGTCAGGTCGTCGCCGAGGTTGACGGACTGCCAGACCTTCAACCGGGCGATCGGCGAGCCGACTTGCGACGTCTCGCCGCCGCGGAACACGAGCCAGGTCTTGTCCTGCCACTGGATCAAGTCGGTGTTTTCGTTGTGCAAACCGTCGGTGTAGGCGATGTGCTGGTTGGTGACCAGGCCGGTCGTCGGCTTGGGGCCGCTGCTGACGTCGGCGCTGGCATCGCCGCCGGTGGCGTCAGCAGTGCTCGTGGTCGTACCGCCGCAGCTGGCCAGCAGCAGGAGCGCGCAGACGCCACCCAAGGCCCGCGGGAGATTCAAGGTCATGGCAGGCGCTCCGGCGGCCAGCAGACCGCATCGCCGGCATTGTCCCGCCCACACGCGCGGCGGTCAACGCTGGCGGCCGTCAGCAAAGCGCTGCTGCCAGCGCCGACGCCAGATCCGGGTAGCGCCACGCAAAACCAAGCGCCTGCAGCCGCTCCGGCACCACGCGCTGGCCAGCCAGCAGCACTTCATCGGCCAGGGCGCCAAAGGCCAGCCGCACCGCAAACGCCGGCGTCGGCACCAGCGCCGGACGGTGCAGCGCGTGACCCAGCGCCGCGGCAAAATCCGCTTGACGCACCGGCTGCGGGCTGACGGCGTTGATCGGCCCGGACAAGCGGTCGTCGGTCAGGCACTGGCGCAGCAGCGTCAGCAAATCCGCGCGGTGGATCCACGACAGCCACTGCCGGCCGTCGCCGACGCGCCCGCCGCCGCCCCAGCGGTAGATTGGCACGAGCCGCGCCAGCATGCCGCCCTCCGCCGCCAGCACCACGCCGATGCGCAGCGACACAACGCGCATCCCGGCTGCGCGCGCCTCGGCGGCCGCCGCTTCCCAGTCGCGACAGACCTCCGCCAAAAAGCCGCCGCCCGATGGGCTGGCCTCGCCCAGCACGGTGTCGCCGCCATCGCCGTAAAAGCCCACCGCGGAGGCCGAAATGAACACGCTGGGCGGCTCCGGCAGCGCTGCCAGCGCCGTGACAAGTCGCCGGGTCATCGCGCCGCGGGTGTCGGCGATCGCGCGCTTGGCGGCATCGGTCCAGCGTTTTTCCGCGACCGGCGCGCCGGCGAGATGCACGACCGCATCCCAGCGCGCCGTCGGCGCAAAGCGAAAGTCCGCGTCCGCCGAGCGCCACAGCACGTCGTACGCCGCGTCATCGGGCGTGCGTTCCAGCCGCCAGACCTCGTGGCCGTCGGCGCGCAGCGCCGTCACAAGCGCCGCGCCCACCAATCCCGTCGCTCCGGTGACCGCAATCCGCATCGTCGCCCCCGGCAGTCCGATGCTCATACGCCGTGATCGCTGCGGTCCACGGCGTGCAAATCCAGCGTCGTCACGCTGGCCATGAGCTTGCGCTCCAGCGCTTCCATCGCCTCCGCCTCGGCGTGGGCCTGGTGGTCGTGACCGCACAGGTGCAGCAGGCCGTGCGTCGCCAGAAACAGGACCTCCTCGTCCAGGTGGTACTGCGCCAGCTCCGGCCGCCCGGCGTTGGCGCCGTGGACGATGCCCACCTGCCGCGCCGCCGTGTCCAGCGAAATCACGATGTCGCCCAGCAGGTCCAGGCCGACGTCCGGGCTGTCCGTCTCGTCAAAAGCGAACGACAGCACGTCCGTCACCGCATCCACGCCGCGCCACTGCTTGTTCAGCGCGCGGATCTCGGCGTCGTCGGTCAGGCTCACGGACACCTCCGCGTGCGCCCGACCCAGCAGCTTGAGCGCCGTGCGCAGGTGCTGGTTCAGCCGCTTGCGGTCGACGCGCAGGGACGGGTGGCGGTTGTCAGTGGCGACGGGCATGTTTCAGGTCCTTGGCTGGCGCGGCGCCGGCGATTTTTGCGCGATGAGCGCGGTCGGCGCTTCCGGCTCCGCGGTCTCGCTGTCGCTGACGCCGTTCAGCGTCGGCCGGTCGTGCTGGCCGGTCATCGCCAGCGCGGCTTCTACCGTCGGGTTGCGCTTTGTCGCCACGCGCACGCCCACGCCGCCATCGCTCAGCGCCGCCACGCGCCGCAGATCGTCGCTCGCCTGCGGGACGTGGTGCGTGTCCGTGCGACTGTGGCCCAGCGCCAACGGCTGCTGCACCGGCGGCAGGTACGTCGGCCGGGTGTGGTGCATGCCCAGCAGCGTCTTGACGAACGCCTGCTCGACGAGCGCCAGCTCGCGCAGCGTCAGGTCGCACTCGTCCAGCTGGCCGTCTTCCAGCTTGCCGGCGATGATGCGCTTGACAAGTGCCTGAACACGCACCGGATTCGGATCCGGCAGCGCCTTTGTCGCGGCTTCCACGGAGTCGGCGATCATCAGCATGGCCGTCTCGCGCCGCTGCGGCTTGGGACCGGGGTAGCGGAAGTCGCTCTCCTGGACCTCCTCGCCGGTCTCCATCGCCTCGCGCTGGGCGCGGTGGAAAAAGTGGACGATCAGGCTGGTGCCGTGGTGCTGCGGGACAAAATCAATGATTTCATCAGGTAGCCGAAAATCCTTGAGCAGCTTGATGCCATCCTTGACGTGCGACTTGATGATCAGCGCCGACAAGTGCGGCTTCAGGCGATCGTGCGGGTTTTCGCCGCCCTGGTTCTCGGCAAAGTAGCGCGCCGCCTTGGTTTTGCCGAGGTCGTGGTAGTACGCGCCGACGCGCGCCAGCAGGCCATTGGCGCCCACAGCGTCGCAGCCCGCCTGCGCAAGGTTGCCGACCATCACCGAATGCGTAAATGTTCCAGGCGCTTCCGTCGCAAGCAGCCGCAGCGCCGGGTGGTTCATGCTGGCCAGCTCCAGCAGCTTGATGTCGGTCAGGCGGTTGAACGTCAGCTCCAGCACCGGCGTCAGCGCCGTCAGCAGCAGGTAGGTCGTCAAGCCGGTGCCCGCGCCCATGGCCAGCACCATGGCGTTTTGCTCGTCCAGCAGCCCGGCAGTCGGCACCGTGAACAGCACGACCGCCGCCGCGCAGAGCACGCCCGAGCCGCCGATCATCACCGCGCCGCGCAGCAGGTCCACGCGCGTGCGGAACTGCCGCGATGCCTGCACGCCAGCCAAGCCGACGGCCAGCGCCAGCACCGCCTGGACGCCGTCCAGCCCGGGAGAAGCCCGTACAAACGAGGAGTTATGCGCCATCATCGCGGCAATTCCAGCGCAGACGAGCGCGAACGGCGCGGCGGTAAACGGTTTCAAGAACAACGCCGCCAGCGACGGTCCCAGCGCCATCGGCATCGCCACCAGCCACATCTCGGCGGTCAGCACGCCGCCCGGCTCCACAAGCGCTTCGCCGAGGATCAGCCAGCCGCGCAGGCTCGCCGCGTGCAGGATCAGCACCGCCGCCAGCAAGCCGACGTCGCGCGGCCGATGGCGAAAATGGTGCAGGTGCCGCCGCGCAAACAGGCTGAAAAGCCCCAGCACCACCGCCAGCAGCAGCCCGGTCGCGGCATACGGCCGCGCCAGCGCATCGCCCCGCCAGCCGCGCTGCGCCGCCGCGACGCGCTCTTGCACCGCCAGCGTGACCACGTCACCGCGCTTGACGAGCGACTGGCCGCGCGTGTAGCGCACAACGTGTGTTTTCGCGACGTTGCCCAGCGCCACCGTCTCCGCCGCCCGCGTCGCCTCGAGGTCGCGCTGGAACGTCGGCTCCACAAGCCCGCGGGTCAGCTGCCGCACCGCCGCCTGCAGCACCGGCTCGTCCAACCGCGACGGCTTCTTCTGGCGGATGAATTCCGTCGCAAAATCCTCGGTTTGCCGCAGCGCCTGCTCGACGTCGACGACTTTTTGCGGCATCGCATGGCGGTCGTAGCGCGCCTGACTTGCGTTTTCCAGCACGCCGCGGCCGAGATCGTCCTCAAACCGCTCGATTTCACGGACGATCCGCTGGCTCAGCAATACCTGCGCCACGTCGGTCAGCAGCAGCTCGACCTCCTCGGCAAAGCCCGCCTTGCGCAGCGTTGCAAACACGTCCGGGCCCAGCTCGCTGTGGCGCGGCGCCACGGCGGCCTCGAATTCCGGGCGGAGCCGCTGCAGCTCCTCGTCGTAGGCCTGGTCCAGCTCCTGCACCGGGTCGACGCCGTCGGCCTTGCGCGGTCGCGGATTGTCGCGCGCCGCCTGCACGAGCCGCTCGCGATCGGCGACGTAGAGGCGATAGCGCGGCCGCACGAGGCGAAACGCGCCGTGGATGGCGTCAATGCGCCGCACCGCCGCGTCCTTGTCAAACGTGTAGCGCAGCGGCACCGCCGCCACCGCCGCTTCCTGCCGCTGCGCCAGGTCGGCCACCGGCTCTTCGGCGTCAAAATCGCGCAGCGCCACCAAATCGCGGCTGGCCGGCCCCAGCGGCGGCAGCTCCATGGACACGCGCGCCGGACCGACGAGAAACACGAGCGTCAGCCACACGCCCACGGCCAGCGCGCCCAGGCCCAGACGGCGGCGCAGCCGGGCGCGGCGCAGACGAATCTGCTCCTTGTCGCCGGGCAAGCCCACGGGCGCTGCTGTGCGCTTTCCTGGCTTCAAACGGGTGTCTCCGGTGCGGATGAATCAGCGCTGGCGGGGGGGCTCGGGATCGCCGTGCACCTGCCAGGCGGCGATAATACGCCCAACCAGCGGATGGCGCACCACGTCGGTCAGGCCCAGCTGGGCGATCGCGATGCCTTCCACGCCCGAGAGCGTGCGCAGCGCGTGCGCGAGGCCCGACGGCGTGCCGCGCGGCAGATCCGACTGCGACGGGTCGCCGGTCACAACGATGCGCGTGTGCTCGCCCATGCGCGTCAGCAGCATCAGCATCTGCTCGACGGTGCAGTTCTGCGCTTCATCGAGGATCACAAACGCGTTGTTCAGCGTGCGGCCGCGCATGAAAGCCAGCGGCGCGACCTCGATCTGCCCGCGGGCATTGAGCTTTTCAAAGCGATCCTCGTCGACGAGGTCGCGCAGCGCGTCGTACAGCGGCCGCAGGTACGGCGTGACTTTCTCGTTGAGATCACCGGGCAAAAAGCCAAGATGCTCGCCGGCTTCCACCGCCGGACGCGTCAGGACGATGCGCTTGACGTCGCGGCGGTGCATCGCGCCGAGCGCCGCCGCCATCGCCAGGTACGTCTTGCCGGAGCCCGCCGGCCCAGAGGCGATCACGAGTTCATGGCGACGCATGGCCTCGACGTAGCGCTTCTGGCCCTCGGTCAGCGCCGTCACCGGGCGAATGCCGTCGCCGAGATCGCCCTCCGCCGCCAGAATCGACTGCATCACGCGCCCTGGGTGCGTCGCGTGCCGCGCCACCGCCAAGCTGCGCACCGCCGCGCCCGACGCCGTCGTCGCGCCCGCCAACGGCTGGCGGTCCATGTCCTGGGCGTGCAGCAGCCGCTCCAATTCGCCATCGCTGACGTCCCCGCCGGCACGCGCCCGCACGAACGCCGAGCGCAGCAGCTCCGCCGCCGCTTTGACCGCCAGCGGATCGCCGATCAGGTGGATGTCATTGCCGCGCGCGATCGACTGCACGCCCAGCCGGCTTTCCAGCCAGCGCAGGTTGCGATCGCGCTCGCCGCACAGGATGCGCAAGGCCTCCGTGTCGTCAAAGCGCAGGGTGTAGCGGCGTTCATCGGTGTGGATATCGTTGGAGAGCGAAGCAGAAATGGGCACTTTTGGGTCCGCCTTGGCGTTTGGGCTGCGATCGGCCATTGAACCCCGTCGTGGCAGCCGTGCACGGCGCCTTCCCCCGTTGTGCAGGGTAGCGGATTGTCCGGGCTTTCGCCACTGGCACATGCCGCCGCCGCTTTTTGCCGCCGTCGGCCGATGGACGTTCCGGCGGCGTTTGCGTAGGATCGCCGCCACATTCGTCGGAGAGCGTCATGGCCAACGTCAACAAAGTCATTCTCATCGGGCGCTTGGGCAACACGCCCGAGCTGAAGTACACAACCTCCAACCACGCCGTCACCGAGCTGCGCATCGCCGTCAACCGCGTCTACACCGACAAGGGCGGCCAGCGCCAGGAAAAAACCGACTGGTTTGGCGTGGAAGTCTGGGATAAACAAGCGGAAAACGCCGAGCGCTACCTGCAAAAAGGCCGCGAGGTCTACGTCGAGGGCCGCTTGGCCACCGACGAGTGGGTCGACAAGGACAGCGGCCAAAAGCGCACGAAGATCAAGATCGTCGCCGACACTTGGCAGTTCATCGGCAGCCGCGGCGACGGCGAAGGCCGTCCGGAAGGCGGCGGCGGTGGCGGCGGCGGTGACCGTCCGCGACCGCAAGGTGGCCCGCGCCAGACCGGCCCCGCGCCCGGCATGGACGACCCGACGCCGGACGACATGGGCGCCGAAGACGACATCCCGTTTTAGCCGATGGCCACCGCCGGCTGCGTCGTGCAGCACCGTTATCGCGTCGATCCGCTGGACCGCGCGGCGCTGCTGGCGCTGCTGACGCACGTACAGGAACATGCTGAAGATCTGGGCGTGGGCGCCTTTGCCGTCTGGCAGGACGAGGACGACCCGTGGCAGTGGACTGAGCTGCACCATTTTGACTCCTGGAGCCACTTCCAGCGGCTGACGCAAAAACCGCTGGACCAAGCCATGCTGGACACGTACGAGGCGCTGGCGCGGCTGCAGGTCGGCGGCGTGGAAACGCGCGTGTGGACGCCGGTGCTGGCTTCCGGATAACCGCCAGCGCTGAAATCGGCTATGCTCCAGCCTGCGGCGCTGCTGCCGCCGCCGAGGGTCGATGCCGCGCCTGCCGCTCCAGTTCGCTCCCGCCTGGCCGCGCGCGCACCTGTGGGCGCTGTGCAGCGCGCTGGGTCTGCTGGCCGCCTGCGACGACACCCCGATCGGCAGCGCGTTCGGCGCCACGGACGCACTCATCGACAGCGGCGCCAGCGTCAGCGACGTCGGCACGCTCGGCAAGGGCGACAGCGGACCTGACACCTGGGGCTGCACCGCCACCAGCTGCGCCACCGGCTACAGCTGCTTTTTCCCCGGCGGTGACGTTACGCCGACCTGCGTCCCCGACGGCGCGTTCGCCTGCGCGCCGTGTGAAAGCGACGCCGTCTGCCTCGGCGGCAGCTGCACCACCGTCGGTGACGATGGCCGCTTTTGCCTCATTCCGTGCGTGAGCGGCGCCAGCGGCACAAGCTGCCCCGCCGGCTTGACCTGCAGCCACGGCGTCTGCAGCCCGGACAACGGCTCGTGCACCTGCCGCCCGGGCAATGACGGCGCCGTCGGCCCCTGCCACGACGCCACGCCCGCGACCTGCCCCGGCACCCGCACCTGCCACGCCGCCAGCGGCTGGACCGCGTGCGCCGCCGCCACGCCCAGCGCCGAGGTCTGCAACGGCCTGGACGACAACTGCAACGGCGCCACCGACGACGGCTTGGCCAGCGCGCCGTGCGGCGTCGGCAGCTGCAAGGGCCACACGCAGTGCGTCGGCGGCCAGCCGGCGTGCGACGGCGCCAGCGCCGTGACCGAGACCTGCAACGGCCTGGACGACGACTGCGACGGCGTCACCGACAACGGTTTTGTCACCGCCGGCCTCTACACCGGCGATGCCAACTGCGGCAGCTGCGGCACAAGCTGCGCCGGCGCCATTGCCAACGGCACGGCCAGCTGCCAGGTCGTCGCCGGCAAGGCCAGCTGCGCCGTCGCCAGCTGCGCGCCGGGCTTCTGGGCGGCGACCGCCAAAACCTGTGCGCCCACGGCCGTTTTCTCCTGCGCCGCGTGCGCCTCAGCCAAGGACTGTGGCGGCGACCCGTGCGTCGGCGGCTTCTGCCAGCCGCAGTGCAGTGACGCCGCGCCCTGCCTGACCGGCTACGCCTGCGAGACCGACGCCAGCGACACCTGGACCACCTGCCAGCCCAAAAGCGGCAGCTGCACCTGCACCGCGGCCAACGGCGGCGGCGTCCAGACCTGCGCCGTCAGCAACGCGCTGGGCACCTGCGTCGGCAGCCAGCTGTGCAACCCCGGCAGCGGCTGGAGCCCGTGCTCCGCCGCCGCGCCGCAAGCCGAGACCTGCAACGGCGCCGACGATGACTGCGACGGCGCGACGGACGAGGACGTCGGCGTCGGCAGCTACTGCCCGGTCGTCAACAAGAACGGCAGCTGTCCCGGCATGTGGGCGTGCAACGGCGCCGCTGGCTTGGCGTGCGTCGGCCAACCGCCGATGCCGGACGCCTGCAATGGCCTGGACGATGACTGCGACGGCATCACCGACAACGCCTGGCTCAACCCGGTCACGCTGCAGTACGACAAGATGAACGCTTGCGGCGCATGCGACGTCATCTGCCCGCCCGCGCCGCCCAGCGCCGAGGTCACCTGCACCGGCGCGCCCGTAGCCGCGTGCGTGACTGCGTGCACGCCCGGCTGGGTGGACATGGACGGCACGCTGGACGACGGCTGCGAGTGCTACTTCGAGTCCGCCACGGACATCCCCGACGGCATCGACCAGAACTGCGACGGCGTGGACGGTGACGCCAGCGACGCGATTTTTGTCGCCAAATTCGGCTCCGACTACAACCCCGGCACGCGCGCCCTGCCGGTCGCCAGCATCCCCGCGGCCGTCAGCCTTGCGGCGCAAACCGGCAAGCACGGCGTCTACATCGCCGACGGCGTCTACACCGGCAGCGTCGTCCTGCACGCCGGCATCAGCCTGTTTGGCGGCTACAAGCCCGACTTCAGCACGCGCGACCCGGTCACCTACCAGAGCGCGATCGTCGGCACCGTGCCCGCCAGCGGCCCCACCGCCGCGGTGCTGTGCGAAAACATCACGCAGCAGGGCCAGCCGGCAACGCGCGTCGACGGCCTGACGATCATCGGCGCCGACGCCACCGCGCTCGGTGCCAGCGCCTACGGCGTGTGGTCCAACGGCTGCGACAGCGCGTTCCAGCTGACCTACTGCCAGATCCAGGGCGGCAACGGCGCGGCCGGACTGCCCGGCGGACCGGGGCAAAACGGCGCACCTGGCGTCCCCGGCGACGGCGGCAGCGCGGCGCGGGACATCGGCCACGACGGCTGCACGGCGGACGACTTCACTGCCGGCGGCAGCGGCGGCCAGAGCCCGGCGTGCGGCAGCGACGTCAGCGGCGGCGCCGGCGGCACAGCCGTGTGCCCGGCGTACGATCAGGACAACCCGCCGCCGCAGTGCCCGCTGGCGCCGTACCTGCAGACGCCGCTGCCGCAGGAACCGGGCGTGAACGGCCTCGGCGCGGGCGGCGGAACTGGCGGCGCGTCGGGCGCGGACAGCTACATCGACTCGAACAAGGGCAGCGCCACAAGCTGCGCCAACCCCAAAGCCGGCTGCAACCTGTGCTTTGTGCCGTTGATGCCGCGCGACGGCGTGGACGGCGGCGACGGCCAATCCGGCGGCAATGGCAGCGCCGGCGCGGGCGGCGATCCGGCGGCGGGCAGCGTCACCGGCGGCGTCTGGCAGCCCGGCAACGGCGGCGTGGGCGGCAGCGGCGGACCTGGCAACGGCGGCGGCGGCGGCGGCG
>CAIPXZ010000215.1 GCA_903869075.1 uncultured Myxococcales bacterium | reverse complement strand
TCAACGGCGGCGTCCTGGCCAACACAGCGTCCGGCTCGCCCGGTCGCATCCGCATCGACGGGCCGATCACGGGCGCGTGGACGCCGCCCGCCGTCGCCGATCTCGCCACCACCGGCAGCTTCTACCAGGGCAGCGGCGTCGGGCCCAACCCGCCGTACACGATCAGCCAGCCGACGCCCGGCACCGTGCGCCTCACCAACCACAGCGGCGCGCCCCAGAACCTCCGGCTGGTGGTGCTGCGATGATCCGCGCGGTTGGGCTGCTGCTCGCGCTCGCCGTGGCGCTGCCGGCGCACGCCGCGGATCCGCGCCAGGCGACGGCGGCGACGGCGATGGGCCACCAGGCGGCGGACGCGTTTACCGCCGGTGATTTTGCCAAAGCGGCGCGGCAATACCTGAATGCTTTCCGGCTGGATCCGACGCAAGGCGCCCTGCTCTACGGCGCGGCGCGGGCGGAGCAGCTGAGCGACCAGTTGGATCTGGCGCTGCAGCACTATCAGGAATTCCTGCTGATGGCGGGCATCGAGCCGGCGCGGGCGGAGAATGCGCGCAAATACGTCGCGGAAATCCGCGCGCTGCAAGGCGATGCCAAAGCGCGGGATGCCGATGCGGCGCAAAAGGCCGGGACGCCGGGCGTGGCGGCGCAGCTGTACGCCGAAGCGGCGGCGCTGGCGCCCAAGCGCGTGGATTGGCTGCTGAAATCGGCGGTGGCGCTGCAGGATGCTGGGCGGATTCCCGAGGCCAAGGCGCGGCTGCGCGACGTGACCGAGCACGCGGATGCGTCTGTGGCCGTGCGCGCGCAGGCGCAGGCGCGGCTGGACGCGCTCGAGGGCCGCAGCAATGCCGTCGCGGACCGCAAACAGGTGCCGCCCGGCCAGGTGACGACGCGGGCGGCAGAGGGCCATGCGGTGGCGTGGACGCTCGTGGGTGGCGGTGCGGCGCTGGCGATCGCCGGGCTGGGGCTCGGGCTGTCCACGCTGAGCGATGCCGCGGCGTGGCACCGCGATGAGGCCAACCGCGCCGGCGGCTTGATCGTCGGCAGCGACTACCAGACCGCGTCCAGCACCGTCAGCAGCCTCAACTTGCGCACCGGCTTGGCGATCGGCCTCGGCGCCGGTGGCCTCGCGTGCGCGGGCGTGGGCACGTGGCTGCTCGCGCGCGACGGCGGCAAGCAGACTGCGCTCAGCGTCACCCCCGGCGGTTTGGCAGTCAGCGGCCGGTTCTGACCGCGCCGCGCTCAAGCACCCAGAGCATCCTTTGGCGACCGCGCCGCGCCGTGCTACGCTGCGTGAACTGACGGCCATCTGGCCGCGGCGGAGGCATCCATGTCCTCGCGATTCTTGGCTTTTTGCGCTGGCAGCTGCGCGGCGTTGGCGTGCAGCGGCACCGTCGCCACGGCGGATAGCAGCAGCGACGACACCGGCGCCGACGTCGCCTCGCAGTGCCCCGCCGCCACCGGCCCAGCCGGATTCCACGGCAGCTGCGCCAGCGTCGACCCGCACGTCACGACCTGCCAGGACTACACCGGCTTGCTGTGGGGCGTCACCGCCACCGACCTGAACTGCCTCAGCAACGGCGGCAAATTCTCGGCGACCGACCACTGCGCCACCGCCGGCCTGACCGGCAAGTGCCTGCTGAGCTGTGGCCAACCGGACGAGGTCCTCGCGTATGTCTACTTCGGCAACGAAGCCACGTCCGGCGTCGCGTGCGAGACCGAAGCCGGCGGCAAGTGGTTCGGCAAGTAGCGCGGGTTGACGCCGCGGCCGCTGCGGGGCAAACTGCCGGCGGGCGGGGGCCTGAACGGATTGGCACCAAGTCTGGGAAAAATCGCGTGGTTGGGACGCCGCCGGGGCAAGCTGGCAACGTTGGCGCCCGGTCAAGCGCGCCAGGCGGGCAGGTTGGAGGTTGGGATGAAGAAGTGGCTCGTGTGTCTTGTGCTGGCAGGTTGTGACACGACCGCCAGCGCCACCCACTGCACCGACAAGACGCTGTCCTTCGGCAACCCGAGCACCATGGAGAGCATGTGCACGGCGTACGGCACCTGCGCGGAATCCGGAATCGTGGGCTGCATCGCCCAGACGGACGCCGCGTGCGCCGCATCGCTGACCTGCAAGTCCGCGGGCGCGTGCGTCCTCTGGAAGACCGCTTGCGCCACGCCGGCGGACGCCCAAAAAGCGTGCCAGGCGACCTGCCTGCCGACGGACCCGACCGCCACGGTCGGCGCCAACGGCGCGTGCAATTGCAACACGCCCAAGCCCTGAGCTTCGCGGCACAACTGGCCAAGCGAGCGCCGCCGGACGGCGCATTTTCGCGCGCGGTCGCCGCCACATGCTAAGCTGAGCCTGCGCCATGCGGGCGCGCACCACCGTCCCTGCCTCCCCATCCACGCGGCCGCGCTGCCGCTCTGGAGCCGCCATGCGCCACGCCTTGCTGGCGATCTTCGCCGCCGCCGTCACCCTCCTCACCTGGGCGCCCGACGCGCGCGCGTGAGGCTGCAGCGTGCCCGCCGGTCCGGCTGGCATTGAACCCGACGCCGACGTCACCGCCACCACCGCCACCGTCCACCAGGCCGCCGGCATCGCCGTCAGCGTCATGCGCGCGCAGCTGGAAATGGGCGACCTCGGCCGCGCCACGCTCGACCGCCAGCAAGTCGCCGCCTGGTACGGCCGCACATTTGGCGCGTGGGTCGGCCGCGTCGTCGGCGGCGGCGTCATCGGCGGCAGCTGGCGCAGCAGCAGCGGCGAGGTCGCGCTGCGCCCCGGCTGGCTCGGCGGCATCGGCTTGTCCCGGCAATGGCTGGCGCAAGACGGCTGGCGGCCGTTCCTGCGCAACAGCTACACGCTCGCGGCGTCCGGCGGCGGTGACAGCGGCGGCGGCTCGATGCTCGCATTTGACGTGCGCGTCGGCGTCGACAGCGGCTGGAACGTCGGCGGCGGCTGCGAGCTCTTCGGCGTCGGCCGCGTCTTCGGCGGTCCGGTCTGGTGGTGGCGCCCGGGCCAGAGCACGCAGCTGGGCGGTGATGCGTGGCACGTCCAGCTGGGCGCCGGCGCGGCGTGGTCCTTGCCGGGCAGCCACGCGCTGCGGACGACGGTCGTGGCAGAGGTCATCGCGCTCGGCGAGATCGGCGCCAGCCTCGGCCTGTCGCTCGGCTTCTGACGCCTGGCCTGGCGACGGCGCAATCGTCACCCGCGACGCCGCCCAGGCACTGCCGCGCGGGAAGCGAGCACCAGTGGACCGGTAGAGCGGCCACGCGCGCCGGTGCGCCTGAACAACTGGAAATGACGCGATTCTTGCCGACTACTGAGTGTTGCGCCCCGTCATGACGCGCTGCAGGCGCGGTTCTGGACGGTGCCGGCCAGCGGAGCAAGCGCGATGTGATCTCGGCGACGAGGGCGCCGCCTGCCGCAGCCGAGGTTGCAAGGACGGTCTTGTTTGCGGGACCGGGACCGGCGGCGTGGAGGCTGGATGTGGCAGGCGAATGCCGAAGCGAGACAGGATCGCAGCACCATCTATCGGCGACCTTGACCGTTTCAGGCGGTGCGTGACCGCGTGAGGGTGCCTCAGCAGCCCGGACTCGCGCAATCCCTGCGCCACTGACATACTCCGCGCAACTCCGCCGGAGAATGCGCGATGGCCGCGATCCTGCTCTGCCTGCTCGCTGTGCTAGGGGGCGACCCGTGTCGGGAGGCCGTCGCGTGCCAGCTGGACGGAGCCTGTTCCAGCGCGAGCGGCCATTGCGCCGTCAAGACCGCCGCCGATTGCGCAGAGAGCTGGGCGTGCATCGTCGATGGCCGCTGCCAGGCCGAGGGCGGCAAGTGCGTGGCGCGTGGCGACGGCTGCCGCAAGCACGCGGTGTGCGAAGACGACGGGCGGTGCAGCGCCGTCGACGGCGCGTGCGCGGCCACTTCCACTGCGGACTGCGCCGGCTCCGAAACATGCCGCCACCACGGATTTTGCACCGCGATGGAAGGCGCCTGCGTGGTCGGCGGCGACGCGGATTGCCTGCGCAGCCGAGATTGCGGATTGAGCTGCGCGGATTCGGACATCGCGTGCCTGTGGGCGGGCATCGGCCGCATCATCGCCGGGGTTCGCCGCAACCAGTACGACCACGGTGGCTACATGGGCGCCGGCCGCTGCCGGTTGGACGCGAACGAGGGGGTGTGCAGCGCCGGCGGCTTGCTCGGATGCGCGTTCAGTTCCGGCTGCGCGGCGGATGGCCTCTGCGCGTGGGACGGCGCGGCGTGCGTTGCAAACACGGAGACTTGTCGCTGGTCCGAGCACTGCCGGGAGGATGGCCGCTGCGCGCTGGAAGGGGCCATGTGCGTTGCCACGGACGCCGCCTGCGCTGCCACAGTCTGCGAACGGGACGGCCGCTGCGCTGCGGTCGGTTGCGCGTGCGCCGCAGTCGACGATGCGGGCTGTGCGGCCAGTGCCGGGTGCGGGAGATCAGGCGCATGTCACGCCGTCGCCGGTAGCTGCGCACCCCGCACCAACCGCGATTGCCGACGCAGCGCGTTGTGCCGAGAGTTCGGCGATTGTCGCTTGAAGGGCGGTGAGTGCATCGCCGGCACGGACGCCGACTGCCGTGCCAGCGACGCCTGCCGAAACGACGGGCGTTGCCGCGCCGGAGGCGAAGGCCGCTGCGAGGCCGACGACACCTCGTGCGCGCGCGTGTGCGGAGAGTGGCCATTTCCGCGCGCCGTCGACGGCAGTTGCGACTGCGGCTGCGGCAGCGATTCGGAAATTCTGAACGACGACCAGGAGTCGCCGTGCATGCGCGAGGGCCTGTGCGAAGCGCGGGGCAAGACGTGCGTCGCAACGGACGGCGGGTGTTCGGGCAGCCAGGCTTGCCGCGAGGAGGGCCGCTGCTCGCGCCAGGGCAAAGTCTGCGTGGCCAAGGGCGACGATTGCCGCGAGGGACCGTGCGCCTACGACGGACGCTGCACCATCCAGGACGGCGCGTGCGTGGCGACGGGCGACGACTGCCGCGCCTCGATTGCGTGCCGGGTGGACGGCCGCTGCGTCGCCAGTGAAGGCGAGTGCATCGCCACTGCCGAGACCTGCAGCACCAGCAACATTTGCACCAGCAGCGGCCTGTGCGATTTCACCGACGGCAAGTGCGTCGCCAGCGAGGCCAACTGCGCCCGGTCCAGCGGCTGCGCGAGCTGGGGCTCCTGCCATGCGGTTGGCGACAAGTGCGGCCCGAGCAGCGACCGCGACTGCCAGCAGGCCGAACACTGCGCAACCGATGGCCGATGCCACCTCATCGGCCGCGAATGCACCTACGGCAGCACCGCGGATTGCGAGCGGAGTCCGGCATGCCGAACCGCGGGAAAGTGCGTCTGGAACGGCACGCGCTGCGTCGTCGGCAGCAGCGCCGGCTGCGCGCGCACGCCCGGATGCGCGGAGGCTGGCAAGTGCGCATGGGACAGCAAGAAATGCGCGGCGCTCCACGCGTCGGACTGCGCCAAGCTGTGCGTTGCCACCGGAGCCTGCCAGCCCCGCGGCGGCAGGTGCGTCGCGACCAGCGAGCGGCAGTGCGCTGTGTCCGAGGGCTGCACGGCCGGCGGCAACTGCGCGCT
>CAIPXZ010000214.1 GCA_903869075.1 uncultured Myxococcales bacterium | reverse complement strand
GCTGTCGACGGCGACAATCGTCGTGTCCACCGGGCACGCGCACGCGCCGCCCGCGCACACGCCCGTGCCGCCGCACGCGCTGCCGTCGGTGACCGCCGTGTGGCTGCAGACGCCGCCGGCGCCGCAGACCTCGCTGGTGCACGGGTTGGCGTCGTCGCAGTCGCTGGCCGTGACGCAGCCGCCGGTGTCGCGGACGCAGCGGATGTAGTAGACCGAGTACGTCGCGGCGGTGCCGTCGGTGTTGCTGGTAGTGTGGTCCAGGTACCACGCCGTGCTCGTGCTGCCGGCTTGGTAGGTGGCGCTCCAGTACGTCCCGGCGATGGAGTCCGGGAACGCCGTGGCGTCCACCCAGCCGCTGCTGTTGCTGCCGTCGTGCAAGCCGAACAGCTCGCGGATTGTCGGGGCGCGCCAGCCGCCGCCGAGCGTCAGGCCCTGGCAATACGTCGCGGCGGTGCTGACGTTGGCCTTGTTGCCGCCGAGCGTCTGCTGCCAGGTCAGCTGCGTCGCCAGGTCGGTGACGGTGCCGTTGCCATTGGCGCGGAACCGCTCCGCCAAGGCCACGCTCGCCGGCCGGCCGCCGCGCACGCAGCGGTGGGTGCGGTTGCTGCCGGAGTCACCGTGTTCAAAGACGCCGGCGGTAAAGTCCACGAGCCAGGCGTCGGTGACCCACGGCACGATGACGCGCTCCGCCGTCCAGTACGTGCCGCTGCCGCCGGTGAACAGCGTGCTGTCCAGCGCCGGGCTGGCTTTGGTGTAGTCGACGAGGCTCTCCAGTTCCGCCAACGTCGGCAGCCGCCAATCGGTCTTGCTGGCCAACACAAGCGCGTCGCAGTCTGCCGTCGCCTGGTCCCACGTACCCGTCGCCGTCGGCGCGGCTTTTTGCCACTGCAGCCCGGTCTGGGCGTCGTAGACCGAGCCGTCGCCCTTGTCGGTGAACGTCGTCGGGCTCACCGGGCGGTTGCCCCAAATCGGGTAGGTGAACGGGCACAGGGAATTCTTCACGCCGCCATCGTCGATGTCCACCTTCAGCGTGCCAACCGGGCACTGCAGCGCGCAGGCGCCGAATTCGCACAGGCCGGTCGCGCACACCGTGCCGTTGGCGACCAAGCCGCTGGCGCAGCCGTTGCCGGGGTCGCAGCTGTCGGTCGTGCAGCTGTTGCCGTCGTCGCAGTTCAGCGCTGCGCCGCCAACGCACATGCCGGACTGGCAAGCGTCGCCGAGCGTGCATGCGTTGCCGTCGTCGCAGCTGCCGCTGACGGCGGTGTGGACGCACGCGCTCTTGATGCAGTCGTCATTTGTGCAGGTCGTGCCGTCGCTGCAGTCCTTGGCGCCGCCGGCTTGGCACGCGCCGTCCTTGCAGAAGTCCTTGACCGTGCAGCCGTCGCCGTCGTCGCAGGTGTTGGCGTTGGGCGTGTGGCTGCAGCCGGTGCCAGCGCTGCAGGCGTCGTCCGTGCACGGGTTGCCGTCATCGCAACCGCCTGATCCAGCTTCGGATTTGCACACGCCGCCGTCGCAGTAGTCCTTGGTGCACGGCACGCCGTCGTCGCAGAATTTCTCGGCGCCGGGCACGCAGCCGCTGTCGGCGCACTGATCGCCGACGGTGCAGGCTTCGCCGTCGGTGCACGTCGCGCTGTTGGCGAGGTGGATGCAGCCTGTCAGGCTGTCGCAAAAATCGTTGGTGCAGACGTTCTTGTCATCGCATTTGCCGACGTTGGCGGCGTGCTTGCAGCCGTTCTGGCAGAAATCGAGCGTGCAGTCGTCGCCGTCGTCGCAGTTCAGCGGACCGCCGCCTTTGCATGCGCCGGCTTTGCAGAAGTCGTTGATGCTGCAGACATTGCCGTCCTCGCACGTCGCCGTCGCCGGCAAATGGACGCAGAGCGCGCCCTGGCACTGGTCGATTGTGCAGACCTCGCCGTCGTCGCAGCCCTTGGCGGTGCTGGCAACGCAGCCCTTGGCGGTGCAGACCTCGTCGCTTGTGCAGGGGTCGCCGTCGTCGCACGGC
>CAIPXZ010000213.1 GCA_903869075.1 uncultured Myxococcales bacterium | reverse complement strand
GCTGCTGGACAACCGGCTGCCCGATGGCCCGGGGCTGGCGGCGCTGCCGACGATCCATCAATCGGCGCCCGACACTGTGATCATGATGCTGACGGCGACAAACAGCGTGGAAGCGGCCGTTGAGGCGATGAAAGCCGGCGCGTGGCATTACCTGACCAAGCCGGTGAACTTGGACGAGCTGGCGGTGAAAGTGCGGCAGGCGCTGGAAACGACGCAGCTGCGGCGCGAAGTGCGGTCGCTGCGCGAGGTGGTGAGCGCGCCGTGGGCGCCGGAGACGATTATCGGTCAATCCGCGGCGATCCAGCACGTGCGGAATTTGCTGATGAAAGTCGCGCGGACGCCGAACTCGACGGTGCTGCTGACCGGCGAGAGCGGCACCGGCAAGGATTTGGCGGCCAAGGTTATCCACTACAACAGCGCGCGGGCCAGCAAGCCGTTCATGAACATCACCTGTTCAGCGCTGCAGGAAACGCTGCTGGAAAGCGAGCTTTTTGGCCACGAAAAGGGCGCGTTCACCGACGCGCGCAGCCAAAAGAAGGGCTTGCTGGAGCTCGCGGCGGGCGGGACTGTGTTCCTGGACGAAATCGGCGAGATGACGCTGGGGCTGCAGTCCAAAGTGCTGAGATTCCTGGAGGAAAAGACCTTCAAGCGCGTCGGCAGCGGCCATGACCTGTCGCTGGACGTGCGGATCATCGCGGCGACGAATCGCGATCTGCAAGCGGCCGTGGCGGCTGGGAAATTTCGCGAGGACCTGTTCTATCGCCTGCGCGTGCTGCCCGTCGAGCTGCCGCCGCTGCGCGACCGCGTTGGCGACGTGCCGGTGCTCGTCGAGCACTTCCTGAAGCGTTTCGCGCCCGAATCGGGCAAGCCGGTGCGCGCGGTGTCCGAACAGGCGCTGCGGGTGCTGGCGCAGCAGCGCTGGCCGGGCAACGTGCGGGAGCTGCGCAATGCGGTGGAGCGGGCGGTGCTGCTGTCCGACGGCGAAGTGCTGACGCTGGCTGACTTTTCGCTGTTGAACCAGCAGCCCGCGGCGGTCGCCAGCGCGGCCAACCAGACCATCCAGCTGCCGGAAGCCGGGCTGGACATGGACGCGTTGCAGGATGAGCTCGTGCGCCAGGCGCTGGCGCGGACCGCCGGCAACCAGACGCGCGCGGCGACGCTGCTGGGGCTGTCGCGCGACCAGATTCGCTACCGCCTGGAGCGGATGACCGCGCTGGGCGAGGCGCACGGTCACACGCCGCCGACGGCCGACTGAGCCAGGCCGCGGGATTTTTTGGCTGAACCTGCAACCTCGTGCGACGATGGCGGATTGGCCGCCCATGGCGCGGCCGCAGGTGCCAGAAAAGCGATGCGTTTTCGCAAACTTGCCATCGTCGTGGGCATTGTCCTGCTGCTGCTTGTCGGCGTGTGGCTGGGCGTGCAGCACGTGGTGGAGCAGGCGGTGGCGGCCAAGCTGCAGGCGCGGCTGGCGGGCTCGGATTTTGCCGTGCGTTGGGCTGGGCTGAGCGTGTCGCCGACCGGCAAGCTGGCGCTGCGGCAGCTTGTGCTGCACGACGCCGTCAGCGACACGGACGTGCTGACGGCCGCCGAGATCGATGCGGACGTGGCGCTGTGGCCCTCGCTGGTTGGCCAGAAGCGCCTGGATGGCCTGCGGTTGGCGGACGTGCGGCTGCGTGTGGACGTCGCCGACGGCGCGATCGACGTGCTGGAGCGGCTGAAAAAGGCGCTGAAGAAATCCAAGGACGACGCGCTGGACAGCGACGCCCATGTGCCGCTGCTGCTGCGGCTGGGCGCGGTGGACATTGGTTCGCTGACCATTGCGGCGCAGCTGGCGCGGCACGGCGACGTGCTGCTGCAGACGAACGTGACGCTGCAAGGCCAGCTGAATTTTGCCGAGCCGCAGAGCGCGCTGACGGCGCAGCTGGACGCGACGCTGGGCGGCGGCAAGGTCGCGCTGGCGCTGGAGCACGCGGACGGCCAGGTGACGGCGGTGCGCGCGGCGAGCGAGCCGCCGGTGCAGCTGGCGGTGCAGGCGCTGATGCCCAAGGCGCCGCCCAACTGGCTGGCGGGTGTGCGCGCGGCGGCGGTGGAGCGCGCCGGTGCAAGCTGGCAGCTGGTCCTGGCCGACGTGACGGTGGGTGAGCGCGACGTGCACGTGCTGACCGTGGCGGAAGTCCGCGTGCAGGCGGATAAATCGCTGACGGCTCGCGACGCGCGCGTGGCGCTGGCGCCCGAGATGCAGGCGCGGCTGGTGCCGGAGATGCTGCGGCTGCGGCTGGCGCAGGTCGGCCTGGCGGGCGAATGGACAGCGACGCTGGCGACGCTGACCGTGCAGCCAGGCGCGGGCGACGGGCTGGCGGTGGACGCGGGGCGCCTGGCGCTGGGCATCGCCGGGCTGGAGGCGCGGCTGGACCGGCTGCAGGTGGCGCTGGCGGACCGGCACGCGCTGCGCGATCCGGCGAGCTGGCGGATGATCATCCTGGACGCGCCGACGCTGTCCTTGCCGATGGACGGCGCGATTGTGCAAAAAGACGAGGCGCTGGCTGGGGAAATCGCGCATTTGGCGGCGCTGCGCAAGCCGGTTGATGAGCCTGACGACGACGACGCGACCGACGAGCCGCTGGACCCGGACGCGCTGCCGGAGACGCCGCCCGAGGACGACCCGACCAAGCCGCCGACGGCGGCGCAGCGGTCGAAGGAGAAGCCGGGTGTGCGCTGGACGCGGGCCGTCAATACGGCGCACACCAAGTTGCTGGAATTGCATGAGAAACTGGATGCGCTGTGGCCGAACACGCCGCTGCCAGCGACGTTGGCGGTGCAGGTGCGCGGCGGCCGGCTGGAGCTGACGGACCGCGCCGGCAAGGCGGTGCTCGGCGTGCGCGACGGCCGCGTGGAGCTGCTGGCGCCGGTCGATGGCGTGCGCAAGCTGAGTTTTGGCGCGGAGCCGTTCGATTCGGCCGGGTCGTGGGGCCACATGGGCGCGACCTGGCAGCACGACGCGACGGGGCACCGCCTGGACGTGCGGCTGTCGGGCGCCGGCATCGCCCAGCTGCTGGCGATCAAGGCGAAGGGTCTGGCGGTGGAATCGCAGGCCGACATTGAGCTTTTGGCGACGCTGTCGCTGCCGGACAACGACCGCGTGGACCTGAGCGGGCGGCTGTCGGTCTCGCACATGGGCGTGCACTGGTGGCGGCTGGCGACGCAGCCGATCGCCGATTTGCGCCTGAACATGCCGTTCGAGCTGCACGTGCGGCGGCATCCCGGGCTCATCCAGTTCCGCTCGCCGGACGTGTATTTTGGCGGCGCGGGTGACGATGACGTCGCGCACATGGCCGTGGATCTCGACATCGCCGCGGCGGACCAGAAGCCGCGCGTCCATTTCGTGCTGGAAGCGCCGGTGCAGGAAGCGGCGGACATGCTGCACGCGATCCCGCCGTCGCTGTTGCCGACCATCGGTCGCATCGACGCGCACGGTCCGCTGGGCTGGCGGGTGGCGGTGACGGTGCCGCTGGCGATGACGGGCGCGGCGCAGGTGGAGCTGTCGCTGGGCGACACGAACTGCGTGATGGACAAGTTCGGCAACATCGACCTGGACGAGCTGAACGGCGATTTTGACCGCCCGGTCAACGAGAACGGCACGATCCTCGACGAAGTGCACATCGGCCCCGAGTCCGGCTCGTGGACGCCGCTGGAGGAAATCCCGGCGCACGTGGTGTATTCGATGTGGGCGACCGAGGACTCGTTCTTTCGCCACCGCGGCATCTCCGAGAGCCTTGTGTCCAAGGCGCTGGCGATTGACCTCTCCTACGGCCGCTTCATCTACGGCGGCTCGACGATTACCCAGCAGCTCGTCAAGAACCTGTATTTGCTGCGGCAAAAGGCGCTGTCGCGCAAGTTCGAGGAGATGCTGATCGCCTGGCAGATGGAAAAAGTCGTCGGCAAGCAGCGGATCCTGGAGATCTACGTCAACGGCGTTGAATTCGGCCCGAAGATCTACGGCATCACCCGCGCCGCATGGGCGTTCTTTGGCAAAGACCCTGGCGAGCTTGTGCCCAAGGAAGGCGTGTACCTGGCGATCATCAAGCCGAGTCCGCGCTCGGGCTACGGCACCGCGCGGGCGAACGGCTGGGGCGAGTGGTACGACATGAAAGTGACCAAGTACATGGACCGGCTGCTGGACGAGGACTTCATCACGCCGGAAGAGTACGAGGCGCAAAAGCCGTTCAAGCCCAAGTTCGACGTGCAGACCGGCAAGGGCCAGTAATCGCGGCTATTCGGCAGACTGCAGCGCTGTGCGCCGTGCCGTCCCTTGACGCGCGATCGGCCAAAGTCCACACTCTTGCGCCGCCCGGCTGACCGGGCCGGGCGCGTCCAACGACACTGTGGCGCGGCCGAATGGGCCTTCCGTCCGCCCCCTTCGCCATTTTCCGGAGCCGCCATGTTGCAAGCTTACCGTGACCACGTTGCCGAACGCGCCGCCCAAGGCATTCCGCCGCTGCCGCTGACCGCGCAGCAGACCGGCGAGCTGATCGAGCTGCTGAAGCACCCGCCCAAAGGCGAGGAAGCGGCGCTCGTCGAGCTGATCACCCACCGCGTGCCGGCGGGCGTCGATGACGCGGCGAAAGTGAAGGCGAGCTACCTGGCGGCGGTGGCGCACGGCACGGAGAAGTGCCCGCTCATCTCGCGTGAATCGGCGACGCACCTGCTGGGCACGATGCTCGGCGGCTACAACATCAGCCCGCTGATTGACCTGCTGGACGACGCTGCGGTGGGCACTGTCGCGGCGGCTGGCCTGAAGAACACGCTGCTGATGTTTGACCAGTTCCACGACGTCGCCGACAAGGCCAAGGCTGGCAACGCCAACGCCAAGTCCGTGCTGCAGAGCTGGGCGGACGCCGAGTGGTTCACGACGCGGCCGGAAGTGCCGCAGTCGATCACGCTGACCGTGTTCAAGGTCACCGGCGAGACGAACACCGACGATTTGTCGCCGGCGCCGGACGCGTGGAGCCGCCCGGATATTCCGCTGCACGCGCTGGCGATGCTGAAGAACAAGCGCGACGGCATCACGCCCGAGGACGACGGCAAGCGCGGTCCGGTCGCGTTCATCGAAGGCCTGCGGGCGCGCGGCAACCTGGTGGCGTACGTCGGCGACGTCGTCGGCACTGGCTCCAGTCGCAAGTCGGCGACAAACAGCGTGCTCTGGTTCACCGGCGAGGACATCCCGTACGTGCCGAACAAGCGCTTTGGCGGCGTGTGTTTGGGCTCGAAGATCGCGCCGATCTTCTACAACACGATGGAAGACGCCGGCGCGCTGCCGATCGAGCTCGACGCCAGCCAGATGAACATGGGCGACACGATTGAGCTGCGGCCGTATGACGGCAAGGCGCTCAAAGATGGCAAGGTCATTGCGGAATTTACCGTGAAGAGCGACGTGCTGTTTGACGAAGTGCGCGCTGGCGGCCGCATTCCGCTGATCGTCGGTCGCGGTTTGACGGCGAAGGCGCGCGAGCAGCTCGGGCTGCCGGTGTCGACGCTGTTCCGGTTGCCGAGCAACCCGGTGGACACCAAGAAGGGCTATTCGCTGGCGCAGAAGATGGTCGGTCGCGCCTGCGGGCTGCCCGAGGGCGTGGGCGTGCGTCCGGGCGCGTACTGCGAGCCGAAGATGACGTCGGTCGGCAGCCAGGACACGACCGGACCGATGACGCGCGATGAGCTCAAGGATCTCGCGTGCCTGGGCTTCAGCGCCGACTTGGTCATGCAGTCGTTCTGCCACACCGCGGCGTATCCCAAGCCGGTCGATGTGAAGATGCACCACGAGCTGCCGGAATTCATCAGCACCCGCGGCGGCGTCTCCTTGCGTCCTGGCGACGGCGTCATCCACAGCTGGCTCAACCGCTTGCTGACGCCGGACACCGTCGGCACCGGCGGCGACAGCCGCACGCGCTTCCCGATCGGCATCAGCTTCCCGGCGGGCTCGGGCCTCGTCGCGTTCGCGGCGGCGACGGGCGTCATGCCGCTGGACATGCCGGAGAGCGTGCTCGTGCGCTTCAAGGGCAAGCTGCAACCGGGCGTGACGCTGCGCGAT
>CAIPXZ010000212.1 GCA_903869075.1 uncultured Myxococcales bacterium | reverse complement strand
CATCCTGACCTGTGTCCGACGCCAAGGCCTTCCAGTGAGACCAGTTGGATTTCGGACTGGATCCGCGAGCGTGTGCCGAAGGCGACACGCCGCGGATGAAAACGGTTTGATCTCGAACTTCGGTCGGAGTGTTCAGAAGCACACGCTGCCGTTGCAAACCGCGGAAGCGCACATCGAGCCCGCTACACACGGGTCGCCGGTGACGCCGAGGCACTGCATGCCGTTGCCGGGGTCGGCGCAGTGCCCCGACGCGCACGACCACGACGACGTGCACGCGGCGCCGTGCGTCAGGCAGTCGCCGCCGATGACACAGAAGCACTTCCCGTTGGAGCACTCATTGGACGCGCATTCCGAGGACTGCGTGCACGTCGCGCCCGTGCCCTTCGCGCACTTGGAATTGGTGCAGTGTCCCGAGGCGCAGTCGGTATCGGCAGCGCAGCTCGAGCCGTCTGACTTGAGGCAGTTGTGAAGGGCAAGATTGCACTTGGACGCGCCGCAGTCGGCGTCGGCAGCACACACGTTGCCGCCGGTTGCGGCGTTGGGTACCGCGCACATCATCTTGCCACCGACGAGCGCACACACGGCTTGCACGTTGGTTGGGCTGAAGCCGCAGCCCAGCGTGGCGTCGCACGCCGCGCCAAGCGTCATGCGGCACTTCTTCACGTCGGTCGCGCAGCTGCCGCTCAGGCACTGGATGTCGGCGCTGCATTCGGTGTTGTCCAAGCGCGTCCGCTCGCCGTAGCACGTTGCCTGGGTCCGGCCGTCAAAGGCGGCGCAGAAGAGGTTGGCGCCACACGCATCGGCGCCGTAGCTGAGGCAGCACGCCGCGCTGGGAGCCGCGCTCTTGCCGATGCCCGCGCAGGAGTCGGCACCGCCGCTGGACGCGCAGCCAGCGAAGAAGGAAAGGCAACAGACGAGAAGGGCGAGACGGAGCTGGGACATGGGGACCTCTTGAAAAGTGCCCAGGATGCTACGCCCGCACGCCGATCACCGTCAACGCCGGCCGCCGCAAACAGGTCGGCCGCGCAAGGCAGGCGCGAGGTCCGCGCGCTCCGTCCGCCGTTTCGGCAGGCTCAGCCGCAGCATCGTCGGCGTCTGTGGATGCATCACCGCCGCGTTGGGCTCGCATCTTCCGCGAGCTTCACGCAAACCCCGCCCTCTGCATTGCACCGGTCCTCCTCCACGCAAGCCCAGGCGTGCTTGCAGTCCTTGTCTTTCATCGCCCCGCAGCTCAAGTCCATCCGCGTGCTGGGGTCAATCCAGCTCTTGACCGCGTGGCCGAGCGTATCCACGACGGTCTCGCGCACGCTGCACGCGCCCTCGCGCTCGCACGGTTTGGCGCGGCGGCAGTCGGCACTGCTGGCCACCACGCACCAGCAAGCTCCCCGGCGGCGAATACATGGAGCCGCAAACCGCGAAGCGGTTTAGGGGAGCGCGGTAGCTGAGTTTGATGAAACTCCACCGCTGGAATGCACCGCCCTGTTTCCAGACTTCGGCGTCGGCGCAGTCGGCGTCGCTCAGGGCCTTGCAGGCGTGCTCCGCGTCGTCCAGGCTGCACTCCTTCGTGGCTGCAGGCAAAAGACGGCGGGCAGTCGTCCTTG
>CAIPXZ010000211.1 GCA_903869075.1 uncultured Myxococcales bacterium | reverse complement strand
GACAACGACGGCGACGGCGTCGGCGCCGGCGCGGGCGTCTGCGTCTGCAGCGCCGCCGGGCTGAACTTGAGCGCGAGCAACACCGACTGCGACGACAACAACGCCGCGGTCTACCCCGGCGCGCCGGAGCTGTGCAACGACGCCGACGACAACTGCAACGGCCTGACCGACGAAGGCTGCGACGGCGACGGCGACGGCTGGTGCAGCGCGACGGCGACGGTCGTCGGCAAGCCCAAGGTCTGCACGTTCGGCGCCTCGGACTGCAACGACGCCAACGCCGCGGTGCACCCCGGCCAGCCGGAGGTCTGCGGCAACGGCATCGACGACGACTGCGATGGCACCACCGACGTCGGCGTCGGCGGCCCCGGCTGCACGGCGTTTTACGTCGACGGCGATGGCGACGGCTACGGCACCGGCAGCAGTCAATGCGCATGCGGCCCGCAGGGCAGCTACACCGCCAGCAAAGCCGGCGACTGCGACGACAAGAGCGCCAGCACGCACCCCGGCGCCGCGGAAATCTGCGGCAACGGCATCGACGACAACTGCAACGGCGTCCAGGACGAGGGCGCGGGCGTCGGCTGCACGAGCTGGTACAGCGACGGCGACGGCGACGGCTACGGCACCGGCGCGGGCGTTTGCCTGTGCGTCGCCGACGCCAGCCATACGGCCAGCAAGGGCGGCGATTGCAATGACTCGGTCGCCAGCATCCACCCCGGCGCCGCGGAGCTGTGCAACAACATCGACGACAACTGCAACGGCTTGACCGACGACGGCCCGCCGAGCGACTGCACGCTGTTCTACGCCGACGGCGACAAGGACGGCTACGGCGGCGGCGCGGGCGTGTGCTTGTGCGCGGCGGACGCGGCGCATCCAGTGTCCATCGGCGGCGACTGCAACGACGCGTCGAGCGCAGTCCACCCCGGCGCTGTCGAGGTCTGCAACAGCAAGGACGACAACTGCAACGGCGTCACCGACGAGCTGGGGGCGATGGGCTGCAACAACTTCCACCCCGACGCCGACGGCGACGGCTACGGCGGCAAGGACGTCCAGTGCGCGTGCGCCGCCGACCCGATTTACCACACGCTGGATGCCTCGGACTGCGACGACAGCCACGCCAGCGTCCACCCCGGCGCCAAGGAAGTCTGCGACGGCTTGGACAACAACTGCGACGGCATCACCGATCCGCCGAACCTGGACACCTGCACCAACTACTTTTACGACGGCGATAGCGACGGCTACGGCACCACGCAGACGCAGATCAAGTGCCTCTGCGCCGGCAGCGGCTCGTGGGGCGCGACGGTGCCCGGCGACTGCAACGACGCCGACGCGACCGTGCATCCCGGCGCCACCGAGGTCTGCAACGGCAAGGACGACGACTGCAACGGCCAGATCGACGACGGCGCCGGCACGTTCTACTACGCCGACGGCGACGGCGACGGCTATGGCAACGCGCTCGTCGCTGTCCAAAGCTGCACGCCGATGCCGTCGCTCGTGACCAACAAGCTGGACTGCAACGACGGCAACGCCGCCATCCACCCGGGCGCAATCGAGATCTGCGACGGCGTCGACAACGACTGCAATGGCCTGACCGACGACGGCTTGTGCGATGACGGCGACGCCTGCACCGTCGACGCCTGCGTGCCCGGCAGCGGCTGCAACCACACGCCCACCGGCGCCAGCTGCAACGACGGCAACGCCTGCACGACCGGCGATTCCTGCGCCACCGGCAGCTGCAAGGGCACGACCGTCAGCTGCGACGACGGCAACGCCTGCACCGCCGACGCCTGCACGCCCGCCAGCGGCTGCAGCCACAGCAACACGACCGCGGTGTGCAGCGACGGCAATGCCTGCACGACCGGCGACGTCTGCGCCAGCGGCGCGTGCAAGAGCGGCAGCGCCGTCAGCTGCGACGACGCCAACGTCTGCACAACGGACAGCTGCGTGCCCGCCAGCGGCTGCAGCCACGCCAACAACGGGCTCAGCTGCACGGACGGCAGCGCCTGCACCAGCGGCGATGTCTGCGCCGCCGGCGCCTGCAAGGGCACGACCGTCAGCTGCGACGACGGCGATGCGTGCACGACCGACGCCTGCGCGCCCGCGACCGGCTGCACGCACACGCAGACGTGCGGCAACCTGCCGTTCGCCGACGCCGGCAACACCTACGCCGAAGGCCTCAACGCCGCCGGCACGCTGCTCGCCTGGGGCAGCGCCGCCGTCCCGCCGTCCGGCACGTTCACGCAGGTCTCCGCCGGCTACAACTTCGCCTGCGTCGTCAACGCCGCCAACCAGATGCAGTGCTGGGGCGCCAACACGCCGACGGCGATCGATGGCCCGATCATCAGCGGCGTCAAGCAGGTCTCCGTCGGCCGGCCGCACGCTTGCGCGGTCAAGACGGATGGCACGCTGCAGTGCTGGTCCACAAGCACGACGCAGACCAACAACGTACCCACCGGCGCCTTCACGCAGGTCGCGTGCGGCTACGACCACAGCTGTGCCTTGCGGGCTGACGGAACGGTCGCCTGCTGGGGCGGCAACAGCTACGGCCAGACGACGGTCCCTACCGGCGAGACCTTCAGCCAGATCACCGCGGGCAACTACTTCAGCTGCGGCATCCGCAAGAGCGGCGCGGGCATCAAGTGCTGGGGCAGCGACTCGGGCTACGCGGTCTCATCCGCACCCGCCACCGGCAGCTTCATCGCCATCTCCGCCGGCAACATGGCCTGCGCCATCCAGTCCGACAACACGATGGTCTGCTGGACAACGACCGCCTACGGCGCGTCCACGCCGCCGACGGGCACCAAGTGGCTCTCGCTGGGCGCCGGACAGGACGATGTGTGCGGCGTGCTGACGTCCAAGGCGGTCAAGTGCTTTGGCGACAACTCCAACTCGGTCGTCTCCGGCGTGCCGACAACCGGCTGGTAGGGCTAGCCCAGCTTGCCGGCCAGCGCTTTGACGATGCCCGCGGCTTCCTCCGCCTGAATCCGGCAGTCAATCATCCGCGTCTGCAGCGCCGCGACCTGGCCGCGCGCCGCCTTGAGCTGCTCTTGCAGCGCTGCGATCTCGGCGTTCTGCTTGGCCAGCTTCGCCTGTAGCTCGGCGTTCTGCGCCTCCGCCTCGGCGGTCAGCCCGGCGGCGATCTCCAGCTTGTCGCGCAGGCCTTGCAGCTCCGCCAGCAGCGTCGGGTCCGGCTCCGCCGCCGGCTCGTCCTCGTGCAGGTCCGCGGCGTCCAGCGCTTGCGCCTCGTCCTCCGCCTCGGTGTCCTCTTCCAGCGTCGCCTCGTCGAGCACCTCTTCCAGCGAGTCCAGATCGTCGCCGTCCTCGGTCAGCTCGATGGCCTCCGGCTCCAGCGACTCGACGATCTCCTCGCCGTCCAGCTCCTCGACGTCCAGCTCGCCCAGCACCTCATTGTGCGCCGTCGCGCGGCCCGGCATCGGCTCGGTCGGCTCGTCTTCCAGCGCATCGACGGACAGCGTCACGACGTCCAGCATCACCGTCGGCGCCAGCGGCGCTTCGTCCTCCAGCACCTCCAGATCCTCCATCGCCACGTCCTCGGCGTCGTCCTCCAGCAGCTCCAGACTGCCGGCGTCCAGCTCGCCGATCAGCTCCTCGCCGTCGTCCTCCTCCAATTCCACCGCGTCGATTTCCTCGACATCGGCGGCCACCAGCGCCGTCAGCGCCGGCTCCAGGTCCTTGTTGGCGCGCGACTGCTGCACGTATTTGTCGGCGACCGTCTTGCCTTTCTGGTGGCGCTTCACCTCGTCTTTCTGATCATCGCGGTACACAACGACGATGCGCGGCGCCGTCTTGCCTTCCGGGCGAATCTGCGCCACCGCGGCCAGGGCGCGGCGGTAGGTCGGACCGAGAATCACGATCGCGTCCGGGTGGCTGGCCAGCTGGCTCGCGACCTCTTCCACGCTGCCGACCACGATTGGCGCCACGCCGAGCGCGGAATGGATGCTGCGCTCAAGCACGCTTGTGCCACCGAGGATGAGGGAAATGTGCGACATGATGAACTCCGGGCTGGTTGGGCCGACAAGCAAGCTGGGCCTTGTATTGCACGCTATCTGGCATTGGAAGGTCAACAGCTTGAAATGCAAACGCAGCGGTTCTAACCTGCCGCGCCCGCGCTCCACCGCGCGCACCACACGCACGAGGCCAAGATGCTTGAAACAATTACCAAAGGCTTCCGTTCCGCCCGCCATCGCCTGCAAGGCTATCGCGAGCTGGACGAGGAGACGCTGGACGAGGTGCTGACCGACATTCGCACCTCGCTGCTGGAAGCCGACGTCGAATTTGGCGTAGTCAAACAGTTTTTGGCGGATGTGAAGCTCAAGGCGCTCGGCGAAGTCGTGCGCGTCAAGGCGACCGATGACAAGGGCAAGACGCTCAAGGTCTCGCCGCAGGATCACTTCGTCAAAATCTGCCACGATGAGCTGATCCGCCTGATGGACCCGGGCGAGCCGGGCTTGGCGATCAAGAAGACCGGCATCACCGTGGTGATGATGGTCGGTCTGCAGGGCTCCGGTAAGACGACGACGGCGGGCAAGCTCGCGAACCTGTTCAAAAATCAGGGCCACCGGCCGCTGCTCGTCGCCGCCGACATTTACCGCCCGGCGGCGATTGACCAGCTCAAAGTGCTGGGCGAGCGGCTGGACGTGCCGGTGTTCAGCGTGCCGGGCATGCTGCCGCCGGAGCTGTGTGAAAAGGGCTTGCTGCAGGCCAAGCAGACCGGTCGCAACGTCGTGATCTTCGACACCGCGGGCCGGCTGACGATCGACCAGGCGCTGATGGACGAGCTCGGCAAGATCCGCTCACTCGTGGCGATCGACCACACGCTGCTGGTTATCGACGCGATGATCGGCCAGGACGCGGTCACGACGGCCAAGGCGTTCAACGAAAAAGTCGGCATCGACGGCGTCGTCCTGACCAAGCTGGATGGCGATGCACGCGGCGGCGCGGCGGTGTCGGTCAAGGTCGTGACGGGCGCGCCGGTGAAATTTGCCGGTATGGGCGAGGGCTTGGACAAGCTGGAGCCGTTCCGCGCCGAGGGCATGGCCAGCCGCATTCTGGGCATGGGCGACATCGTCGGCCTGATGCAGGACTTCGAGAAGGTCGTCGACGAGAAGCAGGCGGAGCGCGACGCCAAGAAGATGCTGAGCGGCAAGTTCACGCTCGGCGATTTTCTTGAACAAATTCGCATGCTCAAGAAGATGGGCAGCCTGCGCGACGTGATGGAGAAGCTGCCGTTCTTCAGCGATGCGATGGCCGACGGCGTGAAGTTCGACGACAAGCAGCTTGTGATCATCGAGTCGATGATCCAGTCGATGACGCCGGATGAGCGCAAGAAGCCGGAGATCATCAACGCCCGGCGGCTGCAGCGCATCGCCCGCGGATCCGGTCACAAGCCCGCGGAAGTGCAGGATTTGCTGCAGCGCTACAACGTGATGAAGCAGCTGATGGTGCGCATTGGCCAGTCGCCGGGGCTGCTGGGCAAGATGCCGGGCTTTGGCCAGATGGGTGGCATGGCCAAGCCGGGCGTGGGCGTGGACCAGTTTTTTGACCAGCTGGAAGGCATGGGCGGCGGCGCCGGCGGGATGCCCGGGATGCCGGGAATGCCCGGAATGCCCGGCATGGGCGGCGGCTTCCCCGGCATGGGCGGCTTTCCCGGTCTGGGCGGTCCGCAGCCGAAGGCCAAGCCGATGCCGGGCAAGGGCATCGACCGCGACAAGCGCAAAACCAAGAACAAAATGGCCGACAAGGCGCGCAAGAAGAACCGCAAGAAGTAGCCGCGGCAGCCGGCGCGCACAAACGCTCTACCGCTTCTGACCGCGGTGTGCGAACATGCCGGCGTTGCGGCAGCGCGCCGATCTCCCGGATCTCGTGGCGTCCAGTTTTTCCCCACCACCGCACCTCGACCTGACCGCCACCCGCATGGAAGTGCCGGCCCCGAACGAAGGGCCCGTGCAATGGCGCGAGCGCTGGGACTTTTTGCTGACGCCGGTGCCGGAAAGTGGCGCGCTGGCGGAGCCGATCCAGGCGAGCGCCGATTTGCAATACGACCTGCCGGACCGCCTGACGCTGCTGGAGCAGGGCGAGGTGAGCGGGCTGGTCTCGGGGCGCATCGTCGCTGTGCCGCTGACTGGGCCGCAGGGCGTTGTGCTGTCGCGCGGCGTTGTGACGGTGGCGCTGGGCAACCTGCCGCCGGTGCGGGCGCTGGCGCTGGAGCTGTGCTGGGCGTCCCCGGAAGGGCGCTATTGCATGCTCAACGGCCACGGCAACGGCGTGACGCAGGACGCGCTGAACGGCATCCAACTGGCGCTGCGCATCAGCTGGCGGCACGAGTCGCAGATCGAGGCGATGGCGCAGTCGATGACGTTCCTGCTGACGCGGCTGATCCGCCCGTCGCAGCTGCCAGCGCCGCCACCGCCGCCGGACGGCATGTGGAAGCGGCTGACCGGGCGGTTTCGCCGGCCTGGTTCCTGAGCGCCGCTACTTGCCCGGCGGCCCCTGCACAAACGCCACGAACGCCTTGACCCGACCGCGGTAATCCTCCAGCGCCGCCTCGAACGCCGTCGCGCGGCTGTTGTCGTCGGCCACCTCCGCCCAGCGCGCCAGCAAGCCGGACGTCTGCGCCGCCTTTTCGCTCATCAGCGCCAGCGCCTGGAAGATGTTGCGCAGCTCCGGATCGAACGCCTTGTGCCCGGCCAGCCCGCCGTAGACCTGGCTCAGCTGCGTCCAGTTCTGCGCCATGTCCTTGGCGTAGGCGCGCGTGTCATCCGCCGCCAGCCCGCCGGTACGCAGCGCCTGGCCGCAGCCCGCCAGCGCGTAGTGGCCGTGGATCACGCCGGACATCGACGTCTCCGCCACCGCGTCCAGCAGCTGCGCCACCAGATCCGGCTCCTGCTTGGCGGCCTGCGACGTCTGGATCGCCTGCCGCAGCCCGTCCACAAGCCGGCGAATCGTCAGCGCGTCCTTGTCCACCGGCTTGGCCGGCGCCGTCACCGCCGGGCTCGCCGGCTTGTCCTTGGCCTGCGCCATGGGCGCCAGCAGCAGCAGCACCAGCCCGATTCCCGTCCCGTTTCGCATCCTCGCCTCCGTGATTTGCCGCCGCAGAGTGTGCTACAACCGCCGCGGAGGCGCACCATGCTTTGCTTGCAATCGCACACCCAAGACGCCTGGCTGCAGCGGGCGATCGCCCACACCGCCGACATCCTCATCGACCACGCCCACTGCGAGCGCAAGGCCGCGGCGAACGCCTTGAATTTGCTGGGCCGCTTTCCCGACCACGCCGAGCTGCAAGCACCGATGCTGGCGTTGGCGCGCGAAGAGCTGGAGCACTTTGAGCTCGTGCTGGCGATCCTGCGCGAGCGCGAGGTGGCGATGGTCATGCAGGCGCCGTCCGGCTACCAGGCGGCGCTGTTCGCGCTCGTGCGGCCGGGAATGCCGCACAAGCTCGTGGATTTGCTGCTGGTTGGCGCGCTGATTGAGGCGCGGTCGTGCGAGCGCTTTCGCCTGCTGAGCGAGCAGCACCCGGACGCGGCGCTGCGCCAGACGTTTCGCAGCCTGCTGGAGTCAGAGGCGCGCCACTACAGCGTTTTTGTCCGCTTGGCCGAGCAGCAAGCGCCGCGCGACGCGGTTCGCGAGCGGCTGCAAGTGCTGGCGGAAGCCGAGCGCGACATCCTCGATACCGTCAAGCCGATCGCGCGCATTCACGCGTAAAATCGCCTACTTCTTCTTGCCCTTGGCCGGCGCCGGCACGGGCTCGGGCGCCGGCTCATCGTCCGGCAGCAGCCCGTACTTCTTCAGCGCCGCCGGCAGCCGCTCCGGCAGCACCGACGAGATCTTCTTGCCCGTCTCCGCGCTCAAATCCGGCAGCATCGCCATCAGCTTCTTGCCGACGTCGGTGCGGTAGAACTGCTCGATTTGCCGCAGCTCTTCGACCGTGAACCGCGTGGCGTAGATGTCCACCGTCCAGTTCAGCACCTCGTCGTACGGCACCACGTCCTTGACCGCCAG
>CAIPXZ010000210.1 GCA_903869075.1 uncultured Myxococcales bacterium | reverse complement strand
GCTTTCGTCGGCACGCCGCATCCAAACCCCGCCGGCGGCGCCGCCGGCTGGCTCGGTTTGCTGGACGCCAGCAGCGGCACCGGCACGCCCGTGCTGTACGGCAGCACCGGCGACGAAGGCTTCCACGCGCTGGCACCGCTCGCCGACGGCGGCTACATCCTCGCCGGCAACACCGGCAGCGGAGTCTACGGCGCCAAGGGCGAAAACGGCTGGCTCGTGCGCGTGTCCGCCAGCGGCGTGCCCGCGTGGTCGCACGCGTACAACATGGCTGGCCAGGAGGATTTTTTCGGCGTCGCCGCCGACACCACCGGCTTCTACGCCGTCGGCCGCACCACCGCCAACTTTGACAGCGACGTCTGGGTCGTCCGCACCGATCTGGCCGGCACCGTCGTCTGGACCCGGCAACTCAATGGCGGCAGCTACGACAGCGGCATCGCCGCGATGGTGCGCAGCGACGGCCTCGCCATCGGCGCCGCCACCAACGGCAAGGGCGCCGGCGCGAGCGATTTCTGGCTGATCCGCCTCGACGCCGACGGCCACTCGCTGTGGGACCGCACGTACGGCGGCCCCGGCTTGGACAACCTGCAGGGTGCGATCGGCTTGAGCGATGGCTACTTGCTGCACGGATGGAACTACGGAAATTCATTCACGATTCGCACGGACTTGAGCGGCACGCCGCGCTGGACAAAGGCGTACAACCCGACGGCGCTGTCGTCGGTCGGCATGGGCGTCGCGGCGTTGGCCGACGGCTTCCTGCTCACCGGCCACACCGAAGGCAACGGCGGCTACGACTCCCAGGACGCGCTCGTCATCCGCACCGACCGCTACGGCAACTGGGACTGCGCCAGCGCCGGCAGCTGCCTCGACAAGACCGTCGCCGACTGCGACGACGGCAACAGCTGCACCTTTGACCTGTGCGACGCCACCGGCGGCTGCCACCACAGCAACCTCGCCGACGCGGCGCTGTGCGACGACGGCGTGGCGTGCACGATGCTCGAATTCTGCACAAGCGGCAGCTGTGGCGGCGGCGTCACGACGGACCTCGACGGCGACAGCTACCCGCCGATCGCCTGCGGCGGAACCGACTGCAACGACTTGAACGCCAAGGTGAATCCCGTGGCGACGGACTACTGCGACGACGCCACGCTCGACGAAAACTGCGACGGCGTCACCGACGGCCCGACCTGCGGCTGTGCCGGCTATTACTGGCCGGTCATTTCCGACCACGGCCACGTCTGCGCCACCGACGGGCCGGTCTGGGGCAGCCGCCCCGACAACCTCACCGGCTTGCTGACCGACAACGGCGACGGCACCGTCAGCGACAGCCAAACCGGACTGCAGTGGCACGTCGCCAGCCAGATCGCCGTGACGTTTGACCAGGCGACGGCGGCGTGCCTCGCCTCCACGCTGGGCGGCAAGACCGACTGGCGGCTGCCGACGATGTCCGAGCTGGCGACGCTCATCGACGCCAGCCAAGCGCCGATCGGCATCGCCGCCGCGCTCACCGCCACCACCGACCCCGGCGCGTACATGAGCGGCTGGGGCAGCCAGGGCTACGACAAGACAATCAGCTTCAGCAGCGAAGGATTCAGCGACGGCACCGCAGCCAACGCCCGCTGCGTGCGCGGCGGACCGCCGGTCAACCTCGGCCAACGCTTCGTGGCGACCGCCGACACGGTCTACGACAACTTCACGC
>CAIPXZ010000209.1 GCA_903869075.1 uncultured Myxococcales bacterium | reverse complement strand
GTGCTGATGACGCTGCTGGGCGTGGCCGTGACGGCGCTGTTGACGCCGATCTACGCATTTTTGCTGCTGTTGGCGCTGCCGCGCTGGCAGGCCAGCTTGCCGCTCTATGTGCCGCAGGACCGCCGCGCGCTGTGGCTGCGCATCGGCGGGCGGATCGTCGAGGCGATCAGCGCGTTTGTCCGCGGCCGGGTTGTCGTGTGCGCAATCGTCGGCGCTGTGACGGCGCTGGGCTGGGCCATACTGGGCGTGCGGCTGGGCATCCTCGCCGGGCTGGGCGTCGGCGCGCTGACGCTGGTGCCGTTGGCCAACGTGCTCGCGCTGGTGCCCGTGCTGGTGATGAGCGCGATCGAATGCGCGACCGGCGCCCACGGCTGGGGCTGGCTGCTGGCGGTGCTCGGCGTGTATGCCATTGGGCAGCTTGCGGAATCCGTGCTGAACCCGCTGATTGTCGGCGACGCCGTCCAGCTCGATCTGCTGACGATGGTGCTGGCGCTGACCATCGGCGGCGCGGTCGCGGGCTTTGCCGGGCTGGTGCTGGCGGTGCCGGTGGCAGCGACGTTGCGCATCCTCGCCGAGGAGATCTGGCTGCCGCGCTGGCGCACCTGGGCCGACGGTCGGACGCCCGACGCCTAGGTGTCACATGGCTTGACGGTCGCTTGACAGCAGCATCGCCACAACCTCGCGTATTTTCAAACGATTGGCCAAGTCGAGAGACCATCGCTGGTGTGAGGCTTGTGCACATTTTCTGTGAATTTGTTGCAGGTTTCTTGAACCGGCGGCCGGAAACGCCTAAAAAGCCTGCTGAGTCCGTTGCAGCGGCCCCGTGGGGTTCCGGCTGTGTCGTCAACCGCACCCTTTTGACCTATTGGAGACCCCTTATGCGTACGTTTTCCTTCCTCCGCGCGCTGCTCACCGGCGCGATCCTCACCACCGCGATCGTCGCCAGCGGCTGCGGCTCGACCGCGTCGACCGGCGGCGGCGGCACGACCGACACCGGCACCAGCAGCGACACCGGCACGGGCAGCGATGCCACCACCGGTGACACCGGCGGCGACACCGCGACGACCGACACCGGCCCCGGCACCGACACCACCACGGGCACCGGCTTCGCGACGGTTTACACCAAGATGTCGACGACTTGCGCCACGTCGGGCTGCCACACGACCAAGGACAACACGTTCGCTGGCAACCTCGACCTGAGCACGCAGGATCTGGCCTACGCGGGCCTGACCAGCGGCACGCCGAAGGACGGCCTCTGCGGCGCCACGCCGATCGTCAAGAAGGGCGACCACGCCGGCAGCTCGCTGTGGATGCGCCTGAACGCCGACCAGTCCGTCACCTGCGCGGGTCTGGCTGCCGACGGCACCGGCAAGATGCCGCTGGGTGGCACGGCTTACACCGCCGCCGAGCTGGCTGCCGTCGCCGCGTGGATTGACGGCGGCGCCGCCAAGTAGTTCGCCACTCTGCTGAGCGCGTCCGCCACGTCGCCGGTTGCAGCTGCAGCCGGAGGCGTGGCGGTCGCATTTTTGGTCGCTGAACGCGCCGTGCCTTTAGGCCGGGTGAATCGCCGACTGGATCAGCGGCGCGAGCTCACCGCTCTGGTACATGTCCATGGCGATGTCGCAGCCGCCGATGAGCTGGCCCTTGACGTACAGCTGCGGGATCGTCGGCCACTTGCCGTAGTTCTTGATGCCCTCGCGGATGTCCGGATCTTCCAGCACATTCACGGACTTGTACTGCGCCTGACCGATGCCGCATGCCTTGAGGATCTCGGCAGTGCGCGCGGAAAAGCCGCACATCGGGAAGCTCGGCGTGCCCTTCATGAACAGCACGACCGGGTTGGATTTGACGAGCTGGTCGATCTCAGCGTTGACGTCACGCATGGCACACTCCTTGATGGATAGGGGAAATTCAGCTGGCGAGCACGCGGGTCTTCAGCGCCAGGGCGTGGATTTCCACGCCGACGCGGTCGCCGAGCGCTTCATACACAAGCCGATGCTGCTGGATCATCGTCTGGCCAGCGAACTGCGGCGCGGCGATCTCGACCTCGAAGTGGTCGCCGCCGCCGGTTGTATCGGTCACGCGCAAGGTCGCGCCGGGGAACGCACTGCGCAGGGTAGTTTCGATGAACGCTTGCATGATCGCTCTCGCGCCAACAGCGGCGTGAGCGCCAAAGTAGTTGGTTTGCCGCCCGGCGCAAGGGGGCGCGGGCAAACTGGGCGCAGGTCCGAGCATTTTCGTCCGCGCGCGTTGCAAGTTGGATGCGCCGCAACATCGTGCTACCATGCTGACGCGGCGTGTGCGCCGGCGCCTTGGAGACCCGATGACCCGCAATCGCCTGTCGCTGTTCGTGTTGCTGCTGGCTGCCGCCACGCTGCTGTCTGCCTACCGGCCGTTCGCCAACGTGCAGACGGTGTGCCCGAATTGCGCGGAGAAGTCCGACAAGTTGGTGCTGCCGGACGGCAAGACCCAGCTGGGCGACGTCATCGCCAAGAACCAGGACGGCTACGTCGTTTCGCGCTTCGGTGAGCTGCGCTTCATCCAGTTCCCGGAGATCGCCAAGGTCCAGTGGGCGGCGGGCAAGGAGCCAGTGGGCCTGGAGAACGACGACCAAATCCTGTTGAAAAACAAGGACCAGACGGTGCTGAACGGCACGTTGTTTGAGAACGAGCCGGGCAAGCGCATGTCCCTGCGCAACCGCAAGGGCATGGTCTACGTTGTGCTGCCCAAGGAAGTGCTCGTGTACTACCAGCGCGGCGTGCGCAAGGCGCCGATCCTCACCGCGCCGTAGCCGCCAGCCGCAGCAGCCGCGCCACGGCAATCAGCGGCAACCCCTCAATCGCAGTCGGATCTTCGGTGGTGATGGCCTCAAACAGCCACGGCCCCGCGCACTCGATCTTGTAGCTGCCGGCGCAGTCCAGCGGCTGGTCCCGCGCCACATACGCCTCCGCCTCCGCGCGCGTCAGCGGCCGCACCCGCACCTGCGCGACCGCCGTCTCCTGCCACTGGCGATGCGGCGTATCCAGCACCACGTGCGTCCGCAGCTCATGGCTGCGCCCCGCCAGCTGCAGCAGCTGCGCCACGGCGTTTTCGGCGGTGTGCGGCTTGCCCAGCAGCGGCGCGCCATCGAGCACAACACCTTGATCTGCGGCCAGAATCCAGACATCCGCTTGGGGATAGACGGCGCGCACCGCCGCGGCCTTTTGCCGCGCGTGGTGCTCGATCAACTGGCGCGGCTCCAGGCCGGCGACCGGCGGCTCGTCGTATGGCGGGGCAAACGCTGTGAATTCAACGCCCAAGCGCGCCAGCTGCGCCTGTCGATACTTCGACGTCGACGCCAGCACGAGCGGCGCGGGCAGAGGCCACCAGGTCATCGCACGCTCCATCGGCTACTGCAGCGCGTGGCCGAGCGCCGCTTCCACGGCGGCGACGATCGCGCCTGAACGCACAAGCTGCGTTGCC
>CAIPXZ010000208.1 GCA_903869075.1 uncultured Myxococcales bacterium | reverse complement strand
CGACTCCGCTACCGCCACCTGCGCCGCATCCCCGTCGCCGACGTAGCCGACGCCCTCCTCGCCGTACTCCTGGTCCATCTGCTGTGCCGCCCGCCCGCTGCAGTTCGCCAGCAGCGGCAGCATCAGCGTCACAGTCATCTTTTTCGCGTCCATCTGACCTCCAGGCGCCAGTCTCGCCGAGCGCTCCAACGCACGCAACCGCCATTCGATTCATCGCCGCCGCGCCTGCGCGTTACCCAATTGTCGCTGGCCTTCACGCCGCGCTTGGCCCATTCTCCCGCCCCGCGGCCGCTCGCCGCCACTGTCCGAGGCGTCCATGCGTGCCCGCGTCATCGTCCTTCCCCGCCCTGAAATCCTCGATCCGCAAGGCCGCGCCGTCGCCCACGCGCTGGGCGCGTTGCATTTTGGCGGCGTGCAGGACGTCCGCGTCGGACGCATCGTCGACCTGACGCTGCAAGATGGCCTCGAGCGCGGCGCCGCTGAGTTGCAAGTGCGGAAAATGGCGAAGGATTTACTGGCGAACCCGATCGTCGAAGACTTCCAGATTCAGTGGCTGGACTGAGTTGCCCGCTTCGCTCGCGACCGTGGGGCGCTAACCGCCCTTGCTACCCCTGATCGGACCTGACCGATTGGTCAAGAGGAACAGTGATGCGCGTCTCCGTCCTGCAATTCCCCGGATCCAACTGCGACCACGACGTCACCTACGCCTTCGGCTCCGTCCTGGGCTGCGCGACGAGCTTGGTGTGGCATGGCGATACGCAACTGCCTGAAGATACGAGCCTTGTGATTGTGCCTGGCGGCTTTTCCTACGGCGACTACCTGCGCTGCGGCGCCATCGCGGCGCACGCGCCCATCATGGCCGCGGCCAAGCGCTTCGCGGAGCAGGGCGGGGCAATCGTCGGCATCTGCAACGGCTTCCAAATTCTCACCGAGTCGCGGCTGCTGCCGGGCGCGCTGTTGCGCAACGAGAACCTGAGCTTCGTCTGCAAAAATGTGACCTTGCGCGTGGAAAGCCACAAGAGCCCGCTGACCGCCAAGCTGCCGCTGCACAGCACGTATACGATGCCGGTGGCGCACATGGAAGGCAATTTCATTGCCGATACCGCGACTTTGGACGCGATGGAGCAAAACGGCCAGCTCGTTCTGCGCTACGTCGATGGCCACGGCGAGGCGACCCGCCACGCCAACCCGAACGGCGCGGCGCGCAACATCGCCGGCGTCAGCAACGCGCGCGGCAACGTGATTGGCCTCATGCCGCATCCGGAGCGGGCGATCGAGGCGCTGCTCGGCGGTACCGATGGCCGCACGATGCTGCGTGGCCTCGTCGAGTACGTCCGCGGTTGACCGTTCGGTCAGGTGCCTGGTCGCAGCACGAGCATCCGCGGCTCCGTGTATTCCTCGATGGCGTAGCGGGGACCCTCGCGGCCGACGCCAGAGTCCTTGACGCCGCCGTACGGCATCTGGTCGTAGCGGGTCGTCGGCACGTCATTGTGGATCACCGCCCCGACCTCGAGCTGATCAAAAGTCTGCCAAATCGCGGCGATATCTTGTGTGAAGACGCCTGCCTGCAGGCCGTAGGGCGACGCGTTGGCGCGCCGCCAGGCATCTGACCAATCGGTCCAAGTCGCCAGCGCCAGCACGGGACCGAACGCCTCCGCCTGGACCAGCGGCTGGTCGTCCGGCACGTCCTCCAGCACCGTCGGCACCAGCGCGCGCCCGCTGCCATGCCCGCCGACGTGCAACCGCGCGCCCGCGGCGAGCGCCTGCGCTTGCCACGCGCCCAAACGCGCCGCTGCCGCGTCGTTGATGACGGGACCGCACAGCGTCAGCGGGTCCGCCGGGTCGCCCGCGCGCACGTGGGTGCGCACATGCGCGAGCAGCCGCGCGCGGAAATCGTCGGCGATCGCCGTGTGAACGAACACGCGCTGCACCGAGATGCACGACTGCCCGGCATAGGCAAAAGCACCGGTCGCGACCGCTTTGACCGATCGGTCAAGATCCGCGTCGGCAGCGATCAGCACCGCCGCGTTGCCGCCCAGCTCCAGCGCAACTTTTTGCCGCACCGCCTGCGCCTTGAGTTGCCAGCCGACCGCGGCGCTACCGGTGAACGTCAGCAATTTTACACGGTTGTCGCTCACCAGCGGCGCCATGTCGGCCACCGTCGGCATCACGACCGCCACGCAAGGCGGCGGCAGCCCAGCCTCCAGCACGAGCTCGACAAGACGAAACGCCGACAGCGGTGCGAGCGGCGACGGCTTGATGACGATCGGACAGCCCGCGGCGATCGCCGGCGCGAGCTTGTGGGCGACAAGGTTCAGCGGGAAATTGAACGGCGTAATCGCCGACACAAGCCCCAGCGGAAAACGCCGCACAAGCCCCCAGCGCCCGGCGGCGAATGCCGACTGGCTCAAGTCCAGCAGGTCGCCATCGCCACCGACAGCCATCGCCGCGAAGGCAAAAACATCTTGCGCCCTGCGCACTTCACCGCGCGCGAGCGCAATCGGCTTGCCGGCTTCCAGCTGGATGAGCAGCGCCAGTTCCTCGGCGTGTGTCTCCAGCAGCGCCCGGGTCCGTTCGAGGATCTGCCGCCGCGCGAACGCGTCCAGGCCCGCTGCCACCGGCGTCGCCGCCGCGCCTGTTGCCAGGGTTCTCTCGACGTTTTTATCTGTCGCTTCGCGTACTTCTGCGACAACCGAGCCGTCCCACGGGTTGATCACCGGCACAAGCCGGCCGTCGGTCACCTCGGCGCCGGCGATTCGCGTATTCACTGTCTGCATCGGACCTCCGCGGGCCATGGTAGCCCGATCGCCGCGCGCTGGGCAGTGGACGCCGCGCACGCGCGATGGCATGGTCGCGCAACGGAGGGGACCATGTCGCGCAAGATTCTGTTTTTCCTGACACTGTTGGCGTTCACCGCCCAAGCGTGCATGACGACGTACGAGCCGCGCTCCAGTCCGCGCCTGGTGACGGTCATGGAAGGCGGCAGCCCGGTGCTTGTCAAGAATGGAAAGCGCTATAGTGTCGCGCTGTTCGGCGGCGAGCTGGAAGATGCCGTGGCGCCGCACGCGCGGGCCATGGACCACGCCGCGGCCTTTCGCATGCAGACGATGGCGGGGTTTGTGATCGGCGTGGCCAGCTCAGTGCCGATTGGACTGGGCGCCGGGATGTACGGCAACGAGGTCGCCCAGCGCCACGACGGCACGCTGGGGCTGGCGCTGCTGACCGGCGGTATTGTCACGTATTTGCTGGGGATTGGCCTGATCGCGAGCGCGCAGCCGCACATGCACGACGCGATCAACACCTACAACGACTGGGTCGATTCCGGGATGCCAGCCGACGCGACCTTGACCGAGTAGGGGCCGCGACGGCCTTTGCCTATCGCGGATCGCGGAAATTTCCGTCCGCTCTCGAACACCATTCTGGGTTGTGGGCCGGGACGAGCGCCTGCTTTCGCGCCTCGCTCGATTGACCGGTGTTTGCGCAAATGTCGTTTGCCCTTCCGCTGCGCGATCGCGGACACTCGCGGCCCGCCAGCCGGAGGTCCGATGTCCGCCCACCAGCACCTGCCAGACGATGTGATTGCCCGCCACAAACTGACGCCGGACGAGTACGCCGAGATTGTGCGGCGCCTGAGCCGCCCGCCGAACCTCGTGGAATTGGGCGTGTTTTCCGTGATGTGGTCCGAGCACTG
>CAIPXZ010000207.1 GCA_903869075.1 uncultured Myxococcales bacterium | reverse complement strand
CGGCGGGCGCGACGTCGGCGACGGTCTCGGCGCACATGGAGCCGTGGGTGCCGGTGGTGGCGAACTTGTTGCCGGCCTTGTAGCCCGCAACCTCGCCTGCAGCAACGGATTTATCGATATCTTCAAACGCCTCATCCACGACTGCCACCGTCGCCTGCGCGCCGTTGTCGCCCAGGCACAGCACTTCCGGACCGCGAAACCGCGTCGCGCCTTGGCTCTGGCTGGGACCAAGCAGCGGCACCGGCCGCCACGGCAGCTGGGCAAACACAACCTCCGGATGCGCTTCGACAAACGCGGCGATGCGCTCCACCGGCAGTGCCACGTCCGCCAGATCCTGGCCGCGCACGAGCACCCGCCCGCCAAAAGCCGCCAGCGCCGCGTCCGTCAGCGCGTCCGGATCGGCGAGGTGCAGCTGCACTTCCAGCAGCGCGCCCTGCCAGCGCGCCAGACCATTGGCGAGTTGCTGCTGCGCTTGCACCGCGTCACCGCGCGCCCGCGCGTCCAGGTATGCGCCCAGGTAGCCGCCCACGCGCGCCGGCAGGGGCCGCGGCACAGCCAGCGCTGGCTGGACCAGCAGGGTCGCGAAAAGCAAGGTCAAAAGCGGTCGCAGCATCGGCACTCCTGAGGCCCGCAGTGTGCACGAGTCCGCCGCCGACGGCCACTGGCGCGCCGCGCGCGGTGGACAAAACCGCCCCAAGTGCGCTATCTCCGCCGCGGATCTTCACCCTACGAGGCAGCCATGCGCGGTATTTACAACAACGTCCTCCATGCCATCGGCGATACGCCGCTGGTGCAGCTCAACAAGGTCGTCGGTCGCCATGACGCCCGGGTGCTGGCCAAGCTGGAGTTCATGAATCCGGGTGGCTCGGTGAAAGACCGCATGGCGATTCATATTTTGGAGCTCGCCGAGCGCACCGGCGCGCTCAAGCCCGGCGCGGTGATCGTCGAGAACACGAGCGGCAACACCGGCGTCGGCGTGGCGATGGCCGCGGCGGTCAAGGGCTACCGCTGCATCTTCACGATGCCGGACAAGATGAGCGAGGAAAAAGTGCGGCGGCTCAAGGCTTTTGGCGCCGAAGTCGTCGTCACGCCGACAGCGGTGCCCGCCGACAGCCCGGAGAGCTACTACGAGACCGCCAAGCGGATCGCCCGCGAGACGCCAAACTCGTTTATGATCAACCAGTACCACAACAAGGAAAACATCGCGGCGCACTACGCGTCCACCGGTCCGGAGATCTACGAGCAGACCGGCGGCAACTTCCACGTCCTTGTCGGCGGCCTCGGCACCGGCGGCACGATGAGCGGCACGTCCAAGTTCGTCAAAGAAAAAAACCCGCGGATTCGTACGGTTGGCGTCGATCCCGAGGGCTCGATCTACTACGACATGTTCCACACCGGCACCCACGGCGCGCCGCACACGTACAAAGTCGAAGGCATCGGCGAGGACATGGTCTGCGGCGCCTTGGAATTCACGCACATCGACGACGTGATCCAGGTCAATGACCGCGAGTGCTTCCAGATGGCGCGGCGGCTGACGCGGGAGGAAGGCATCTTCGCCGGCGGCAGCTCGGGCGGTGCGGTGCACGTCGCCGCGGGCTTGGCGCGCGAGCTCGGCCGCAACTCGACGATCGTCGTGATTTTGCCGGATTCCGGGGCGATCTACCTGTCCAAATTCTTCAACGACGACTGGATGAAGGACAACGGCTTCTTTGAGCCGTCGTCGGACGAAGCCAGCGTGCGCGACTTGATGCGCGGCAAGTCGCACAACTTGCACACCTGCACGCCGGACGAGCGGCTCGGACCGGTGATCCTGCGGCTGAAGCGCGAAGGCATTTCGCAGATGCCGGTCATCGGCACCAGCGGCGATCCGATCGGCATGGTCCATGAAATCGACGTGTTGGGCGCCATCGTCGACGGCAAGGCGACGCGTGAGGACAAGGTCGAGACGCTGATCAAGCCGATGGAAGGCGTGATCCACCCGGACGCGTCGATCGAACAGCTGCGGCAGATTTTTGCCCAGGACAACGTCGCGGTCGTCGTGACCGGCGGCAAGGTCGTCGGCATCATCACCAAGATCGACCTGATCGACTACCTGGCCCGCCGCCAGTAGGAGCGACAATGAACTGGAATGACGCGCATTTTGAGACAAAGGCCATCCACGCCGGCCAGGATCCGGAGGCCAAGACCGGCGCTGTCGTTGTGCCGATCTTCCAGACCTCGACTTTTGCCCAGCCGGCGCCGGGCGAGCACCTCGGTCACGAGTACTCGCGCACGTCCAACCCGACCCGCGACGCGCTGCAGGAGTGCCTCGCGGCGCTGGAAGGCGGCGTGCAAGGTCTTTGTTTTTCCTCGGGTTTGGCGGCGACGCACGCGATCCTCGCGCTGCTGGACGCCGGCGACCACGTCGTCGCCATGGACGACATGTACGGCGGCACGTTCCGCCAGTTCGACAAGGTCTGGCGCCGCCACGGCTTGACGTTCAGCTACGGCGACCTGCGCGACCCGGCGGTGTTCGACGCGCTTGTGACGCCGCAGACCAAGCTGCTGTGGCTGGAGACGCCGACCAACCCGATGCTCAAGCTCGTGGACATCGCCGCGCTGGCCGTCAAGGCGCATGCCCACGGCGTGCTTGTGGCGGTCGACAACACGTTCGCGACGCCGTACTTGCAGCAGCCGCTGGCGCTGGGCGCGGACATCGCGGTGCACTCGACGACGAAGTACATCGGCGGTCACTCGGATACCGTCGGCGGCGCGGCGATCGTGCGCGATCGCGCGTTGGGCGCGCGGCTGGCTTTTGTGCAAAATGCCAATGGCGGCACGCCGGGGCCGTTTGACTCGTGGCTGACGCTGCGCGGCGTCAAGACGCTGGCCGTGCGGATGGAGCGGCACTGCCAAAACGCGCTGACGATCGCGCAGTGGCTGGAGCAGCACCCGCGCGTGAAACAGGTGATTTATCCTGGCCTTCCCAGTTTTGCCCAGCGCGATCTGGCGGCGCGGCAGCTGCGGCAGCTGGGCGGCCAGACGCTGGGCGGCGGTATGATTACGGTGATTCTGGACGGTGAACTGGCGCACGCCCGCAAGTTTCTTTCGACAGTGCGCGCCTTTACGCTGGCGGAGAGCCTGGGTGGGGTGGAGAGCCTCATCGAGCATCCGGCGATCATGACCCACGCGTCGATTCCGCCGGAGCAGCGCCGGGCGATTGGCATCTCCGATTCGCTGTGCCGGCTGTCTGTCGGCATCGAGCATGTGGCTGATTTGCAGGCGGATTTGGACCACGCGCTGCAAATCGCCTTCGCGTAGATCGTTCGCGCGCGCCGAGCGTCTCAGTGTGAAGCGGCCGCGCATGGGCGTGGACGCGCGGACCGGGGCAGACGTCACCGCAACGTGACTTCAAGCGCTTGACGCTTGGCCCCCCGGTAACTAGGATTCCCGGCCTGTCTGCCTGCACCCGGGCGGCACCTTTTTTGCAGAGGCAACATGTCTGGCGGTTCCATCCTTGCACTCATCGGCGGGCTCATTGCCCTGATTGCCCCGCTCGTCCTCCCGTTCATCACCGTGGACGAAGAGGAGCTGGTGCTGCACAGCTTCCAGGTCTCGACCGGCCTGCTGTCGATTGCGGTTGCGGTGGCCACAATTGGCCTCGCTGCGTACATCTTCAAGGCGCGCAAGCAGTCGCCGGGCTGGGCGGTCTCCGCGTTTTCGCTGCTGCAGATTGCCGCGATGGCCTACACGTATTCCAACGTGTGGTCGCTGGTGCCGGCCAAGTCGCTGGGCCTGACGATGGCCGATGCGCAGACCGGCGGTCTGATTCAGGACACGTTGGTGACGCTCGACTGGGGCCTCGCGCTGATCGTGCTGGGTTCGGTGCTGTCGTTCTTCGGCGGCCTGTTGGTCGTGGCCGCGCACCGCGAATACAAGAAAGAAGAGCGGTTCCTGCGCCTGATCGTGACCTGGGACAACCACATGGTCTACGAGCGCGTGATGTTCCAGCCGGGCCCGGTGACGGTCGGCGAGGCGGACGACGCGCTGCTGCAGCTATCGGCCGGCGGCATGAGCAAGCACCTGCTGTTCCAGCCGGCGGGTCTCGAGAAGTACAAGATCGACGTGCCCAAGGGCATCGGCGGCACGCTGAGCATCGGCGGCAAGCAGCGTGACGCGGCCGGCGCGAGCGAGGAAGTCCAAAAGGGCGACGCCGGCGTGCTGAAGTTCGACAACGACGTCGCCGTGGCGTGGCAGTTCACCGGCGCTGAAGCCGGCGCGCTGACCGCGGCGCTGGGCCGCGAGCCCGGTCTGGCCGTGTCGTTCGCGACGACGAGCGCCGTGACGCTGTTGCTGCTGCTGGGCATGATGGCCGGCGCGCGAGGCCGGCACCGTGCGGAAGCCGAAGAAGATCTGGAAAAGAAGGGCAAGGAGCTCATCGAGGTCTCGATCGAGGAAACCGAGCAGAAGACCGACGAGATCAAGCCCGAGGGCGATGAAGACGAGAAGACCGCCAAGAAAGCCGGCGGTGAGGAAGGCAAGTTTGGCGATCCGGACAAGGATCCGAACAAGCAGTCCAAGATCCCGAAGATGGACGGCAAGATGACCGACAAGATCGACGTCAAGAACCTCGGCATTGCCAAGGTCCTCGGCGGCATCCAGGCGCAGAACGGCGCACTCGGTCAGATCATGGCCGGCGACACCGGCGCGCTGAACAGCAAGATGGCGGTCGCGATGAACGGCGACGGCTCTGAGCTCGTGATCGGCGGCGGCGCGGGCGGCATGGGCTTCCGTGGCACCGGCAGCGGCGGCGGCGGCGACGGCTTGGGCCGCATCCACGGCATGGGCGACATCGACACCGGCGCCGGCACCGGCCGCAATGCCAACATCGGCATCGGCAAGAAAACCGCCAAGAAAGTCGCGAAGATCAACATCGCCTCGGGTATGTCGACCGGCGGCTGCGACAAGGGCGACATCGCCAAAAACGTCCGTGCGCGCGCCGCAACCCTGCGTGCTTGCTATGAAACCCAGCTGCTCGCCAAGCCGGACCTGAGCGGCAAGATCACCGCGCAGTGGACCATCACCACCGACGGCAGCGTCACGGGTGAAAAGGCCGTCGACGACTCGATGCACAACAACGCCGTGTCCGACTGCGTGCTGCGCTCCATCAAGCGCATCCGCTTCCAGAAGCCCGAAGCCGGCATCTGCGTCATTCAGTGGCCGTTCGTGTTCAGCCCGGGCTAAGCCTGCGTACTTGAACTGATTTCCACCCGCGCCGGCTGATTCGTTCGCCGGCGCGGGCGTTTTTGCCGCCCGGTAGATCGACGCACCGCGTCATCCGTCTGAACTCCCAGCCACTTTGGGAGGTTCACATGAATACCGGCATCCTCTTGACCCTGTTCGGCGGCGTCTTCGCCCTGCTCACCTACTTGTTCGCGCCGTTCCTGACGCTCGTGGAGGACGGCATTACCCTGCGCGCCTGGCAGCTGCCGACCGGCCAGGGCGCGCTGGCGCTCGCGCTGTTGACCGTGGCGCTGGCGGCGTGGCTGCGGCGTTCGCGCCAACAGGCAGCGGGCTGGGGCTTGCTGGCGCTGGCGGTGGGGCAGCTGGTGCTGTTGGCGGTGACCTGGGCGCGCGTGTGGGCGCTGGTGCCGGCGGGCGCGCTGGGCTTGGTGGCGGACCCGCAGACCGGCGGGCTGGCGGACGGTACGCTTGTGATGCTCGACTGGGGCTTTGCCCTGGCGGCGGGTCAGGCGGCGAGCGCAGTTGTCGCCAGCGGGCTGATCGTCGTGGCGCACCGCGAATTCCGGCGTAACCAGCGCTTCTTGCAGCTGACGGTGCAGTGGGGCGGCCAGACGGTGCTGGAGCGCGTGCTGTTCCGACCCACGCCGGTGACGGTCGGCGAGGCGGACGACGCGCTGATCCAGCTGGCGGCAGGCGGCCTCGGCAAGCACCTGTTGCTGCAACCGGTGGCGGCGGAGCGCTATGCGCTGCACGTTCCGGCGTTTGTCCACGGCCAACTGCACGTCGCGGGTGCGCGCACGCCGGCGGCGGGACAGTCGCTGGAGCTGGCGGTCGGGGACGCCGGGATCCTGTGGTTCGACAATGACGTCAGCCTGATCTTCGGCTTCGTCGGCGCCGAGTCGGTGACGCTGACGGCGGGCGGCGCGACCGATCCCGGTCTTGTCGTGTCCATGGCGGCGACGCTGGCGGTGACTTTCGTGCTGCTGTTCGCGATGCTGCTGGGCCACAAGTCGCAGCACAGCCGCGAACGCGAGGAGGCGGAGGCCAAGCAGCAGGCGGTGATCGAGCTGTCGCTGGCCGAGCCGCCGCAGCTGGCTGCGCTGCCGCCGGAGCCGGCGGAGACGCCTGCGGACACGCCGCCGGCGCCGATCGGCCCGGACATCGACCACCTTCCGCCGCGGCCGGGGCTGCCGGATCGCCCGGGGCGGACGCAGGTGGCGCGCTCGGACAAGCCGAAAGGACCGGTGGATGTGACGGCGCTGGGCGTGGCGCAGGCGCTGGCGGCGGCGACGGTCGGCAGCGCACTGGAGAAGGTGGTGCGCGGCGAGCCGGGGCCGGAAGGGTCGACGTCGCCGCTGATCGTCAGCGGTGATGACCCGAGCACGGAGATCGGCGGCGGCAACCCACTGTTCCACAGGCTGCGACCGACCGGCCAAGGCGGCCCGGGCGAGAGCCTGTGGGAGACCGCCGGCGCCGATCCGCGCGGTGACGACTCCGACGGCCTTGGCCGGCGCCACACCGTGCCGATCGGCCACAAGCCGCCGCGCAAGGTCGCCTCGTACGTGCTGGCCAGCGGCACGACCGTCGGCGGCTGCGACAAGGGCGAGATCGCCAAGCAGGTCCGCGCGCGCGGGGCGATGGTCCGGGCGTGCTATGAGACGCAGCTGCTCAGCACGCCAACGCTGCAGGGCAAGCTCGCGGTGCAGTGGACGATCAGCGGCGACGGCTCGGTGACCGGGGAAAAAGTGGCGAATTCAACGCTGTTTGACGACAACCGCGTCAGTGACTGCGTGCTGCGCACTATCCGCCGCATCCGCTTCCAGGCGCCGGACGCCGGGACGTGCGTGATTCAGTGGCCGTTCGTGTTCACGCCTGGGTGATTGCGAAAGACGTAGAGCGCGCCGCCGATGACGGTTGTCGGCTCGACGCCGCGCAGGTACGCCCAGGCGTCGTCGCGGCGGCGGAGATCGGCGCTCTGGCCATCGCGGACGCCGGCGCCGCCGTAGATGCACGTCGCTGAAACGGCAAGCAGTTCTGCCGGATCGCCCACGCTCGCCCGCGCCTGGCCACGCGCCGCCGGCCGGCCCAGCGCGCCGCACGACCGCCACACCGTCTCGCCGACGTAGCGCTGCGGGTCAGCATTGCCAAAATACGCGAGGTCGACGCGCTGCGCCGGATGCGCCTGCAGGTAGCCGTGCAGCGCCGGCAGGGCCTGGCCCCAGTCCGCCGCGGCATCGACGACGACGGGCGGCACGGCGTCGGGTCCGCCAAAACAGCCATTGGTAAAGGGCAGATAGTCCGGATGCGCCGCCAGCACTTCGCCCGCCAGCAGCGTTGCCAGCGCCGGCGCGGTCCAGCGCAGCCGCCCGGCCGCCCGCCACAGCGCCGCCAGCGCCGCCGCCGCCAGCCACCACAGCACCGGCAAGAACGGCGTCAGATGGCGATGGCCGAGGTTTTGCTTCGCCGCGACGGCCAGCGCCAGATACCCCAGCAGCAGCGCCAGCCAGCCGCCATCCTCGCGCCACAGCGCCCGCGCCGGCCGCCACGCCGCGCCAACGGCGCCAAGCGCCAGCAGCGCCACCGGCGTCTTGGCCAGCAGCAGCAGCGGAAAGTACAGGCGCGTGCCGTCTGGCCACCAGCTACCCGCCAGGTACACACCGCGCGCCACCGTACGCTTGAGCAGGGACGCCTGCAGGCCGTGCCAGACATGCGCCGCCGCGTCCGCGACCGGCACATGCCGCCACAGCGCCAGCGCGCCGAACGCCAGCAGCAGCGCGACCAAGGCCACCGCCAACGTCACCAACGCGGCGCGCGCCGCCGGCAGCAGCCGTTGCCGCCACGGCGGACCTGCGCCCAGCCAGACAAGCGGCACAAGCAGCGGCAGCGCCAGCGTCGACCACTTGCTCGCCAGACCCAGCGCCATGCCGCCACCCGCCAGCAGCAGCCAACGCCAGCGGCCATTTTGCCGGTGCTGCCACAGCGCCCACGCCGCCAGCCACCAGCCCAGCGCGTGGCCGACATCGGTCGTCGCGTAGCGCGCCTGCGCCAGCCAGGTCGGGTCCAGCGCCGCCACCGCCAGCACCGCCGCGGCAAAGCCCGGACCGCGCCGGTGCCGCGCCCAAAGCGCCAGTAGCGCCAGCGCCAGCGTCGCCAGCGCCAGGTTCGCCCGGCGCACCGGCAGCAGCACCGCGCTGTCGTCGATGTCGCCCTGCGCGTAGCGATCCGGCCCTGGCAGCCGCAGCCAGGTCGGCAGCGCCAGCGCCGCCGCCAGCAGGTACGGATGATCCTGGCCGTCAAAATCCGGCCCGCGATCGAGCAGCGCCAGCCCGTAGCCGACGTGCAACCGCTCATCCCACACCGGCGATTCGCGCGCCAAGCTCAGTTCACCGCGCACGGCAAACTGCGTCAGCAGCAGCAGCGCCAGCAGGATTTCACGCCAATGCTTTGAAATTACTGGCATGTCGGGCAGAGACCGAACAGGTCCATGCGGTGGTCGGTCAGCTTGTAGCCGTGCGCCTTGGCGACCTCGACCTGCAGCGCCTCGATCGCGGCGTTCTCGAACTCGACGATCTTGCCGCAGCGCGTGCAGATCATGTGGTCGTGGTGATCTTCGCCGCCGACGCGGACCTCATAGCGCGCCGTGCCGTCGGCGAAGTGCGAGACCTCGACCAAGCCGTAGCGTTCCAGCAGCTTGAGCGTGCGGTAAACGGTGGCGTAGCCGACGGTCGGATCGATGTCGCGGACGCGCCGGTGCAGCTCATCGACGTTCAAGTGCCCGTGGTGATACAGCGTTTCGGCGATCTGCAGCCGCTGCGGCGTCATCCGCTGGTTGTCACCGCTGATGCGGTCGATGAATAGATCGCGCCAACCGTCGAATCCTGCAAGCCTTCCCGCGATTTTGGCCTTGTCCGACACTGTGCCCCCGCTGGAATCAGTCTGGCGCAGAGCGACGGATTGAGCAAGGCATGTTGTGGCTAAACGCGGTGAGTGATAGGAAGTCACAGCCCCGCACGCGGGCGAACGAGGAGAACCATGGGCACTTCTATTCTCGCGCTGGTCGCGGTCGTTTGCGGCGCGGCCGCGCTGTATTTCTGGACGGCTTTGGCCAAAGTGCAAGAGCAGGTGCAAAAGCTTGCCGAGCGCGCGGAAAAGTCGGAGCGCGAAGAAGGCAAGGCGCAGGAACGTGCCGAGCAGCTGCGCAAGAAGCTTGAAAAGACGGGCGAAGTCGTGGCCAAGGACGATCGCGCGCAGAAAGAGGCCGCGGCGCGGCTGACGCAGGGCAAAGAGGACGTCGCCAAGGCGCGGTCGGCGCAGAAAAAGGCCGAGGAAGCGCTGACGGAGCTGCAGAACAAGCACCGCAAGGCGGAGCACCAGCTGGAAGAGCTGCAGGTCGTCGTCAACGAGCTGAAGGGCAAGAAGAAGCCGGTGGTCGTGGAAGAGGTGGCGCCGCCGCCGCCGCCGCCGGAATACGTGGAAGATCCCAAGGTTGCCGCGCGGCGCGCCGAGTACGAGGCGGAGCGCGCGCTGCGCCAGGCCGAGATCGAGAAGATGCGGCTGGAGCAGCAGGCGGTGCGCGAGGAGCAGCAGGTCGGCCGCGTGCGCGATCAGCTGCAGAAGCTGCGCGCCGAGCGCGACTGGATCATCAACGAGCTGTTCGAGATGCGCCTGGCGCTGCGCGTGACAAACCAGAAGGCGGAGGACAACCGCCGGGCGTACATCATGACGATGGGCGCGCTCGATCTGGCGGAAGACGAGCTGTACCGCCTCAAGCACGGCCGCGAGCGCCCGGAATTCACGCCAAACCGCGCCGCGCATGTGGTGGCGGCGGTGGAAGTCGAAGGCTCCGATGCCAGCGAAGGTGCCGATGTTTCCGCGGTTTTGGCGGAAGCCGAGGCTGAGAGCGTCCCGGCAGCCGACGCGTAGCGCCTCGCGCGCTGCGCTTGTTATTGAAAGTGACTTTCGTTATCATGGTCGTGTCGCGCCGCTCCCCACGCGTGACCTGCTGAGGCGAACGGACCATGGTCAGCCACACGCTTGATTCCATCCCCACCGGCCAGCCGTTTCATGTGACGCGCGTCGCCCTCGCAGGTGTGCTGGGCGACCGGCTGGTGGAGCTCGGCTTCACCCCCGGCGCGCCGGTGCAGCTGCTACGGCGCGCGCCGTTTGGCGGTCCGCTGCAAGTGCAAGTACGCGATTTCGTTCTCTCTTTGCGCCGCGCTGACGCCCGGGCGATCTTCACGTCGCGCGCTGCGGCGTCCGGCCAGGCGGCGTGAGCCGATGAGCGCAGCCCCGGCGCCGGCGCCGCGTCAGCTCGAGGTGGCGCTGGCGGGCAACCCCAACACCGGCAAGACGACACTTTTCAACGCGCTGACGGGCGCCCGCGCCCACGTCGGCAACTACCCCGGGATCACCGTCGAGCGCCGCGTCGGCACGCATCACACCCAGGGCGCCAGCTGGCGCGTGACCGACCTGCCCGGCTGTTACAGCTTGTCAGCGCACAGCCCGGAAGAGGAAATTGCCCACCACGCGCTGACGGGTCGCACCGAAGATCCGATCCCGGACGTCGTCGTCGTCGTCGTCGATGCCGCGAACTTGGCGCGCAACCTCCTGCTGCTGCTGCAGATCGCCGAGATCGGCCGGCCGGTGTTGGTCGCGCTGAACATGATGGACGCGGCGCAGAACGAGGGCATCGACATCGACGTGCCGGCGCTGCACCGCGCGCTGGGCTGCCCGGTGGTGCCGATGGTCGCGGCGCGCGGCGATGGCATTGAGGCGCTCAATGAGGCCGTGATGGCCGTCGCCGCCAACCCGCAGCTCGGACGGATGGCGGAGACGCCGTGGCCGGAGCCGGTGCTCGAGGCGATCGGCGCGGCGCGGGCGGTGCTGGCGCGGTACCCGCTGCAAGCGCCGCCGGAGAGCAACGGCGGTGTGCTGTGGTGGCTGGCGACGGACCCGGACATCGCCGAAGCGGAGACGCCGGGGCTCGGCGCGGCGCTGCTGGCGGCGGTGCCGCGGCCGGCGGACCCGACGCAAGACCCGCGGCGGCTGGCGACGGTGGCCCGGTTCGCCCGCATCGACGCGCTGCTGGTCGGCTGCGTGCGGCGGCGATCGGTGACGACCTCGGGGCGCTCCGAGCGCGTCGACCGCGTGCTGCTGCACCCGGCGCTGGGCGCGCTGCTGTTCATCCTGGCGATGGCGGCGCTGTTCCAGGCCGTGTTCGCCGGCGCGCAACCCGCCGTGGACATTGTGGAAACGGCGATGGGCTCGCTGAGCGATCTGGCGCGCGCCTGGCTGCCCGACAACCTGCTGCGGGACGTGCTGATCGACGGCGTGCTGGCCGGCGTGTCCGGCACACTCGTGTTCCTGCCGCAAATCCTCATGCTTTTCCTCGGGATTTCGCTGCTGGAGGACTCGGGCTACCTGGCGCGGACGGCGTATCTGGTGGACCAGCTGATGGCGCGCATCGGCTTGCCCGGCAAGGCGTTCGTGCCGCTGCTGTCGGCGTACGCCTGCGCGGTGCCGGCGATCATGGCGACGCGCACGATGCCCGATCGCCGCGACCGCCTGCTGACGATCATGGTCGCGCCGCTGATGTCGTGCTCGGCG
>CAIPXZ010000206.1 GCA_903869075.1 uncultured Myxococcales bacterium | reverse complement strand
GGAGCTGATCGCCGCCGGGCTCGACACGACCTGGCTCGTGACGAGCGAGCTGCCGCTGTCGGAGATCGGCACGGGCTACAAGCGCATCGCCGCCGGGACGGAGCAAAAAGTCGTGCTCTACCCGTCCTGGGATCGCCGCTAGCTACAACGTCCGAGCGCAGCGAAAACCAATGAAATCAACCTGATTGCCCGGACCATAGGCGTTGCGGAACGCCGCCCGCGCTTCGGTTTCCGGCAGCTTGTACGCGCCGCCGCGGAACACGCGGTTCTGGCCGCTCGCCGGTCCCAGCGGATCGGTCACGGCGCCGGGCGGGTACTCGCCCTGCCAGTCGTGAACCCACTCGTGGGCGTTGCCGAGCATGTCAAACAGCCCCCACGGATTAGGCTTTTTGCCGCGCACCGGCTGCGGCTCCAGCTGCGTATTCAAGTCGAACCAGGCGATCTCGGCGGTGACGCCATAGCGCGGCGACGTCGTACCGGCGCGCGCGGCGTACTCCCACTCCGCCTCGGTCGGCAGCCGATAGCCGTGGCAGTCGAGGCCGAGAAAGCGCACGTCCTTGTCCTGGCCCTCGTAGCACACCGGCAGATTCTTCAGGCGTGACAAAGTGTTGCAGTAGCCGGTGGCTTGAAACCACGAGACATTCAGCACCGGGCATTCCGGGCACGCCTTGGGCTGCGCCGGCACGTTTCCGGCCATCACGCCCTTGAACGCCTGCTGCGTCGTCTCGACGACCTGCAGCTCAAACGGCCGCGTCAGCGTCACCTCGTGCTGCGGCGCGTCGTTCCAGGTGCCGGCTTCGACCTCCGCAGCGCTGGCGCCCATCACGAATTTGCCAGGCGGAATCACAACAAAGCCGTCGGTCTTGCCGCCGGCCACGCTCGTCGTCGCCTGCTGTTGCGCGACCTGCGCCGGCGTCGGACCGGGCGGCGGCAGATCGGGCGCGGCGACGATCACGTCCGGTGGCGGCGGCGGCGGCGCCACGGGCGGCTTTTGGCAGCCCAGCGCGGTCAGCAGCAGCAGCCACGGCAGGATTCGGCGCTTGGACATGGCGGGCTCCATGGCGATTGGATGACGAAGTTGTATCATCGCGATGACGGACGGGAGGCGCGATGAAAGCGTGGTTGTGGACACTCTTGGCGGCAGCGGCTTGCGGGCACGCGGCGACGCCGGCAAACGATAGCACCGATGCGGCAGCGGCGGACAGTGTGGACGCCAGCGCGGACGTCTCGCCAGCGGCGTGCGGTACGCTGGAGGACACGCTGCGGCTGAACCAGATCCAGGTCAAGGCGACGCACAACAGCTACCACGTGGCGCAGCCGCTGGTGCCGGAGCTGAACTACGCCGAGGACCCGCTGGATGTGCAGCTGCAGGCGCAGGGCGTGCGGTCGTTTGAGCTGGACATCCACCCGCCGGACACGCCGCCGGGGCCGCTGCAGGTCTACCACTTGCCGGGTGTGGACCAGAATTCCAACTGCGGCAACTTCCAGCAGTGCCTGACGATGCTGCGCGTCTGGTCGGACGCGCACCCGTGCCACCATGCGATCGTGGTGATCGTCGAGCCCAAGGACCTGTTCGTCGGCTCGCCGACGCCGGGCATCAAGCTGCCGCTGGACGACTATTGGGACCAGTTTGACGCGGAAATTCTCGCCGCGTGGCCGCGCGCGCGGGTGATCACGCCCGATGACCTGCGCGGCACGCACGCGAGCCTGCGCGAGGTGGTGACGACCGTCGGCTGGCCGACCATGGCGCAAAGCCGCGGCAAGCTCGTGGTGATTTTGATGGACGAAAACAACCACGGCGGCTGGTACAAGCAGGGGCACGAACAGTACGCCGGCCGCGCAGCGTTCGTGTTTGGCCCGGCGGACGCGACGGACACGGCGGCGGTGCAATACGACGACGTGAAGACGCCGGACGACGTGACAACCGTGCAAGCCTATGTCAAGCAAGGCTTTTTGCTGCGGAGCTTCGCCGACGGCGACGTCCTGAACCACCCCGCGGACCTGACGGTCCAGCAGCGGGCGCTGAGCTCGGGCGCGCAGCTGCTATCGACGGATTACCCGGTTGAGAAGTCGCGGGCGCCGGGCTTTGCCTTCGAGCTGCCCGACGGGACGCCGTCGCGCTGCAATCCGGTCAATGCGCCGGCGGGCTGCAAGGCGAGCGACGTCGAGAACCTTGGCCTAAAATATTAGCGCTTTCAGCTAGTTGCGCTGATCGTACATGCACGGCCGCTGGCCGCACTCGTTGCTAAACGGCGACGCCACCGGCGTGTGCGACCCGCCGAACAGGTGGAACAGGAAGTGCAGGACGCGCGCCTGGATGGAGTGCTGCTCCGGCTCGTCGTGCACGCCCGGCGCCGGCGGCAGCGGGTTCCACGTCGGCAGCGGACCAGTGGGCGGCAGTGCTGTCTCCACCGGCCGCTTCACCGGCTGCGCAAAAACCGTAGACGTCAAGCTGCCTTGCATGGCGAACAGTAGGCTCAGGGTCACCACCAAACGTTTCACGGCATCCTCCGGGACCATGCGGTCCAGTGCCAGCCTCTGCCGTTGCCGCCCGAGCGTCAAGCGCCGGTTACGCGCCGGCAGCCGCGCGCGCCATCGTCTCGGTCACGCGGCGGGCAAACCGCGCCGGGTGCTTGAGCGGCGAACCTTCGGCAATCAGCGCCTGATCGACGAGCATTTCACCAAAATCCTTGAGCCGGTCATCTGTTCCGGGCCGTTCCGCCAGCTGACGCATCGCATCCGTGACCGCATGTTCCGGATTCAGCTCCAAAACCCGCTTCTGTTCCGGCACGGCCTGCCCCATCTGCGCGAAGATCCGCTCCATCTGCGGGCTCATGCCGCCTTCCTCGGCGACCAAGCACGCCGCCGAGTCAGTCAGCCGCGTCGACAGCCGCACGTCCGCCAGGTCATCGGCCAGCAGGGTCTTGAGCTTCGCCAGCAACGCCTCGTATTTACCGGCATTTTCTTCCTGCTTGGCCTTGTCCTCCGGCGTCTCCGGCAGGCCATCCAGCTCACCGCGCGCCGCCGATTTCAGCTCCTTGTCGCGGTATTTTTCCAACGTGCCGACGACGATTTCATCCACCGCGTCGCCCAGCAGGATGACTTCGACGCCCTTGCGCGCAAAGACCTCCAGCTGCGGCGCCTCACGCAGCACGTCGAATTTCTCGCCGGTCAGGTAGTACAGCGCCTCCTGGCCTTCCTTCATGCGATCAACGACTTCCGCCAGCGTCGCCCAGCCGTCGCCCTGCGTCGTCTTCACAAGCAGGAGGTCGGCGATCTTGTCCTTGACCGCCGGGTCGTAGTGGAACGCTTCCTTGATGGCCTGGCCGTACTCGGTCCACAGTTTCTCGTACGCCGGGCGGTCCTTCGCCAGCAGATCCTTGAAGAAATTGATGAGCTTGGTCGTCACCGTCCGCTTGATGCGCGCCACCACGGCGTCCTGCTGCACGACCTCGCGCGAGACGTTCAGCGGCAGATCGCTCGAGTCCACGAGGCCGCGCATGAAGCGAAAATACTCGGGAATCAGCTCCTTGACGTCCGCGCCGATGAACACGCGCTTGATGTACAGCTGCAGCCCGCGCTTTTGCTCGCGCGCATACAGGTCCTGCGGCGCCTTTTCCGGCACGTACAGCAGCGCCGTGAATTCCTGCGTGCCCTCGACGTGAAAGTGCAGCGTCTGCTGCGGCGAGGTCCAGTCGTGCGTCAGGTGCTTGTAAAATTCGTTGTGTTCTTCCGGAGTCACGTCCGCCGGCGCGCGGGTCCACAGCGCCTTTTGCGAGTTGATCGTCTCTTCCACAACCGTCGTCGTCGTCTTGCCGTCCGGCACGACCTTACCCTCGGCATCGCGCTCCACTTCGTGCTTTTCCACATCCAAAACGATCGGGTACGCAATGAAATCGCTGTACTTTTTGACGATCTTGCGCAGCGTCCACGTCTCGGTGAAGTCGCCGTCGAAGTCCGGCGTCGCGTCCTCATCCGCCGCCGCGAGCGCGCGCAGGTGCAGGGTCACGCGCGTGCCGTGCGGCCCCGCGGGCATGTGGCCAATCGTGTACTCGCCGTCGCCGCGCGAGTGCCAGCGCACGCCTTCCGCCTCGCCGGCTTTGCAGGTCTCCAGCGTCACTTCATCGGCGACGATAAACGCGCTGTAGAAGCCAACGCCGAACTGGCCGATGAGATCCGGCGTCGCCGCTTCCTTGCCAAGCTCCTTGAGCTTCTCGGCATAGGCCTCCGAGCCCGACTTGGCGATTGTGCCAATGTGTTCAATCACTTCGTCGTAGGTCATGCCCACGCCGTTGTCGACAATCGTCAGCGTCCGCGCCGCCGCGTCCGGCACAAGCTTGATCTTGCCGTCGGTGGCCAAGTCGGGATTGGTCAGCGCCTCAAACCGCACTTTGTCGATGGCATCCGAGGCATTGGAGATCAGTTCGCGAAGAAAAACATCCTTCTGCGAATAGATGCTGTGGATCATCAAATCCAACAGCTTCTTGGTGTGGGCCTGAAAGCTGCGTGTCTCGGTCGTCGGCTGCGTCATCGGGTCTCCGGGGCAAAGAATTCGTGGGCCAGTACACCAGACCGGCGACGCAACGAAAAGCCGCAGCGACGCGCTGTCAAGGCTACGGCCGCTCGACCGCGCCAGTGCTACGTATTTTGGCAGTTGCCGCCCGCGGCGTAGTTTGCCAAGCTCAGGCTGGATCTACAGTGGAGTCCGTCATGTCCCGTCGTTTTCAGCTCTCTCCCGTCTGGGCGCTTTTGTTGAGCGCTGCTGCGTGTTCTGCCACCGTCGGCGGTGGCGGCGGCGGCGTTTACGTCGCCAAGGACGGCAGCGGGGACGGCATCGTCATCACGTTTGACACCGGTCCCAAGGCCGACGGCTTGGCCGACGGCGACGCGGGCAGCACCCTGCCCGACGGCACCGACGACGACACAACGCCGATCGACGACACAACCCTCGGCGACGACGCCGCCAACCCCGACGCGCCGGACTATGGCAGCTTCTTCGACGACGACAGCACGAGCGGCCCCGATGGCAGCACCGCGAATCCCTTGGCGAATTGCAGCGCCGGCAGCATCGTCTGCCAGGGCACGACCGCCCAGGTCTGCGACGGCCAGGGCGGCGCCAGCAACAGCACGGTCTGCCCCAGCGCCTGCGCGTCCGGCCTCGGCTGCGTGCTTTGCGTGCCCGGCTCGACGACCTGCGACGCGACGAGCGCCAAGAAATGCAGCGACGACGGCAGCGCATGGCTCAACGGCATCTGCGACGCCGAGCTCGGTTTGTCGTGCGACCTGTCCATCGGCAAGTGCGTCGGCCCATGCTCGACAATCACGCTGGAGCGCTCCTACATCGGCTGCGAGTATTACCCCACAGTCACCAGCAACAGCGAGCTGTACAACGGCTTTGACTTTGCCGTCGCCATCGCCAGCGCGTCCAAGGATCCGGCCGACGTCGTCATCTACCAAGGCGCCAACAAGATCGCGTCGGCGACGGTGCCCGCCGGGGGCGTCGTCGCCGTCAACCTGCCGTGGGTCATGGACCTCAAGCACGACGCGTCGCAGGTGCAGACAAAGGCCGATTTTGACAACCTGCTGACAAGCGCGCTCGTCAAGAACGGCGCGTATCACCTCAAAAGCACGCGGCCAGTCACGGTTTCGCAGTTCAACCCGCTGGAATTCCAGATCCCCAGCGACGGCATCTGCCCGGACACGATGGGCGTTGGCCAGTGCAATTCCTACACAAACGATGCGTCGATGCTGCTGCCGGCCAACGCGCTCGGCAAGTCGTACTACGCGGTGTCGCTCGCCTCGGGCGGCTTCTGGTCGCCGACGCTCAAGTTGCTGTCTTCACCGGGCTTTATCGCCATCGTCGCCACCGAGGACAACACCCAAGTCCACGTCGACGCCACCGGCAAGGTCCGCGGCGGCAGCGGCGTCACGGCGATGAACGCTGGCACCGGCCAGGACTTCGTGCTCAACGCCGGGGACGTGCTGCAGCTGCTGAGCCAGACGCCACCGAATCCAACGAATACGGCGGCTTGTGCGACGCAGCCCAACGGCGCCAAGCTCTGTCCGGCGGTGGCGGGCTACGACCTGACGGGCTCGCACATCACCGCCAGCGCGCCGGTGCAGGTCATCGGCGGCCATGACTGCGCCAACGTGCCGTCGACGGTTGCCGCCTGCGATCACGTCGAGGAGTCGCTGTTCCCGGTGACGACGTGGGGCAATTCCGTGCTCGTCGCGCCGCCGCAGTCGGTGAGTGGCGCGGCGACCGGCAACGGCAAGGCGGACGTGCAGCTGATCCGCGTGATTTCGGGCACCGCTGGCAACCAGCTGACGTTCGACCCGGCGGTGCCGACGCTGGGCACGCCGACGCTCGCCGCGGGCGGCTTTATCGACCTGCCGCTCGCCAACCAGGGCTACCACATCAGCGGCACGGGGCCGATCCTCGTGGCGCAGTTCATGGCCAGCGGCGACAAGGTCGACCCGGCGGACTCGGGAACGCCGCAGTCCAAGGGCGATCCGAGCCTGTCGCTGGCGGTGCCGTCGACGCAGTTCCGCAAGGATTACGTGTTCTTGGTGCCGGACAGCTACACCTACGACTTCGTCAACATCATTGCCCAGACCGGCGCGGCGCTGACGCTGGACGGCGCGCCGACGACCGCGGCTTTCACGCCGATTGGCCTCAGCGGCTACGGCGTCGCCCGCATCAAGCTCCCGGGCGGCAACCACAGCATCACCGGCGACACGCCTTTTGGCGTCGTTGTCTACGGTTACGCCGCGTACACGAGCTACATGTACCCGGGCGGCTTGAACCTGAGCGTCAGCGCCGCGCCGTGATCGGCGCTGGCCGTGATGGCGCCGCGGTGATCGCAGCGCTGGCGCGGGCGCGCGTCGGCGTGTCATGCGCGTGTCACGGCGATTGATCGCTCCAACGCGACAAAACCTTTGCAATTCAACGATCTGACAAAGCCTTAGGCTTTGTCCACGGTGGCGTTTGTCGGCGTCCTGCCACGCCCACCTTGCCCCGCCCCGCCCTCCGGTCGCATAGCTGTGGCACCTGCCGCCGCGCAGGCTTGCCCTGATCTGCCCCAAGGAGCGCGCCATGACCCTGAGCCTCGACGACATCCGCAACCTCGTGCTGGAGGAAGAGGCGGAAGACCTCGATACCATTCATCTTACCTCCAACGAGACGGTGCTGTCGACGCTGGCGCAGACGATGCTGGCGTCGCCGCTGGGCAACCGCTATCTGCTGGAACATGGCGACATGCGTCAGGATTCCCCGTCGCGGCTGAACGGCTTCATCTACAAGGGCTTGAACCGCGTCAACGCCATCGAGCGCTCGGCGGCGGAGGTCTGCCACGAGCTATTCGCCGCGGAGTACGTTGAATTCCGTTGCCTTTCCGGCCTCCACGCGCTGCAGACGACGATGGCCTCGCTGACCCAGCCCGGCGACTGCATCATGCGCTTTGGCGTCGCCGACGGCGGCCACTTCGCCACCGAGACCGTCATCAAGGTCTTTGGCCGCCGCAGCTGCGCCTACGTCTTCGACCGCGAACGGCTGACCATCGACATTGAGAAGACCGCCGAGGTCTTTCGCCGCGAAAAGCCGACGCTGCTCTACCTCGACGCGATGAACTACCTTTTCC
>CAIPXZ010000205.1 GCA_903869075.1 uncultured Myxococcales bacterium | reverse complement strand
GTCCTGCTGCACGTGCAAGAGCAGCCGCCACCAGGCGAACGCCAGGCAAAAATTGCCGAGCCCGGACGCCACCGCCAGCCCGAACAGCGCCGCCAGCGTGCGCGCGGAAAGGCGCGTGAGTTCAATTTGCCCAGCGTAATCATGCAGTTTGAGCGCGACGAAGCCGACCGCCAGCAGGCCGAGGCCAAAGCCCACGGCGTGCAGCGCCGCCTTCCAGTTCCGCGGCGGCGGCGGCAACTTCACCGCCGCACCCGGCACAGCAGCATCGTCCACGGCAGCGGCGTGCGCACCGCGACGACGTCAAAATACTGGCTGACGAGCGCGACAAAGCTGCGGCGCGACCAGTGCTGGATGTGGCCGGGGGTATTGCCCAATGAGCGTGCGTACTTACCGCGTGCCAGGTTCAGCGCCCGCCAGATCGGCTCGCGCGGCACGCTGACTATGACGTAGTCCCGCGCGATGCGCTGCAGCGCCTGCAGGCCATCGGCGGGCCGCTCGAGGTGCTCCAGCACTTCGCAGCAGACAATCAGGTCGGCGCCGTCCCGCTCCGGCGTCAGCGTGTAGACGCTTTGCGCGGTGAAGAGCCCCGGCGGCGCGCCCTGCGCCTCGGCATTTTGCTGAGCGATGGCAATCACTTGCGTTGAAAAGTCGCTGCCACGCGCGGCGATGCCGGCCTTGTGCCACTGCAGCACCCAATAGCCCTCGCCGCAGCCGACTTCGTGCAGCGTACACGGCGCGGCGCGGCGGACAAAGTCGTCCAGCGCGGCGTGAAAGCCGTGCATCATCAGCCGCACGAGCGGGTTGCGCGAGCCGTATTTGTCAAAAGCATTGCCGACTTCCACGCCGTCTTGCTGCATGCCGCCGGCGACTTGGACCTTGGCGCCTGTGACAAACCGCTGCGACCGCTCCTGGTCTCGTGTCGCCGTGCCTGTCGCCTCAGGCGGGCGCACCGGCCGACCCAGCCCAAAAGCAAAAGTACGGGAGTGGGGCAGCCGCGAACGCTTAGCCATCGTGCCGCCGTTGCGCCGTCAGCCGCGCCACGCGCTCGTCGGTTTGCTGCTGGCGAAAGCGGATGTCCTCCAGCAGCAGCCGGTTCGCCGCCAGCAAATCGGCCAAGAACGCCACGAGCAGCGTCTGGAAGCCCATGCTCAGCAGCACGCTCGCCAGGATAAGCGACTGGATGTGGCCGTTGCCGTGGCCCGCCGCGTACGCCGCGACAAAGCGCAGCCCGAGCAGGAAGCCGGCGGCAAACAGCGTCACGCCGATGGTGCCGAAGAAGCGAAATGGCCGGTAAATCACGAAGATGCGCATGATCGTGAACATGCCGATCTTGACGTACGAGCCGATGCTGCGCACGAGCCGCGACGGCCGCAGATCCGGGTTGACCCGCACCGGCACCGACGTGATGGCCATGTTTTTCTGGCCCGCCTGGATGATGGTCTCGAGCGTGTAGGTGTAGTCGTTGAAGACCATCAGCCGCTGCGCCGCGGTGCGCGAGATGGCGCGAAAGCCGCTTGGCGCATCGGGAATGTCGGTGTGGCTCGCCACGCGCACGACCCAGCTGCCCAGCAGCTGCAGCCCACGCTTGAGCAGCGAGAAATTCTGCATGTTTTCAATGGGCCGCGCGCCGACGACGATCTCCGCCTGACCCGCCACGACGGGCGCGACGAGCGCCGGGATGTCGTCCGCGTTGTACTGGTTATCGGCGTCCGTGTTGACGATGACGTCCGCACCCGCCGCCAGGCACGCGTGCAGCCCGGTCATGAACGCGCGCGCCAGCCCCTGGTTGCGCGCGTGCGGGATGACGTGGTCGACGCCCAGCCGCCGCGCCACATCGGCGGTACCATCGCGGCTGCCGTCATCGATCACCAGCCACTCGACGACGTCAAAGCCCGGCACCTGCCGCGGCAACGCCGCCACCGCCACGCCCAGCGTCGCCGCCTCGTTGTAGCACGGGATTTGGATGATAAGCTTCAGCGGTCGCGCCTCGTGCGGGTGGACCGGCAGACTGTGGGGCTCCGGCCGGTGTTTTTGAGTCTGCCCGCGCGGGTCGGCACCGTCAAGGTTCCGCCGGGAACGCCGCGCGGCCAAGCCGGTCGCCTGACACGGTTTTGGCCGTCATCCAGACTGCCAGCCGGTCCGAACCGACACGCGGTGGCGGGCGCCGCGACAAGCACGCCGACGGTGGGAAATGGTGAGCGCAGTCACGCTCCCCGGCGCTGAGCGCGACCGCATCGCGCCGTTTGATGGCGTGCGCGCGCTGGCGTTCTCCGTCACCTACCTGCATCACGCGCTGCAGACGCCGCTGCTGTGGATCGGCGTCGACCAGTTCTTTGTGCTCAGCGGCTTTCTCATCACGCGCAACCTCATGATGTTGCTGGACAAGAACACGACGGCCAGCGCGCTTTCGGTGTTCTCTTTTCGGCGGCTGCTGCGGATTGTGCCGCCCTACTGTGCCGCGTTGACGCTGATGCTGCTGCTGGCGCCGGCGTTCGCGCTCGTCATCCTCGCTGCGCCGCTGTTTCGCTGGCTTTTCACGCCGAACGGCTGGGTGGCGGTCTACACGCTGACGCCGTGCCGGATGGACCTGCTGGCGTTTGGCGCGCTGTTCGCGATGGTCGATGTGCGGGACGCCACTCGCAAGGCGCTGAATTCACCGGTGTTCAACCTTGTCGGCTATCGCCTCGTCGCCTTGATCTTTGCCATGGT
>CAIPXZ010000204.1 GCA_903869075.1 uncultured Myxococcales bacterium | reverse complement strand
GTGCGTCTTCGCGTTGGCCTTGAGGCGCTCGCACACCTCGTAGCCGTTCATCCCCGGCATCGTGATGTCGAGCAAGATCAGATCCGGTGGGTCAGCCTGGGCCGACTGCAACGCCGCCGCGCCGCTCGCTGCCGGCGTCACGCGATAGCCGCGGCGGCCCAGCATGGCGCTCAGCAGCGCCAGGTTGGCTGGCGTATCGTCGACCATCAGGATAGTGGGCGGCGCGTACGCTTCGCGCAGCGGGAGCGCGGAGGTCTCCGGTTCAAAGCCCACCGGACCACGCCCAGCATCTGCCGTGTGCATTCGCGCCTCGCTCGACCTACCCGGGCAAGCTAGGCCGCGGATCCTGCGCGTCAAGCCACAGAGCCGCGGCGCTGTCCCGCCGGTGCATCAAGCCCGGGCGTCTGGCCCCAGGCGCCAAGCCGCACTTGTCCAACCGCTTGGGGCGGTGCGGTCCAGCGGGCGAGGGCGACTTGACCACTGGCCAAAACGCCGATTGACCGCACCGAAGGCGCCAGCTTATGATCCCCGCCGCGGGTAACTTCACGGGGGGACGGTATGGCCGATGTGAGATCGAGCGATCGTGCGCGTCCCATTCGGATCGTCGGCGCTGGGCCGGCTGGCTTGACGGCCGCGATCCAGCTGGCACGCGCCGGTCGGGAGGTCCACGTCCATGAGCACAAGTCCGGTTGCGGAATGCGCTTTTCCGGTGACCTGCAGGGCGTCGAGAACTGGAGCACCGCGCACGACGCGCTGGACGAATTGCGCGCTTGTGGCATCGAGACCGATTTTTTTTGCAAGCCGGCAAAGAACCTCGACATGGTCGGCGGTCGCGAGGTCACGCGGCTGGCGTTGCCTACGGCCGGCTGGTACCTGGTGGAGCGCGGTGCCGCCGCGACGAGCCTCGACCAGCGCCTCTACGCCCAGGCGCTCGCAGCTGGCGTCACCGTTCACTTTGGTTCGACCTTGGCGGACGACGAGGCTGACATCCTCGCCACCGGGCCGCGCAAACGCGACGTCGTCGCAGTTGGCAAAGGCATCGTCTTTGAGACCTCTGCGCCGGACATGAGCGTGATGCTGCTCGGCCACGCGCTGGCCCGCACCGGCTACAGCTACCTGCTGATAGCGGACGGCCGCGGCGTGATGTGCTGCGGGATCTTTGACAAATTTGAGACAATCCACGCGTGCTACGACGAATCGGCCCGCCTCATCCAAAGCCGCTATCAGTTTGACATTCGCTCGCCAAAATCGTTTGGTGGAGTCGAAGGTTTTTCCCTCCGCCCGACCTTTCGCCGCGGGCGCGCGCTCGTCGTGGGGGAAGCGGCGGGCGTTCAGGACCTGCTGTGGGGCTTCGGCATTCGGACCGCGGTTCGCTCGGGCTGGCTCGCGGCGCGGAGCCTGATCGAAGGCACGGACTACGAAGCGCTGGCGCGTGCGCAGCTGCTCCCGGGCATGCGCGCGAGTGCGGTCGCGCGGTGGCTGTGGGAGCTGGCGCGCTTTGACGACTACGAACTGGCGCTCAAGGTCCTGCGGGCGCAGCGCGATCAGGTCGGCTTCATGCGGCGCGCCTACGGCTGGTCTGGCCTGCATCGCGCGCTTTACCCGATCGCGGCGGCGGCGCTGGCGCGGCGCTACAAGCACTTCAGCGCGCAGGCGCCGTCGGCCGCCAAGTTGGCGGAGGCCGCGACCTTGGCGCCGGTCGCGAGCCAGCCCGCGCTGGAGCCGGGCGTCGAAACCCAGAACTGAATGGAGGGTGTGATGGCGAAGGAAAAAAACACGCGGACTTTCTGAAAGACAAAACGAACAAGCCTTGGATCGCGGTGCTGGCGGCGCGCTCGTTGAATGCCCACGGCTACACGCATCAGGCGATGGTCTACGCCGATCGCGACATCCGGACGCACAACAACACAGGCGACTGCGACCCGTACGCGCCAGACGCGGGCACGCTGTTTCAAGTCTTTAGCTGGAAGCACCAGATCCTCATCGAGGCGCTGGACTCCTTCATGGACAGCGCCGTGACGGATGCGTTGGACACAATCGCCGACAAGTTGGCGCAAGAAGGCGGGTGGGACCCGGCAGAGCATCCCGTGCAGGTCGCGATGCAGGCCTTTTGGAGCAGCCTGATCAGCCGGCTCGTCCCGTTCCGCCCGTTGTGGACCTCGGCGGTCTTGAACCCGGACGGCACCGTCATCTTCGCGCCGCTCGTCGCCATCGAGCTGCGCCGCAAATTTCACGACCACATGGGCCAGCTGTTTCCGCAGCTGGTGATACCGCCGGCGATCTGGATCTGGCCGCTGCCGCCCTCGGAGGACGGCACATACGCGAAGCAAGTCGCGCGCGAACGGCCTTACCTGCGCGATCCCCATGGCAAGCCAGGCGCGGAGCCAGCGAGACACGACAAGGAAGATCTCAAGTTGACGGCGCTCTTCTTGGGCTTGTTCCTCGACCACCCGCTGCCGAACGAGGCGCTGGACGATATCCTGATGGCGGCGACGGCGGCGACGACTGCCTATTGGTTCTTCGACATCATGCCGAGCGACAGCGCGGTTGACCTCGTCACCGACGACATGGCCGCGATCCTGGCGCCGTTGCTCGGACGTCAATTCACCATGAACCCGAAACGCGAGTTCGTCATCCGGCCAGACACGAGCCAGCTGGCGCGCGGGCTGCGTCTCGACAAGCGGTTCCGCACGGACACGATCGCGAAAGTCGCGGAGCAGTTCTTCAGCTTGGTCGAGGCGAATCAACTGCCGATCAATCGGCCGCTGGAGTGGCTGTATGGTCAGCTGCCCAAAGCGCTCGATCCCACGAAAGCGCTTTAGGAATCGACGGAAACATGACAACCGACTGGACACGAACCATCCAACGGGCTGCCGTCGCGGGTGCGGGCGTTGCGCGCGCGGCTGGGAGCGCAACGCTTGCGGGTGCGCTGACGGCAGCGCGTGGTGCGGACGGGCAGGCGGCGGCGCGCCAAGCGGCGGCGCGCGAGCTGCTGAAAACAGCCGGACAGCTGCGCGGGACGGCGCTCAAATTAGCGCAGATTCTGCAGTGGGAATCGGGCGTTGTCTCGGGCGATGCGGCGGACGTGTTCTATGACGCGTGCTACAGCGCGCCGCCGATGTCGTCGGTTACCGCGGCGCAAATCTTTCGGCGCGAGCTGGGGCAACGGCCAGAAGAGGCGTTCGCCGCGTTCGATTCCCGCGCGCTGGCGGCGGCGAGCCTGGGGCAAGTGCACGCGGCGACGGGGCATGACGGCCAGGCGCTCGTTGTCAAAATCCAGTATCCGACGATTGAGCGCGACTTGACCGCGGATCTGGGTGTGCTGCGCGCCCTGGCTGGCCGCCTCCAGGCGCCGGAGCTGCTGGCGCGGCTTTTGGCGGAGCTCTCCGACCGGCTGCGCGAGGAATGCGATTACGAGCGCGAGGCGACGCACAACCGCTGGTTCCGCGCCAACTTGCAGATTGCTGGCGTGCATATTCCTGATTTTGTGGATGATTTGTCGACGCGCCGCGTGCTGACGCAGACACGCCTGGACGGCCGGCACCTGCGCGAGTGGCTGGCGGCGGCGCCGAGCCAGGCGCTGCGGGACCGCGCGGCGCAGCAGCTGTACGCAGTGCAGTGCCGCTCGATGTATGACCTCGGCCGCCTGCACGCCGATCCGAACCCGGGCAACATCCTGTTTCTCGAGGGGGGCGACGTCGGGCTCATCGACTTCGGCTGCGTCAAAGTGCTGGACGTGGCGTTTTCACGCAATATCGGCAGGATTATTGGCGCTTACGTCGATGGCCGCGACGATTTGGCGTTCCAGCTGTCCATGGATCTCGGGCTGTTCGGTGGCATGAGCTTGGCTGAGGCCCGCGACTTGGATGAGCGGTTGCAGCGGCCATTCGCGCACTGGCTGGTGGAGCCCATCCGCACGGAATCCTTTGATTTTGGCGCGCACAAAGGCTACGCGGCCCGCGGCGGTGCGATGTTCCTGCAGCTGGCGGGTGACAACCAGGCCTGCCAACTTTACCCAGATTTGTTATTCGTCAACCGCACCATTTACGGACTTTATCGGCTCTTTGAAGCGATGGGGGCACGCGTTGCGTTGCGCAGCCCGCATTTTTGGCCAGCGGAGGAAGGATGAACCGGGATGTGCAGCACAGCCACGCGTTGTTGACGATTGCCCACGCCGCGTGCCGGCGTGCCGACGACACCTATGACAAGCAATACGCGGCGCACCAGCACGAAATTCCCGCGCAGTGGCGGGATCTTTTGAATCGGCCTTGGCTCGAAGCCTTCAACGACATCAGGGGCGCGCCCGCCGTGCTGCGGGACTTGGCCACGGGCATCGCGCTGAGCAGCCCGCTGGCTGCCGATGCG
>CAIPXZ010000203.1 GCA_903869075.1 uncultured Myxococcales bacterium | reverse complement strand
GGCATGAACGCGGCGTTGGGGAAGCCCTGCCACCCCGCGCCGGCGCCCATGTCATACGGGCTGTTGAACGTGACGTTCACCAGCGCGTCGATAGGATTGTGCTGCAGCGCCAAGCCAAAACCATCCTGATAAAAGTCGTGAATTTGGTTGACGTGGTAGTACATCATCAGCTCAGCGAACTGATCTTCCGGCGCGCTGTCGTCGGGCGGCGGGACGATGCTCAGGTAGCTCTGATCGGCATCCCGCACCGCTGTCGGCTGCTGCACGCACATCGTGCCCACCTGAAACCCGTTCATCGTCAACGTGCCGCCGCCGTCCTGCTGCAGGCAATTCGACACCGCCGCGAATTCGCCGATCAAGTGGCCGTCGGGATCGGTCGGGTGCGGCAACGTGACGAGCGTCGTCACTTTTTGGTCGGTGATCGGGTCGTTGAGGTAGATTTTGGCCTGGTCGAGGTTGTTGGGCGGACCGCTGTCCGCGCCGCCGTCGCTGCCCGCATCGCCGGTCAAGCTGGCGTCCGTGCCGGCGCCGGGACCGCCCGCGCCGCCGCCGTTGCCGCTGCCGCTGCCAGCGCTAGCGCCGCACGCGCTGAGGCCAAAGCAAGCGACGCCGCCGATCGTCCAAGCGATCGCGGAAAACCGGAGATTCTTCAAGGCAAACATGGCGTCCTCGCGGCACGGGGGCCGAGCGGAGGGTTGGAAAACGCTAGTCAATCACGCGGTTGGGCAGCTGATGCACCTGCCCCGTCACGGCGTCCACCGCCAGCGTCCGCAGATCCTTGGGCGACGCACCCGGCACATGCACAATCCAAACGTGGCGTGCGCCGTCGTGCCCGGCGAGCACGGCTTCTTCCGCCGTCGCCGGCTGGGCGCGGCCAAAAGTCGCACCCGCGACCGCTTCACTGGCCTTGGCGACAGCGGCTTCGCGCGTCAGCGTCCCCGCCGCAACCGTGCCGACCGGCGTCGCCGCGCTGACGACGCGCAGCAGGTGGCCGTTGGCGTTGTCCAGCGTCAGCGTGACCTCGCCGTCCAGCACGCGCAGATCGCGACCGGCGACGCGCGCCATTTGCTGGTAGCGCAGCACGGTGCGCTGCTTGCTCACCGTCGGCAACCCGGCGTGCAACACGCCCGCGCTGACGCCGAGCAGCGCCTCGTTGGCGCGCAGGAACCGCTCGCCCTGCTGCGCGACGGTGTCGCCCAGCAGCGGCTGGTCCAGGTTCAGCAGCATGTGGATGCCCGGCTGGTTGGCCGCCCAGTCCGCCTCCGCGTGCGGCGCGCGCGCGTGCAGCGTCCGAAAGGCCGCGAGCGCGCGCTGGTGCACGGCAGCGTTGGGGGCGAGCGGCGCGGCCACGGCGGGCAGCGCCAGCAGCAGCGACGGGGCGAGGAGGAGGCGGGAGAGCCGGGAACGAAGGGCGAGACGCATCGGGACCTCTGCAAGGCAAGCGGCGCCTGGCTGGCGCGTACGCATAGGATGCTGATTCTGGGGACTGGTGTCACCCACCCCGGCGCAAAAAGCGCGCGACATTGTCGGGCGTCGCTCGCCTGTGTGTGATCGCTGTGTCACACGCTACGGCTCGTCTTCGTCTTCGGCAGACAGCGGCTCGGTCGCTTGGCGCCACGCGTCCGGGATTTCGCCCGTGCGCAGCCGCGACACCAGATCGGACGCGCGCACTTCGCCATCCACAAGGCCAAAAGTCACGGGCACCGGCGCCGGCAAGTCGCTGTAATCCACTGACAAAGACTGGAAATGCGGGCGATCGCCCAGCCACAGCGCGCCCAGCGCGTAGATGCGCCCCGGCAACGGCGCCCGCTTGAGGATCCACGCCGCGGTACAAGCGAGGTCGGGCTGCCGAGAAATTTCAATAGTCGCCCAGACTTGCGGCGGCACGCGGCCTTTGGGACCGACGTTCGGCCCGCGCACGCGATCCGTCGTCAGCAGCAGCGCCACGGCGCGTTCGCGCGTCCATTTGTCCAGCGGCCGCTCCCAGTCCTGCGGCGCCTCATCGGCCGGCAGCACGTCGTGCAGCCAGGTCGACGTCGCCGCGCACGGCAGATCGTCGGCCGCGGTGCGGGTGGGATGCTCCGGTGCTTCCACCGCTGCCGCCGCCGGCGCGGCGTTGATTTTGTTGAAGCGGTCCACGCGCGGCTGCACCGACGAATCGCGCACGGTCGCGCGCGCGCGGCCATGGCCACGGCACGCCGGCAGCGCCAGCGCGCCCAGCAAAAGCAGGCACACCAAGCCATGCTTGCCGATTTCCTGACCGATTCGCCTCGGCATCGCGCCCTGCTCCTGCTGCCCAACGTGGTGCGGCGGCCTACGCCGGTGCGTGCATCCTGTCGCGCTTTCGGCGATTTCTCAAGCTTTGGCCGGTTGCGGCGCGATCGGCTGGCTGTCGCGGACGATGCGCGGACCGTCGATCGGGTGATCTTCCGGATCGACGTGAATCAAGATCTCCGCTTGCGGATACGCCTCGCGCAGCGCCGCCTCCACCGCATCGGTCACCACATGCGCCTGGCGCAGGGACATTTCTGGGTCCAGCTCGAGGTGAAACTGCACGAACGCCAGCGTGCCCGACCGCCGCGTGCGCAGATCGTGGATGCCGCGGACCTCCGGGTGCGCCAGCACGGCGTCGGCCAGCCCTTGGCGCTCGGCGTCGGGAAACTCGCGATCCATCAGCAACTGCACGGATTCCCATGCGATTTGCCACGCCGACCGCGCCACCAGCACCGCCACGCACAGCCCCAGCAGCGGGTCAATCACCGCCCAGCCGAGCCACGCCGTCGCCGCCAGGGACGCGATGACGACGGCGTTCATCAGCAAATCCGACTCGTAGTGCAGGCGATCGGCGTTGACCGCCGTCGAGCGCGTCGCCGCCGCCACGCGCCGCTGGTAGCGCACGAGCGCCAGCGTGGCGATCGAGGCGATGATCATCACGGCGATGCCCACGGCGCCCAGCGCGATCGGCTGGGGGTGCCGCAGCCGCTGCACCGCCGAAAACACAAGCCAAATCGCGCTGCCCAGCACCAGCAGCGCCTGCGCCAAGCCGGCGAGCGGCTCCAGCTTGCCGTGGCCAAAACGGTGTTCTTCGTCCGCCGGCTCAAGCGAGGCGTGCACCGCCACGAGCGTCACGCCCGACGCCAGCGCGTCCGTGGTCGAGTCCAGCAGGCTCGCCAGCAGGCTCACCGCATCGGTCCACCACCACGCCGCGGCTTTGAGGACAATCAGCCCGACAGCCACAGCCAGCGACGCGCGCGTGGCTTTGCGCATCATCAGCTGCTGCGCCAGGATCTCGGGCGTCAGGTGGGGGGCGAGCGCCATGGGCTCTACTTCCGCAAAGTTGCGTGTTGGCTTGGGCTAGACGGACTGCGTAGCGGCGTCCGGGTCCGTGCCCGTCCGCGCCGGCACCAGCGCGTCGCTCTCTGGCTTTCGCCCCGAGTCAGCCGCTGCTTCGACATGATGCACGAACTCGCGGGTCATGTCGCGCAGCAAACCGCGCACGGACTGCTCCAGCCGCCGCCGCTGCTCTTCGGGCAGCTCCGCCAGCTCAGCGTCGATCAGCGCCGGCAGCAGCTCGTAGCCGTGGCGATCGTAGGCGTCGTGCGCCGCGCGCAGCAGCCCGGCGAGCTCGCGCTTGCGGCATTCCAGCAGGAATTCGCGCACGCCCTCGTCGACGAGCTCCTGCACCGTCGGCAGCTCGCTCAGGTTCGGCGACGCCGCCGGCTCCGCCAGCAGGTCGTCGAGGTCGATGCAGTGGATCGGCGGCTCGCCCGGCGCGTGATCGCGGGTGAAATGGACCTGGTGCGGCGCGCCCAAGTCAATGACCAGCAACGGCTTTTCCCGTAGCGGCAGCAGATCGAGGTTCACCGTCGGCGAGCGCGCGCCCGTCGCCACCACAAGCGCGTCCAGGGTCGGCAGGATCTCCGCCAGCTTGCTGTACGGCAGCCAGTCGTTGGCCTTCTCCGGCGGCACCGTGCGGTTGATGTGCAGCACCTTGAACTGGCCCGCCTGGCCCAGCACCGCCGACGCCTTGCGGCCGATCTCGCCCATGCCCAGCACGGCGACCGTGTGCTTTTCGTGGTGCGGCAGGTGCGGCAAATGCCGGCGCGCCGCCTCCATCGCCAGACCGTGCACGCCGCGCGTGTGGTGGCGCCAATGCGTCAGCCGCTGCACCTTGCGCACGGTCCGACCGACGGCCGTCTGCAGCGCGTTGTGGTAGCCCGAGGTGTGCCCCGCCTGGCGCGCGCCCATCAGCGCGCGGTTCAGCTGGCCGGCGATCTCGCGCTCGCCCAGCACGAACGACTCCAGGCCGACGGCCACGCGCAGCAGGTGCTGCACCGCCGAGCGACCGGTGTAGACGTACGGCGCCGGCAGCTGCCGCACGTGCGCGCCGTCGTTGCCCGATGACAGCCAGCGGTCGACCATCTGCGCCCGCAGCAGCTCACCCGCCCAGCGCGGCGACTTGGACGCGACGATCCACTCGACCCGGTTGCAGGTCTCCAGCACCACCAGGCCCTGGGCGTCGCACGCGTCGCCCAGCATCCGCGTCAGCTCGGCGCGCTGCTCGCCGTCCAGCAGCAGCCGGTTGCGCCAAGTGGCTGAAGCCACGCGAAAATCACAGCCCGCCACGACAAGCGGCACATCGGCATCGCCGGCGATCTGTCGCCCCGGCTGACGTGTCGCAACCCGATGCATCATGAGGACCTCCGCGCGCTCACCGCGTTGCTGGCAGCGAACAAACGCTCCACGGCCGCGATGCCAGACGCGGCGGAATCGTTGATGCTGATGCCATCCAGATAGTTGCCCGCCAACGTCACGCCCGGCATGGCCTGCTGCAGCGTCGTCCGGGCCTGGTTCATGCGGTCGCGGTGCCCCACGCGATACTGCGGGATGGCGTCGCGCCAGCGAATGACCTGGTTGAATTCGTGGCCGAGCGCCTCGCCGCCAGTCTGCGGGAAGGCCTGCTCCTGCGCACGCTGCACCAAGGAAAAGAGTGTGTCGTCCGGCAGTTCAGCGGCGTCGGGATCGCGCGCGCCGCCCAGGAAGCCGCTGTGCAGGTAATGGCCCTCGGGCGCGCGGCCGGCGAACACGCTCGACGGAAACAGGATCCCCAGCGTGCGCAGACCCTCGCCCGGCGGAATCAGCATGCCAAAGCCCTGCGGCGCGACGTGCCCGGCGTCCGTGCCGCCATAGTGCACGACGGCGACGCGGCAAAGCTGCACGTCCAGCAGCGCCGCGCGCACGGGCGCGAGCGCGGGGTCGGCGGGCAGCACCTGCGCGGCGATCTGCGGCGGCGCGGCAACAATCACATGCTTGGCGCGGACTTGCGACGTCGCCGCCTCGTCCTTGGTGGCGTGGCAATGCAGCGTCCAGGTGTGATCGGCGTTGCCGGCGATCTCGTTGACGACAGTCGCCGTCCGCACGGAGTCCGGCGGCAGCGCGGCGGCGATCGCGAACGGCAAAGTCCCCAAACCATTCTTGAAGTTGAACAGGCCGCGGCGCTTGGGCGTCTTGGGCTTGGCAGCCTTCTTGCCCAGCAGCGCGCCCATCACCACGCTGCCCGCCTCCATTTCCCACTGCCACAGCTGCGGAAATGCGTCGCGCGCGCCAAGCTGCTCGGCATCGCCGGCGTAGATGCCGGACACGAACGGCGCCACGAGGTACTGCGCCGCCTCCGGTCCCAGACGGCGGCGGGCGAAATCCAGCAGTGTGTCGGTCTCGCGGGCGTCGCCGAAAACGAACGGCTCTGCCATCATTCGCAGCTTGCCAGCGAGCGTCATGAAGTCGCTGTCTTTCTTGAAGAAATCGCCTGGACCGCGCGGCAGCCGTCGCGCCAGGCGGTTGCGGTAGATGTAGCGGTCGCCCGGCGGCGCCCCGGTGATGACCTCGTCCTCCAGCTTGAGATCGGCGATCAGCTGCCAAATCGCCGTCGCCGAGCCCATGAAGCTGTTGGGGCCCCACTCGAAGAGGTAGCCATCGCGGTGCTCGCTGCGGATCTTGCCGCCGACGGTGCCGCGCGCTTCCAACAGCTTGACGCGCAGGCCGCGCTGGTGCGCCGCCCACGCGGCCGCGAGGCCCGTGATGCCGCCGCCGACGATGGCGAGGTCGACGGTCTCTGGTACCGGACCGGTCATGGAGCGGCCTTGAGCGCCTGCACGGCGGTCACAAAAGTCTCGACGCCGGCGATCGGCGTCTCGGGAATGCAGCCGTGGCCGAGGTTGGCGATCCAGCCGTGGCCACCCGTCGCCGCATGCATTTCCTGAACGCGCCGCTGGATGTGCGCGGCGGGTGCGAAAAGCTCAATCGGGTCGAGGTTGCCTTGCACAACCGCGTTCGGGTCCAGCTTGCGCACCGCGCTGAACTCGATGCGGCCGTCCAGACCCAGCGCGTCGGCGCCAAGCTTCAGCGAGCTCTCCAGCAGCGGGCCGCTATGCCGCGCAAACACGATGATTTTGCCGCCGCGCGCCTGGATCGCCCGCACAATGCGCTCGGTCGACGGCCGCACCACTGCGTCGTAATCCGCGGCGCGCAGCTCGCTCGCCCAGGTGTCAAACAGCTGCACGGCGTCGGCGCCGGCGTCGAGCTGCATCGACAGGTAGTCGATGACGGCGTCCGCCAGCTTGTCCAGCAGCGACTTCAGCAGGTCTGGCGCCTGCCACAGCATCGCCTTGATGTGCTCGAACTGGCGGCTGCCCTTGCCTTCAATCATGTAGCACGCCAGCGTGAACGGCGCGCCCGAGAAGCCCAGCAACGCGTGGTTCGGCAGTTCCGCGCGGATCAGCCGCAGCGCGTCGCCGACGTAGCCCAGCCGCTCAGCCGTGTGCGTCGTCAGCCGGTCCACGTCCGCCTGCGTGCGCACGACCGGTCCGAGCACCGGCCCGCCCTCCGGGAACTGCACGTTTTGGCCCATGGCCTCGGGGATCGTCAGGATATCACTGAACAAAATCGCCGCGTCCATGCCAAAGCGGCGCAGCGGCTGCAGCGTCACTTCCATCGCCAGCTCGGGCGTGTGCACCATCTCCAGGAAGGTGTGGCCCTGGCGCACCGCGCGGTACTCCGGCAGGTAGCGGCCGGCCTGGCGCATGAGCCAGAGCGGTGGCCGATCGACCGGCTGGTTGGCCAGCGCGGCCATAAAACGGGAACGACAAGACATTTCGCCAGCCGCGAGGGGCTTGGCAATCAAACCTGAATTCATGTTGACTCTCTCACGCAGACACGCCGCAAATCGCGTCGACGGTGGAACTATACCCGGGTTGCAAAGGCAAAAGTCACGGCGCTGTCATGGCCGGGACCGCTACGTAACACGCTTGTCAGGGCGTTGTCGTCTGGGGCTGGTACTGGCACTGGCGAAAGCAAATCTTGCCCTGCGATGCGCCATTTTGGTCCTTGACGTCCTGGCAGCCGTAGCCCTGCGGGCACGGACCGGTCGGATCGCTTGAGCACGGCAGGTAGCAGTACGGCCCGAGCTTGTTGCCGTTGGCGTCCTGGGAAGCCTGGCAAATCGCGGGCTTGCCGCCGCACGCCGTCACGTTCTGGTCCTGGTCGTCGCACTTGCCGCAGTACGGCAGCGTCGGCGTCTCGCACTGGCCGGTGCCGGCGTTGCAGACCAGGCCAAACGAGCACTCGTAGTTCATCGTGCAGCCCTTGACGACGCACTTGCCGCTGTCGCACTTCAGGCCCGCGTCCTGGCAGTCGGCGTCAAGTTCGCAGCCCGGCACGCACTTGTGCGACGCGAGCGCGCAGTGCTGTTCCGTGGCGCACTCGGCGGACGTCAGGCAGCCGCCAGGGATTTTGCAGTGTTGATTCACGCACTTGGCGTCTGCGCTGAGCGTCGCGCAGTCGCTGTCGGCGGTGCACGGCGAGACGCAGTGGCCCAGCGAACAGACCGTCGGCGCGCCAGCGGGCTGCGGGCAGGACAGGTCGTCGGTGCAGCCCTTCACGCACGCGCCGTAGTCGGCGTTGCAGATGAACTGGAAGGGGCAGTCGGTGTCCAGCTTGCAGAGGCCGGAACCGGGCGCGCACGAGCCATTCTTGGGGACGCACTGCATCGACGTGCTGCCGGCGACGGTCTTGCAGGTGTAGGCCTTGGGGCAGCCGGCGTCGCCGACGCACGCCTGACCGCAGAAGGTGCCGCCCTTGTCGTACGGGATGCAGATCGAGCCGTTCTCGGCGCCGGTGCATTCGGCGTCGAACGTGCACGGATCGCAGACGCCGCGCGACTTCAGGCAGGTGCGCGTGCACGGGTCGCAATACTCCCCGCTGGCACATTCATCAAAAGTATCACAGACATGCTTGTCCTTGGGGCCGACGCACTGCGCGGCCTGGACGTCGCCATTGTGGCTGTCGCCGCCGCTGCCGTCGGTCGTCGCCGTCGCGTCCTGGCCGAGGCCGGTGGCGACGTCGGCGTTGGTGCCGGTCGTGGTGGTTTTGCCGCCGCAAGCCGCGAGGCCGAGCGCCAAGAGCAGGACAAGTCTACGCATTTTGTACCCCCACACGCCAATCGCTGCTCTGCTACCGACCCAGCTGCGCACCTTGCGGGTCGTGCATCGCCAACGCGTACAGCACGCCGCCGTTGGACACCGCAAAAGCCCGGTTGCCGAACACTTCCGGCACCGCCGTGAAGCCCCACTCCAACATCGCCCGCGACACCGCCATGCCCGTCGCCGCGCGCACAAGGTCCATGCCCTGCTCGCTCGGCACCCACAGCGTCCCGCCGCCCACATCCGACCAGCCCAGCTGCCCCGACGGATTGCCCGGCAGCCGTTGCGTGTGCAGGATTTTGCCCGTCGCCAGCGCCAGCGTGTACAGGTTGCCCGTCGCCGCCAGCACGTAGACGTTGTCGCCATGCACGAGCGGCGGCCCCATGCCTTCCAGCTCGCAATGCCACACTTCGTGACCGTCCGCCGCCCGCAGCGCGTACAGGCCGCCGGAATGGCTCGCCGCCAGCAGCCAATCGCCCGGGTGCGTGTCGCCTTCGTGCATCGGCCGCCGCACAAGCACCGGCGTCGTATCCACGTCCGCGTAAGGGCTGCGCGTCGGCCGCGACAGGTCCACCTGCCACGTCAAGCCGCCATCGCGGGCGCCCAGCGCCACCAGCTTGCCACCGGGCATACCGACGTAGACGAGGTTGCCGCCCGGCAGCACGCCGGACTGGCCTTCGATCAGGAATTCCCGAGTCACTTCCGCGTTGTAGCGCCACTCCGGCTTGCCGGTCGAGCGGTTCAGCGCCACGACAGCGCCCGGATCCGCCGAGATGTACAGCCGCTGCGCATCGGCGGCCAGCGGCGCCTGGACGGCGGCTTGCAGACGGCTCGGCTCCGGCCAGAGCGGATGGCCAGTCACGGCGTCCAGCGCGTACACCGCCCCCGCACGGGTCACCGCATACGCCGCGCCGTTGTCCACAACTGGCCGACTGTCCACGCGTTCCGTCGTCGGCGCCGTCCACAGCAGCTCACCGGTGGCGGCGACAAACGCCCGCAGACCGGTTGCCGACGCCGCGTACAGCCACGTGCCATGGGGTGACAGCACGACGCCGCCATGCTCGCGCGGCTTCCACGCCATCGGCGCCGGCGTCGCCATCTGCGTGCGCCACAGCACCTGCAGGTTCTGCGCCTGCGCCGCGGTGGGCACGCACAGCGCGGCAATGCCCTGCGCGGCGATCGCCCACGCCACGGTTTTGGCGCGCATCAGAGACTCGCGAGCTTGGCGCGCGCGTCGGCAGCGACCCACGCCAGCGCACCGGCGGGCGGGTCCTTGTCGCCCGGACGCGCGAGCTTGACGGCTTCTTCATACGCCGCTTTGGCCTTGACCGCGTCCGCGGTCTTGCTGCCCAGCCCCGGATTCAGCAGGTCGCCCGTGCGCAGCTGCGCCAGCGCCTTGTCAAACGCCAAAGTCGACAGCTGCGCCACTTTCGCCCACTCTGCCGCCGCTTCCGTCGTCTTGCCCTGACCCGCCAGCGCCACCGCGCGCTGCTGCCGCAGCGGCAGTTCCAGCGCCTGACCGGTGACCTTCGCCAGCGCCGCGTCCACCGCCGTCAGCTGCGCCGCGTAATCGCCCTTGATCGCCTTGGCGTCACCGACGACCAGGTTGACCCACGGCGCCACCGCGTCATCGTCCACCTTGGCCAGCGCCACGACGGCGTCGGCACGCGCGCGCTCCGAGTCAAACGAATCCTTGACCGCGGCCTTCTTCTTGGCCGCCGCCGCTTCCTCTTTTTCCTTGTCCTTGGGCGCGTCGCCCTCGGCTGCCTTCGGCTCTTCCTGCGGCGGGATCACGGCGCGCGCCGCGATTTGGAACACGGCGCTCGTCGACTCCGCGCGGGAATTGGCGCGTGATTCAGCGACCAAGCTGGCGACGCCGATGCCGCCCCAAACGATCGTCACGGCGCCGATGCCGCCGAGCACCGGCTTCCAGTGCGCCTCGACCCATTCGCTCAGCGACCACAGCTTCTCTTCGACAATTTCGGGCGCAACCAGCTCAACGTGTTGCTCTTTCTTGGTCTTGCGCGGTCGCCGGATGGTCGCCATTTTCGTCTCTCCGTGGGCTCCCCGCGCAGGCGTCGCGGAGGGTTCCGGACACGGCGCGCGGGATTTGCAGGCCGCGTGTGGTAGTGCGAGACTGCCAACTTGTCAACCGGGAACGGATGCCGCCGAGCGCGGTGTGCCCGTCCCGGTCGCGTAGTTCTCCCTTTCATTTCCCGCCCTTTGCCATCGCGCCGCCCGTCCGTCGCGTGTTTGAGTCACCTGCCATGCCAAAGTTTCCGCTGTCCTCCGCCAACGCGAATTCCCTGCGTCCGTCCGTGTTTTCGACCCTGACCGCGCAGTTCAAGTTGCTGCCGGCGCCGCCGATTCCGCTGCAGCTGGGCGATACCTACCGCGAGCCGTGCGCCGCCGCGCACATTGATCGCGCCGCGCAAAAATTGCCCAAGACCAAGGCGTACGCCTACTCGAACCCGTGGGGCTTGGAAGAGCTGCGCACCGCCGTCGCCCAACGCTGCACAAATGATGGCCTTTTGGGCGTCGGTGCCGACAACGTCCAGGTCACCGCCGGCGGTTCGCAGGCCATCAACGTGGTGCTGCAGACGTGGCTGCAGCCCGGCGACGAGGTGCTTGTGTGCGCGCCGTACTGGCCGCTGATCAAAGGCATGATCACGTCGCTGGGCGCGATTCCGGTCGAGGTGCCGTTCTATCCCGGCATTCGCCAAGGGGTTCCCGTCGCGCAGCTGCTGCAGCCGTTCGTGACCGAGCGCACCGTGGCGCTGTACCTCTGCACGCCGAACAACCCGTGCGGCACGGTGCTGAGCGCGGCACAGGTCGCCGAAGTCGGTGTTTTCGCAGTGAAAAACGATCTGTGGACGATCTCCGACGAGGCCTACCACCACTACATCTACGACGACACGCCGCATCCGTGGCTGGCCAATGAGCCGGGCATGGCGGCGCGAACCGCTTCGATTTTCACGACTTCCAAGAGCTATGCGCTGGCCGGCATGCGCACCGGCTTCCTCGTCGGCGACACCGCGTGGCTGGACGTCTCGCGCCGCGTCAGCACCCACCAAATCTACGGCGTGCCGGTGATCTGCCAATACGCGGCGCTGGGCGCGATTCAGGAAGGCGGTCCGTGGATCGCCGAGACCAAGGCGGCGTACAAGCGCGTGGCCAAGATCGTCCGCGACAGCTTGCAGGCGGACTTCGGCAACGCCGACGGCGGCGGCTACGTTTTCCCTGATTTTACCAAGGAATTGAACGGCAAGCCGATGATCACCTGGATCCAGGAGCTGCTGCGCGAGGGCGTCTGCATCAGCCCCGGAGACGCATTCGGCAAGGATTTCGAGAACTTCGCGCGAATCTGCTTTACCTCGGTGCCGGAAGATCAAGTTGTGCTGGCCGTCGAGCGCCTGAACAAGTCGCTCGATCGCCTGCGCGCCGGCCGGGCGCTCTGAACCCAAGGACGCCAAGTGCTGAGGATTGCGCATATTTCCGACCTTCACGTCCTGGATCTCGCTGGAACGCAGTGGCACGCCTTTCTCAACAAACGTGTGACAGGTGCGATGAACCTCGTCGGCATCCGCCGCAACGCCCATCCGGTGTCGATCGCCGAACAGCTGGCCGACCGGCTGGCGGCGGGTGACATCGACCACGTGATCCTGACCGGCGATTTGACCAACCTGGCGCTGGATTCCGAGTTCAAGCGCGTACTGCAAGTTGTTGAACGCATTGGGCCCCCGTCGTTCATCACGGTGATTCCCGGCAACCACGACATGTACACGCGCGGCGCGCTGCGCCACCACCGCTTTGAAAAGTGGTTCGGTCCGTACCTCGTCGACGACGCCGACGCGCACCACTCGGCGCTGACCAAGGGCCGGCTGCACTACCCGTTCGTGCGCGCGCCGGCGCCGCACGTGCGCGTGTACGGGCTGTCGAGCGCGATCCCGACGCCGCCGCTGCTGGCGTTTGGCCACGTCGGTCGGCCGCAGCTGGACCGGCTGCGGCAGCTTGTGGCGCAGGAGCCGCCGGAGGTGACGGTGCGGCTCGTGCTCGTGCACCACAACCTGCACCACCGCGTCGGCGCGGCGGAGTACGTGGCGTC
>CAIPXZ010000202.1 GCA_903869075.1 uncultured Myxococcales bacterium | reverse complement strand
GATCGCTGTCTGGCGCTGGAATTCCGCCTGTACCTGCCCGAGGATTTGAACGTCAAAGTGGACGTGGCGACGATGGGCAGCGCCGTGGAGGCCCGCGCGCCGCTGCTGGACCGCGACTTTACCGACGCGTGCTGGCAGGTGCGCGCGCGCGACCGCGTGCGGCCGTGGCAGACCCAGCGGATTCTGCGGGCGCTGCTGGCGCGGCACCTGCCGGCGGAGGCGCAGATGCAGCGCAAGCAAGGCTTTTCCGTGCCCATGGCGCGCTGGATGGCCGATCCGGCGCGGCAACAGGCGCTGGCGGCGCGGCTGCGCGCGGGCTTGCCCGGGCTGCCGTGGCTGGACGGCGCGGCGGCGGCGGACGGTTTCCTCGCGCGCGCGCGGGCGGGCGCGGACGTCGGCACGCTGGGCTTTCGCCTGCTGTGGCTGGCGGAGTGGGCGGAGCAGAACGCGCGGCTTGTGGTGCCGGAAGCGCCTTAGAATCATCTACTTGTGGCGCGGTTCCGGGCTCGGCGTCGTCGCTTCAATCGGCCCGCCGGCGGGTGTCATCGGCGCCGCTTGGGTCGCCACCGCCGCGGGCTCCTGGCGCACCGTCAGGTTGCGAAACCGCGCGCGTGCCTGCGAGACGTGGATGCCGAACAGCGAATAGGTGTCGCGATCCACGCGCATCGCCAGCGCCTCACGCCCGGCGACGTCCACGCGCAGCACGTGGTTGATAACGGAAACGCGCACATGCCGCCATTTTCCCAGCGGAATGTCCGCCCACGCCTGCATCAGCGGCTCCAGCATGCTCGCCGAGGACGCGCGGCGCAGCAGCACCGCGTCGCGCGAGACGTCGATCAGGAAATAGTACGGATATTCACCGTGAAAATTGTTGCCGAGGATCATCCCAGCGGTGCCGCGCGCGAGGTTCATGTCGAGATCAAAGCTGAAATCGCCGACTGGCAGCTCGGATTTGATGAGATAATTGTGGTTGCTGTTGCCAGTCGCCTGGATTTCACCGCCCGTCACAAGCCACTGACCGCCCTCGTGCACCGCCCAATCGTCGACGCTCTGGCCGTTGAACAGCTGGATGTCGCCCTCAGGCACCTGCGCGCGCTCGGCGATGTAGGCGCGCCACTGCGTGTCCAGCGCCACCAAATCGTGGCCAAACACCGCCTTGAACGCCGTCAGCCCATCCTCCCCCGCGTGAATGTGCTGAAAGAAATCGGTAAATTTGCCCTTGTGCGCTGGTGAGTGGACCAGAAAATCGACTAGCCCCCACGACTCGGCGTAGTAAATATTCATCGACGCGCCGGAGAACCGCTCGGTCGGTGCTCGCACCAAAGTGGGCAGATCGATGAATGAATTGTGGCGCAGCGCGTTGACGAGGTACGCCAGCTTGCCCTTGTTGACGCCGGGCACGCGGATGCCGGAACCGACGACTTCATAGGAACCGACGTATTCGCAGACGCCTTCATCAAACCAAATCGGCCAATTCTTGCGGGTGTAGCGCGAAAAGCTGTGGTCGGCGAATTGTTCGCCCATCATCACGTGCACAAGCTCATGAAAATACAGCTGCATCGAGTTGTTGTAACGGTAGGTGACCGCCGTCCGCGTCGCGCCGTCGTAATAGCCGCCGTTGTTGATGAGGCCAGGCGCGTTGTCCCGCGCATACTCCTGGTAGCGGTCCTGTGACTCAAAAACGATGAGCTGCGTCGGCTTGGCGGGCGCCCGCACCGCCAATATCTCCGCCAGCGTGTTGTTGGCTTGGACCATGAACGAGTCCAGCTTGACGAGCAAATCCGCGGCGTATTCGTGGCGCGTGTCCGTCAGCAGCGTAATCGCCTTGCCCGGATACTTGCGCAGCGGCAGGTGATCCGCCGGATCGCCGCCATCACCCGGCGTCCGCGCCGCTTGGCCCGCCGCCGGGTACGCGGTCTCGCCGTCGATCTCCAGCCGCTGCGGGTCCGTCGGCTCGCCTGTCAGGTCGGCGTCGTCCTGGTCCGCGTCTGCCACCGGCGCCAAGCTGCGCGCCAGCGCCGGCGGTTGGGGCAGCGCGTGCGGTCCCTGCAGCATCGCCGCGCCGTGCAGCACAAGCACAAGCACCGTCAGCGCGAACACGGTCGCGACAAGCAGCGACCACAGGGCGCGCGCCCACATCCGCGCCTGAGCGGCAGCGTCCGGTTGGTCCGGCGACGGCAAAGTCGGTGGTTGCGGGGCCAGCGGCACCAGATTCCAAGCTCGCGCGGTGCGTTGCGCGTTTGGGCGAGTCTAGGTTCGGCCCCGGGGGCGGTCAATTTGCCACGTCGATCGCCGGCCGATCCGCCGGGCTCAGCGCGCCTGCAGCGCCTTTTGCAGCAGCTGCAGATCGGCCCAAGCCTCGCGTTTCTTCGCGGGATTTGCCAGCAGCGCCTCGGGCGGCCAGGTCGCCAACGTCGGTCGATCGAGCACGCGTGCCCACTGCCCCCGCAGATCGGCCAGCGGCAGCGGCCGCTTGAGCAAAAACTGCGCGGCGGCCTCGCCCATCAGCAGCACGGCCTGCGGGCGGATGGCCTCCAACTGGGTGCGCAGATACGGGCTGCACGCCGCGATCGCCGCGGTGTCGACAACGCCGGGCACGGGTGGCCGGCAGAGCGCGATCGTCGTCAGCCAGACCTCGCTGCGCTGCAGGCCAATGGCGCCGAGCATCTTGTCCAGCAGCGCGCCCGCCTCGCCCTGGAACGGCTGGCCGGCGCCGTCCTCCGCCACGCCCGGGGCATCGCCGACGATCAGCACCCGCGCCCGCGGGCTGCCTTGGCCAAAGACGATCTGCGTGCGGCATGCCGCGTGGCTACAGCGCGTGCAGCCGGTCACGCGCGCGCGCAGCCGCTCGAGCGCGACAACCGGGTCCTGCGCCACCTGCGGCGGCAGCGGTCCCGTCTGGCGCACCGCAGACGGCGGCGGCGCGGCGATCGGCGTGGGCGGCGGCGGGGCCACGGCGGGAGGTGCAGGCGGCGGCGCTGTCACTGGCTGGGCCCACGCGCGATCGACAAATTCCGCGCCGCTCCAGCGGGCAAACCGCAGGCTTGCCGCGAGCGAACGCACCAACTGCGCGGGATCGTCCTCAGGCAGCGCGCTCATCGTCCGGTCCTCGTTGGCGTGGCGCCGCGCCACCGCGGTAGTCTCGCTTGGCCGCGCGGTCCCTGTCCACCGGCAATTGCCTGCGCGCCGCCCGCACCGTAGCATGGCTGGCGTGATGCACCGCGCGCCGCTCCTGCTCGTCCTCGTCGTCGCCGCGTGCCGGCCCGCGCCAGCACCGCCGCCGCCGCCGGTAGCGCCGCCATCCGCGCCGATCGTCGCGCCGCCCTCTTCCGTCACCGCGACCGCTGCGCTGCCGCTGGAAGCCAGTCAGGCTGAAGCGCTGGGCGCTGCCGATGACGCCAGCGCGCTCGTCGGGCGGTTTGGCCACACGGTCGGCGGTCACAGCCGCAGCGTCGGTACGGCGCAAAATGGCTATTTGCTGGGTGGTCTTGCGCTAACCGAGTCGGCCGCGCTGCGCATCCTGCCGCAGACCCGCGCCCGCGGCTTCTACTTTGGCACCGTCGAGCTCGTGACGCTGCTGGAGCGCGCGGCGCAGGCGGTGGCGTCGGAGTACCCGCATTCGACGCTGCGGCTGGGCAACTTGTCCAAGGACGGCGGCGGCGACATCGCGCCGAGCCACAGCCACAATTCCGGCCGCGACGCCGACGTGCTGTTCTTCGCTTTTGACCGCAACGGCAGCGACGCGGCGCCGACCAACTTCGTGCATTTTGACGACAATGGCCTTTCCGACTCGCCCGAGCCGGGGCGCTGGGAGTTCGACACCGCGCGCAACTGGGCGCTGGTGCGGCGCTGGCTGACCGATCCGGACGTGGTGGTGCAGTGGATCTTCGTCAGCGTGCCGCTGCGCAACCGGCTCTTGGACTACGCGCTGCGGGAGCGCGAGCCGCAGAGCCTGCGCGACCGCGCGATGCATGTCCTTGTCCAGCCTCGCGATTCAAGTCCACACGCCGACCATTTCCACATCCGCATCGCCTGTCCGGCGGACGATCGGCCCAACTGCATCGACGGTTTTGGCCAGACCGCGCACGCCCGCGAGGCGCAGGTGGACGCGCTGCTGCAGATGTACGCGCACGGCTCGCCGGAAGAGCAGCGCTATGCCCGCGAGCTGCTGACGCTGCCGGTGGATGGCTCGGTCGCGGAGCTGCCGCCGATCGAGGGCGACGAGGGTAAACCCGAGTAATTACGCGGCAAACGCGTCGGTCGCGGCGATCAGCTTGCTGACGATCCCGGCCTCCAGCGCCGAGTGGCCAGCGTCGGCGATGATCTCCAGCCGCGCTTCCGGCCACGCCTGCTTCAGGTCCCACGCCGAGCGCAGCGGGCACACGACGTCGTAGCGGCCCTGGACGATCACGCAGGGAATGTGGCGGATTTTCACAATGTTGCGCAGCAGCTGGTCGTCGTGCTCGAACCACGCGCCGTTGACGAAGTAGTGCGCCTCGATGCGCGCAAACGCCAGGGCGAAATCCTCCTCGCCGTAGTGGTGCAGCATCGCCGGATCGGTGTACAGCCGGCTCGTCGCGCCTTCCCACGTGCTCCACGCCCGCGCCGCCGCCAACTGCACCGCGCGATCGCTGTGCGTCAGCCGGCGGTAGTACGCGCCCATCAGGTCGCCGCGCTCGACCTCGGGGATCGCCGCCAGGTACGGCGCCCAGGCGTCGGGATAAATCCAGCTGGCGCCGTCCTGGTAGAACCACTCCAACTCCGCGCGGCGAATCAGGAAAATCCCGCGCAGCACAAGCTCAGTCACCTGCTCCGGGTGCGTCTCGGCGTACGCCAGCGCCAGCGTCGAGCCCCACGAACCGCCAAAAACCTGCCAGCGACCAATGCCGAGGTGCGCCCGCAGCTTTTCCATGTCCGCCACGAGGTCCCACGTCGTGTTGTCGCGCAGCTCCGCGTGCGGCGTCGACCGCCCGCAGCCGCGCTGGTCAAACAGCACGATGCGGTAGCGCGCCGGGTCAAAGAACTGCCGGTGCCACGCGTCGCAGCCGCCGCCGGGTCCGCCGTGGATGAAGACCACAGGCTTGCCGCGCGGATTGCCGCACTGCTCGTAATACAGCGTGTGCAAAGGGGAAACGGCCAGCCGGCCGGCGTCATAAGGCTCAATCGGCGGGTAGAAAGTGGACATGGCGACTCCAAGCCGGCGCTGCGGCGGCGCGATTGTGGCAAAGCGCGCGGGCAAACCGCAAGCGTGCGGTCACGGCGCCGCGGCCAGCAGCGCCTCCAGCCCGGCGCGGTCCAGCGTCTCGTGCTCCAGCAGCTGCGCGGCGATCGCATGCAGCGTCGTCAGCCGTGCCTGCAGCAGCTGCTGCGCCTCCCCTGTCGCCTCGGTCAGCAAGCGCCTGATTTCCTTGTCGATCAGCTGCGCCGTCTGCTCCGAGATCTCGCCGCGCGCCGCGTATTCGCGCTCCTGCAGCAGCGGCGTCGGCCGCGCCATCAGCCCCATCGGCCCGAGCGCCGCCGTCATGCCGAACTGGCTGACCATCCGCCGCGCCAGCTCGGTCGCCTCGGCAAAATCCTGCGCCGCGCCGGTCGTCACCTGCTCCGGGCCAAAAACCAGCTCCTCGGCGACGCGGCCGCCTTGCGCCACCGCAAGCCTACCCAGCAGATAGGCTTTGCTGTAGTTGTGGCGGTCGGTCTCCGACACCGCGTACGTCAGGCCCAGCGCCTGGCCGCGCGGCACGATCGTCACCTTGTGCACCGGATCCAGGCCGGGAATCAGCAGGTTGACCAGCGCGTGCCCGGCTTCGTGATAGGCTGTAATGCGCCGCTCCGCGTCGGTCAGCACCAAGCTGCGTCGCTCGATACCGAGCGTCACCTTGTCCTTGGCGTCCTCCAGGTCCTGCTGGTCCACGCGTTCCTTGTCGCGCCGCGTCGCCAGCAAAGCCGCCTCATTGATGAGGTTCGCGAGGTCCGCGCCCGACAGCCCCGGGCTGCCCTTGGCCACAGTGTTGAGGTCCACGTCCGCCGCCAGCGGCACTTTGCGCGCGTGCATCCGCAGGATCTGCTCGCGACCGCGGACGTCCGGCAGCTCCACGATGATGCGCCGATCAAACCGCCCTGGCCGCAGCAGCGCCGGGTCCAGCACGTCCGGGCGGTTTGTCGCCGCCAGCAAGATGATGCCCTCGCTCGGCTGAAAACCGTCCATTTCCACAAGCAGCTGGTTCAGCGTCTGCTCGCGTTCCTCGTGCGCGCCGCCCACCGCCGCGATGCCGCGCGTGCGCCCGACCGCGTCCAGCTCGTCGATGAAGATGATGCACGGCGCGTGGGCTTTGGCCTGCGCAAACAGGTCGCGCACCCGCGAGGCGCCCACGCCGACGAACAGTTCGACGAAATCTGAGCCCGAAATCGTCAGGAACGGCCGGCCCGCCTCGCCCGCCGTCGCCCGCGCCAGCAGCGTCTTGCCCGTGCCCGGCGGCCCGACGAGCAGCACGCCCTTGGGGAGGTGGCCGCCAAGACGCTGAAAGTGCTCTGGATTCTTGAGGAAATCGACAATTTCCTGCAGCTCCGTCTTGGCCTCGGCGACGTCGGCCACGTCGGCAAAAGTGATCTGCGGCGTCTCCGGCGACACCGCGCCCACGCGCGCCCGGCCGAACGCCAGCGCTTGTGCCCCGCCGGCGCGCATTTGGCGCATGGCAAAAAACCAAAAACCGCCGATCAGCAACCACGGCAGCAACGACAGCAGGATCGTCGTCCACGGCGAGCCGGTGTCGGCGCCATCGACCGGCACGTGCGCCGCCTCCAGACGCGTCACCAGCGGCGCGACGTCGGCAAACGGCAGCGTGACATGCACTTGCGTGACCGGCCGGCCGTCCACGCGCACCGCCTGCCGCAGCGTACCTACCAGCGCGCGCGCCTCGGGCGCGATCGTGACCGCGGCGACGTTGTCGTGCGCCAGCTCCGCTGCAAACCGCGAATAGCTCAAGGTGCGCACGTCGCTACGGCCGAACCACAGCTGCGCCACAAGCGCCACGACGATCGCCAGCAGCAGCCACAGGTGGCGGCGCGGCGGCGGCGACGATGGCACGCGATCGGTCATGGACTGCTTCCGGGTACGAGGCGGCGACGGCGGACCGTGCGCGGCCAACCCCGACCCAACATAGGACGCCCGCGGCGGCGACCGGCTGGCCAATTGTCACGCCTGTGTCGCGGCACTCAGTCGATCCAGGTGCTGTTGCCGTCGCGCGTGCACATTTCGCGCGCCTCGCTCGCCAGCTGCGGCAGGTAGTACCACTGGATGACGTAGGCGCCGTTCTCGTCGACCTTGGACTTGCAGCCGCCGATGCGGTCGTCCTTGGTGCACGCGGTGTTCGACCAGCGGGCGCCGGAAAAGATGCAGCGGTTCTCCTCCACGCCGCCCAGCTCCGAGCCCGGCCGGTTGTAGAAGTCCTGGCACACCATGAGCGCGCCGTCACCGCCGCGGATTTGGCAGCTGCCGGAGCGCTGCGTGTCAGAAGAGGCCGCGACCGCCGTCACCGCGGCTTTGCCGGAGACCGCCGTCTGCGTCGCGGCACCGCAGCCAGCGAGCAGTGCCAAGCCGCACATCAGCGCGCAAAGTCGGGTGCCTGTCGTCATGGGGACCTCGCTTCAGCGGCGGGACCCACGCCCGCGCGCACCAGCAAGATAGGCGGCGGCCACGCGGGCGCTCGCCCAGGCGGGCCTGCGGCTACTTTTTGACAAGCACGCGCACGCCGCGCGCCGGTACGTCCACGCTCGTGCCGCTGGCGTCCGCGCCGCCCATCAGGTCCAGCCACGTTCCCGCCAGCAGCCCGCCGAGGCTCGCCGGGCTGTCGCCGCGGTTGATCGCCACCAGCACCGTCTCGCTCGCCGTCGCCATCTGGTACAGCCACGCGTCCTGGGTGATCCACAGCGTCTTGCGCGTGCCGTCGCGCAGCGCCGGGTGGTTCTTGCGCGCCTGGCCCAGCGCCTTCATCCGCGCCAGCAGCAGGTTCTGGCCGTCGTTGTAGCCGGTCCACTGCATCGGCCGCCGGTTGTCGGGGTCGCCCGCGCCGGCCATGCCCACTTCATCGCCGTAGTAAATCAACGGCACGCCGCGGTTCGTCATCAGCACCGCCATCGCCACGGACATGCGCTCGTAGGCGCTCGTCGCGGCGGGCTGCACGGGCTGGCCGCTCCACGATTTGTCCTTGCCGTTGGCCCAGACGTCGGTCCAGATCGGCGTGTCCTGGGCCATGTGGATGGCGCGCGGCAGGTCGTGGTTGCCGACGAACGTCGACATGATCGCGTCCGGGCCAAAAAAGCCGTCGTTGCCGTTCAGGAAGGCTTCCAGGTCGGCCATCTTGCCCTGGCGCAGCAGCACAGTGTTGTCCAGCGTGGCGCGCTCGGCGAAATCGAACTGGCCGTCCAGCTTGGTGCACGGGTCGACAAACGTCTTCAGAAACGTCTGGTCACCGGAATACGTCTCGCCAACCAGCCAGATGTGCTGCTGCCGCACCGGCTCGACGTCGGTCAGCAGCCGCGCCCGCAAATCCGTCAGCCACGCGCCCTCCACGTGCTTGATCGCGTCCAGCCGCAGGCCGTCGGCACCGGACTGCTGCAGCCACCAAATCACGTTGTCAATCGAGGCTTTGCGCGCGTCGACGTTGAGGAAGTTGAAGTCCGGCAGGTACGTCGTGAACCAGCAGTAGACCATCGACGGGCCGTCCCACGGGCACACGTTCGAGCCGCAGACGCAGTCCTGGCCGGAGACCTGCGCCGGGTGGAACCAGCCGTCGTTCTGGTGCTGCAGCCACACCGGCGAGCTCTTGTGCACGTGGTTCATCGCGTAATCGAGCACGACCTGGATGCCTTTTTGGTGCGCCGCCTGGACCAGCGCTTGCAGGTCAGCCATCGCGCCAAAATGCGCGTTCGGCAGCGTGCGATCGCGCGGCCAATAGCCGTGGTAGGCCGAATACGTGTGGCCGTCATCGCCCAGCTCCAGCGCGTCGGTCGGGTCCAGCGGCACCGTCAGCCACAGCACGTTGACGCCGAGGTCGGTGAAGTAGCCGGCGGCGATCTTTTGCGTCACGCCCGCCCAATCGCCGCCATTCCAGCCGACGATCGGCGGCAAATTCACGGCGGCGCCGTTGTTGCTGGGATCGCCGTCGACGAAGCGGTCGACGAACACGAAGTACATCACGCCGGCGTGCCAGTCGAAGGCATCGGCCTTGGCGTCGATGCCGCACACCGTCTGCAGCTTGCCGCAGGTCCACGGGCTGCAGGTTTGCGCCGGCAGGAGCGAATTCGTGTTGCCGTTGTTGTCCGTCACTTGCTGCGGGTTGCCGGGATCGACGACCCACGCTTCACCGCCGCCGATCTTGAGGATGTGGAATTTATAGTCGATTTCCTGGCCGTACGGCATGTTGGCGGTGACCGACCAGTCGGTGCCGCTGGGCGTCAGCGCGATGCCTTTCTTCCAGCCGTCAAAGCTGCCGCGCAGCTCGACGGTGGCCTCCGAGCCGTCGCCGTTGTAGGTGAAGACGGTCGGGCACAGCTTGGGTGCCGGGCCGCAGTCCGAGCTTGTCGTGTCGGCGGCGGGGACATCGGGTTGGACATCGATGGCGACGTCCGGCATTGCCGCATCCGGCGCGGTGTCGACGAGGCCATCGGGCGCCGCGGTGTCTGGCACGACGTCCGGGATGCCCACGTCGCTGCCTGCATCGGTCGCCGCATCGGCGCCAGAATCGGCGTCGGCGTCCTTGCTGCTGTCGACCGCAGCGCTGTCGGTGCCAAGGCTCGCGTCCGTGCCGGGGGTGGCGTCCGTGCCGCCAGCCAGGTCCTTGCCCGCGCCAAAATCCAGCTCCACAACTGCGTCCGCGCTGTCCCCACCGTCCGTCACCGCGTCGTCGCTGCCGTCGCTCTGCACCGGCGCGGTACAAGCCATCAACCCGGCCAGGCCGGCCACAAGGAGCGCGCGAAACGGTGCGAACATGGGACTCCGGCGGCGCAAAATCATCGCATGCACCCCCGCCAGCGTACTCGCTTGTCGCGCTGAATCAACTCCCCGCCGCCCGGCGGCATTGTTCGCCTTGGAAAACAGTGTTGTCAGAAACATCGCTATTGTGCGCATCCGCGGCTGCGCTACCTTGTTGTCGTCGGCGCCTGCTGTGGGCGGCCCGACGTCTTGTATCGTCATGGCCACCGGCCACTTGTGGAGCTCCGAATATGCGTACTTTTGCCTCGCTTTCCCTCGTTGTCGCGCTCGCCGCGGCGCCGTTCTCCGTCTTCGCCGCTGACAAGGCCAAAGCTGTGGCGCACGCCGCGACGCCGCTCAAGGGCACCATCGGCTTTGTCGGCAGCAAAGTGACCGGCCAGCACGAGGGCAACTTCAAGGAATGGTCCGGCACCGTCGCGCTCAAGGACGGCAAGGCTGCCGGCGGCAAGCTGGAGTTCACCGTGCAGACCGCCTCGGTCGAGGTCGACACCGCCAACGCCAACGCGTTCACGCCCAAGCTGCTGGAACACCTGAAGAGCCCGGACTTTTTTGACGTCGCCAAGTTCCCGACCGCGGCCTTCAAGTCCAGCGCCATCAAGGCCGACGGCGCCGGCTTCAAGATCACCGGCAACCTGACCCTGCACGGCGTCACCAAGCAGATCGAGTTCCCGGCGACCGTGACCATCACCGGCAAGAACATCGAGGGCAAGGCGGAATTCAGCATCAACCGCAAGGACTTCGGCATCGCGTTCGCCGGCAAGCCCGACGACCTGATCCGCGACGGCGTGGTCCTGAAGATCGCCGTGACCGGCACCGAGCCGTAGGCCTATCGACGCTGACCCCTGTTCAACACCAAGATCCTCCAGTCAGCCCTGTTGCCTGTCGGACTGGACCCACGAGCGTGCACCGCTGGTGGCACGCCGCGGATGAAGGCGGTTAGACCGCGAACGTCTGTCGCCGTGCTTAGTTCACCGGGCTGGCGCGGAACGCTGCCGAGTCGGCGTTGCGATACCGCGCCAGCACGCGCAGCGCCGCATCCGTCTCGCGGTCGACCCGCGCCAGCGCCGCGTCGATCTCGACGTCCGAGGCCGACCGCGCAATCGTTTCCAGCTGCGACAAGCTCGCCGCCAGCCGCCGCGCGCCGACGCACGCCGCGGTCCCGCGCTGGCGGTGGGCCAGCAGCATCAGCACTTCGCGATCGTGCGCCGCCGCTTCCAGCTCCGCGCGCGTTTGCTCCGCGGCTTCCTCAAAAATCGCCACGACCGCGTGCACCGTCTGCAGGCCGCCGGCGCGCTTCAAGTCGGCCAGCGTCGCCACCTCCAGCACCGGCAGCTCGGTCAGCGGCACCGCGGGCTGGATCGCCTGGCTCACCCGCCGCACGCGCGGCAGGTAGCGCAGCACGGCTTGGCGCAGCTCATCGGCGCGCAGCGGCTTCATCAGCACCGCGTCGACGCCGGCCACCCGCGCGCGCTCGTGGTCTTCCGGCATCACGGACGCCGTCACCGCCAGCATCGGCACGCGTCGTCCGGGCGCTTCACTGGTGCGGATCTGCGCCGCCGCGGCGTAGCCGTCCAGCACCGGCATCTGGCAGTCCAACAGCACGACGTCGTAGTGCCCGCGCTTCGCCGCCGCCACCGCCGCTGCGCCGTCGCCGACCACATCCACCTGCACGCCCAGCGTCTCCAGCAAGCGCTTGGCGATCACCTGGTTGATGCGGTTGTCCTCGGCCACCAGCACGCGGCCAACCACCGCGTCCGACAGCGTCGCCACCGCCGTGCTCGGCGGCAGGCCTGGCACCGTGTCCGGCACCGCCAGCTCCACCTCGAACCAGAACGTGCTGCCCTGACCGGGCTGGCTGTGGCACTGCAGCGTGCCACCCATCAGCGCGACGAGCTGGCTGCTGATCGCCAAGCCCAGGCCGGTGCCGCCATAGACGCGCGTCGTCGAGGCGTCCGCTTGGGTGAACGGCTCGAAGGCGCGGCGCAGCACCTCGGGCTCGATGCCGATGCCGGTGTCCTCCACCTCCACGCGCAGCCGCACGCGGCCTTCCGCGCCCGGGAGCGTGCGCGCCCGCAGGACGATCGTCCCGCGCTCGGTGAATTTCGCGGCGTTGCCCAGCAAATTAATCAGCACCTGCCGCAGCCGCACCGCGTCGCCCAGCAGCCAGCGCGGCAGGCTCGCGGGCGCATCCAGGACGACTTGCAGGCCTTTTTGCCGCGCCGTCACCGCCACCAGCTCCAGCGTCTCGCGCAACACCGGCAGCGGCTCAAACTCGCTCTGCTCCAGCTCCATGCGCCCGGCTTCCATCTTGGAAAAGTCGAGGATGTCGTTGATGACCGCCAGCAGCAGCTCGCCCGAGCTCTGGATCATGTCCACGTACTGCCGCTGATCCGGTGAAAGCGGTGTCTCCAGCAGCACTTGCGTCACACCCAGCACGCCGTGCATCGGCGTGCGGATCTCGTGGCTCATGCGCGCCAGGAACTCGCCCTTGGCGCGGTTGGCGGCTTCCGCCACTTGCTGGGCTTCGCGCAGCTGCAGCTCGGTCTGCACCCGCGCCGCGACTTCGGCGTCCAGCTGCACGCGCAAATCGCGCAGCCGCCCGACGACCGCGCCGACGAGCGGCAGGCCCATCGCCGTCGCCAGCTGACCGCCGTGCAGCCACGTCCGCCAGGGGATGTTCAGCGCGAATTCGCCCATGATCACATGGACAACCACGCATCCTGCCGCCGCCAGCAGGCCCGCGGTCAGCCCGCGCTGCCCAGCCGCCAGCAGCACGACAGCGGTGGCAAAGCTCTCCGCGCCGGGACCCAGCGCCTGGTACAGCCGGGTAAAGCACAGCACGTAGGCGATGGCGAGCAGCAACGGGAAGGCCCGCCACAGCGGCTCCGGGATGCGCCTTTTCCGCGTCGTTGTCATGCCTTACGCTCCCGGGCTCGGCGCCACGCCAGCGAGGCGCAACGTCTCCGGGATCTTGTGCAGTTCCATGGCCTTGTCAAGGCACCACGCGCGGCCCATCGCCGCGGTGTCCGCCCGCAGCCGCGCCGAGACAACGCTGGAGCAAAACACCACCGGGCCCTGGAAACCGTTGGCGCGCGCCGTATCCACAAACGTCAGGCCATCCATCCCCGGCATCAGCACGTCGCAAATCAGCCCGTCGGGCGGGGGGTTGCGCCGCAGCCACTCCAGCGCCGCTTCACCGTTTTCCATCGCCTCGCAGTCGCAGCCCGCCGACTGCACCAGCGTCCGCACCAGCCCGCGCATCACGCGGTCGTCGTCCACCGTCAGCACCAGCGGCCGTTCGCGCGGCGTCGTCAGCTTGGGCGGCGGGTTGCTGGGCGCAGCCGTCACGCGCCGGCGCGGCGACTCCGGTCCCGCCTGACCGCCCGGCAAAAACCAGTCCGACCACGCGTTCTCCGCCGCTGGCCGCGCCTTTTCCAGCAGGCGGCGCACTTCGCCCATCGACTGCGGCCGGTTCGCCGGGTTCTTTTGCAGCATCGCCAGGATGACCTCGTCCAGGTCCGCCGGCACCCACTCGCCGCCGACCATCGCCGACGGCACCAGCGGCGGCATGTGGATGATGCGGTGCT
>CAIPXZ010000201.1 GCA_903869075.1 uncultured Myxococcales bacterium | reverse complement strand
TTGACCATCCGCAAGATGATCTCCACCTGGTCGATCGGCTGCTCCGTCGCCAGCGCCAGCTCTTCCACCGACGGCTCGCGGCCGTGCAGCTGCTCCAGCCGCGTGCGCTCGCGCAGGATCCGGTTCAGCGCCTCGATCAGGTGCACCGGGATGCGGATCGTCCGGCCATGGTCGGCGATCGACCGGGTGATCGACTGACGAATCCACCAGGTCGCGTACGTCGAGAACTTGTAGCCGCGCTGCCATTCGAACTTTTCGACCGCCTTGATGAGGCCGATGTTGCCTTCCTGCACCAGATCCAGCAGCGCCATGCCGCGGTTCAGGTAGCGCTTGGCGATCGACACGACGAGCCGCAGGTTGGCCTGGATCATCACCGACCGGCTCTCGGCGATCACCTGCTGGCTCTTGCGCAGCGTGCGCAGGTCGCGTGACGCCTGCTCGGCGGAAAAGCCGTACGTCTTCGCAGCCTTGCGCGCCGAGTCCTTGGTCGCGCCTTCATCGCCACGGCGCACGCGCTGCTCGGCGCGGACGGCGTTGCGGGCGTGCTCCGTGAACAGGTCCAGCGCCTTTTGCACGAGCTTCTCACCGGTGCGATCTTCCCAGAAAGTCCGGTACTTGGAGCGCTTGGCCTGCACCAGCGCCGGGCTGTCCGCCTCGCCTTCCACCGTCAGCCGCGCGATCTCCGCATCCAGCTCGATCACCCGGTCGCGGAAACGCTCGGCGCGCGCCAGCGTGGTGATCCGCGCGTCGCGATCGCGCCAGCCTTCGACGTCGGTCCACTGCTTGAGCAGCTCGTGGTCGGTCGCCATGGCGATCGGCAGCTCCGAGAGCAACGGCCGGCACGCCGGCACGCGCATCAGCAAATCGAGGATCGCCGCCGAGGCGTCCTCAATCCGCTTGGCCACTTCCGCCTCGCCTTCGCGGGTCAGCAGCGACACGCGGCCAATGTGCTGCAGGTACAGCATGGTCGGGTCGATGAATTCCTGCGTCGGCACGCTCTCGTGGCCCTGGCGCGGCCGCCGGCGTTCGCCCTTCGCGTCAGACGCATAGCCTTCGCTGATGCCGGTTTCATCATCAATCGGCAGCATTTCGTCGTCGGCGAAACACTCAGTCTCGATGGTGGCGTGCGCGTTCATGGGTGACTCCTGGGCAGGGCGAGCGACTCGCCGGTGGTGGCCGTCTGCACGGCACGACCAGAGAGCAGTGCAAGGTCCTTGCCATCGTTCGCGAAAAACGCACTTATACTTTTAGTTCAATGTGTTACAAAATTCCGACCGCACCACCGCCGCCGCCGTGGGCAGCGAAAGCTGACGCGCGTGTCATGCCCACCGCCGGCAGATTTCACGCGGGCCGTGCCACACTGACAATTCCCGTCTATCTTCGCGTGCTTCAACGATGCGCGGCGGGCTGACTTTTGGATCACGGCGTACCTGCGGCCGGCGAAAGGGGTTGACAACCCCCCGTCCGCCCTTATCCTTTCGCGCGCACGGCCAAGCGTCGCGATGCAGATTCGCGTACCGCTCATGGCCGAAACAGATTTCTGGAGGCAATCATCATGTTGAATTTCAAGAAGCTCCTTACGGTCCTGGGCCTGGCGTCCATGACCGTCCTTGCCGCGTGCAGCGGCGTCACCGGCGCTGATGGCGACGCCACCGACGGCACTGGCTCCGACGCCACCACCGGCACCGACGCCACTGGCAGCGATGCCACGGGCGGCGACACGGCCGGCGGCGACACGACCGTCGTTCCCGTCACCTACAAGTCCGTGGTCATCTGGGACAAGTCACAGGACCCGTCGCTCGCCACGTCCTGCGGCAAGAGCCCCGGCACCGACCTGGACGCCATCGGCCTGTACCGCAACAACGTCCTGATTGGCGTCGGCAAGCCCGGTACCGCGGTGTTCGTGCCGGCCCCGGCCGCGGCGTGCGTCGCTGACACTGGCAAGGACTCCGCGAGCTCGGCGGAGGGCCCGCTGGACGCCCACGTCTATGCGAAGACCCCGGATAAGGGCTACATCAGCCTCGCCGGTGGCTCGCTCGAACTGCAGTTCGGCGCCTGCGCGACCGGCTCGACCATCACCGACTGCGACGGCAAGGGCGCGCTTGTCGACGTCCAGAGCGGCGACCAACTGGACGTCTACGAAGTGGACAACACCTACTGGCCGACCGCCAATGGCGGCGCTGGCCCCGAGGCCGGCAACGCGTACTACAACAGCGCGACCGACAAGTGCGCCTGCTACGCCGACGAGTACCAGGTGGACTTCCGCACGACCCTCGGCAGCGAGGCCGGTGCGGCGTACGTCCCGGCCGATCCGAAGCAGTATGACAAGGGCACGATGACGGTCACCGCGCCGTAGTTCGCGCCGCGCAAGGCATTTCCGGAAGGCGTCGGCTCGCGAGGGTCGGCGCCTTCTGGCTTTTTGCGCCGCACGCCGCGTTTGCAGCCGCCGGTCAATCGCGCTACGGTTGCCCAGCCAGCGCGCCCGGGAGCTCCGCCATGTCCGTCCGTTGCCTCGTCCTCTGCGCCTGCCTCGCGCTCGCCGCGTGCGGCAACGGCAGCGCCAGCACCGCGGACGCCACGAGCTACCCCGACGGCTGCGCACCCGTTGCTGCCCTTCCCGCCGGCGCGACGCCGACGGTCGCCACCTACCCGACGATCATCATCCGCGACAAATCCGCCGACCCGAGCTTCATCCACGGCGCGTGCGGCGCCAGCCCGGGCCTGGACTTTGACTGCGCCGGGCTGTACCGCGGCGGCAAGCTCATCGCCGTCGTCAACTCTGCCGTGTATTTGCCCGCCAGCGCCACCGGGTGCGTCGACTTGCACACCGCCGCGACCGCCGCCGAGGGCCCGCTGGACGGCCACGTGTTCCAGGACAGCAGCCAGGACAGCGGCTACATCAGCCTGAACGGCGGCGCGCTCCAGCTGACGTTTGGCGGCTGCAACAGCGGCAGCTCGATCCTCGACTGCGACGGCCAAGGCATCACAATGCCTGTGCAATCCGGCGACGAGATCGACGTATGGGAAGTCGACAGCAACTACCTGCTGAACAGCGACACCGCCGCCGATGGCAACGCCTGGTCGGGCTGCACCTGCTACGCCGACGAGTTCGAGCTCAATCTCTGGCCCGCGCCCGGCGACGGCAGCGGCGCCGTCCTCTTGCCGACGCGCTGTGACGCCAACCCGGCCAACGGCAAGTGGTACGCTGGCTCCTCGACCATCCACGTACCGTAACGCCGCCGGGTTCTTTGGCGATCGGCTGGACATGGCGGAGAACCGCGGTAGCATGCACGGACGATCGCGCCCGCGGTCGGAGGTTTCCGGTGCGCCTGAATTTCTGGTCCAGCCTGCTGGTAGTGGTTGCGCTCGCGCTGGTCCCCGTGACGGCGTCAGCGGCGCGGCGCAAGACCAAAGCGAAGGCTGCGGCGCAAAAGCCGGTGCTGGACGCCAAACCAGACGCGAAGGCGGACGCCAAGCCGGAAGCCAAGCCAGACGCCAAAGCGGCGGTGGACGCCGACGCCGAATACGGCCCGTCCGTGGAAGCGCAGGACGGCCCGGCCTATGAGCCGACCGAATCGGGGACGCCGGTGGGTGAGGACGCGCTGCGGCTGGGGCCGTTCGTCGCGCCGCCCAAGCCATTTCCGTTCCCGCTGCTGGGCGATGAGCGGCAAAAAGAGGTCTTCGTCGATCGCGATGGCAAGCTGTACAAGGACCGGCCGTACAGCGGCCAAGTTCCTGATTGGAATAGCGAAGTCCAGACGAACACAACCGGCCGCTGCAAAGTCGAGCCGCAGCTGCTGACCTGGGTCGGCTTTCAGAACACGGCGGATGCCTCGCGTGTCTACGTGCAGCTGGAGCACGAGGCGTGCGGCTACGTGTATCGCCCGGACGACGCGCACATCGTCATCGATCTGCCGCAAGTCGCGATTACCAATCCAAATCTGCGCCGGGAGATCTTGACTGGCGCGTTCCCAACGCAGATCGACTTCATCCGCGCGGAGGATCTGGTCGGCCGCGGCACGCGCATCGTCATTTCCCTCAAAGACAAGCGCAGTTACCTCTCCGCCCACCTGGGCCGCTACGTGTTCGTCGATATTCCGCGCTAGCCCGACGACCAATTGCGACAAAGCCACGTGACCGAAACGCCCCCAACTCCAAAGCCGCCACGCGCCAAGGCCAAGCCGCGCAAGGATGCAACGCGTCAGGCGGATCTGCCGTTGTTGGATGCCGCGCCGCTGCCGCCGCCACCGCCGCCGATCCCAAGCGCCCCGCCGGCGCTGGCCGATCGCGCCGCGCGCTACAACCGGCACCGCTCGCCGTTGGACGATCGGCCGCTGGCGGAGCAGCTGCCGCCGGCGCCGCGCACGCCGTTGCCGACGCGCCCGTACCTGCACACGCGCGCGCCCGAGCCCGAGCGCGAGCTGCCGGCGAGCCCGGATAACCGCCCGAAAGCCCTGGACATGGCGGCGATCGCCGCGCGCAACCGGCAAGCCCGCGACGCGGCGCGCGATGAACGGCCGATGGCGCACCCGACGCCGATTCCCGCCGCGCGGCCGCGCCTGACGCCGGAGCCGGTAGCCAAGCCGGCGCCGCCACCGCGCGACGACTCGATGCTGGCGCGCGCGGCGCGGCACAATACGCTGCTGCGCGATGAAGAGGAGCGCGCGCAAGTGCAAGCGGCCAAGCCGGTTGAAGCCAAGACGCCCGTGCCAGCGCGCGGCAAGCCGCAGCCAGACGCGGAGCCCATGGTCAACCGCGCCGCGGACGCGACGAAGCGGCGACGGCAAGCGCTGGGCGGACCGCTGCCGGCGGAGACGCACGAGGAAGTGTCGGCGCCGCCGCTGCATCTGGCGACGACGGCGTTTGTGCTGGTGAGCCGCAACGACGGCGGGCGGGTGAGCGATCGCCTGACGGCTTGGCGCGCGCTTGTGGAGGCGCCGGACGTGCGGTGGTGGCTGCTGGACTTGGGCTCGGTGGACGAGAGCATCGCCCACGCCGAGGCGCTGCACGCGAGCGTTGTGCTGGTGCCCGGTGGCGCAGTGGAGCCGATGGCAACGTTGGCGACCCTGCTGCGGCGCGTGGACGCCGACACTGTGCTGCTTGTGGACGCCGACGCGCTGCCGGACAAGCGCGCGCTGCGGGTGCTGGCGGACGTACGCGGCGGCAAACGGGTGGCGGCGCTGCCGCTGGATCGGCCGGGCGTGCTGGCGATCAACCGGACGGTATGGCTGCGCGATGGCTTTGCTGGCGCCGCGGATCTCGCGACCTGGGCACAGCGGCCGCTGCCGGGCGCGGTGCCGCTGCTGTTGGCGACCGGCGCTTTCGTGCCGCGGCTATTGCACGCGCCCAAGGCCGCGAGCGCGCTGGCGCGGCTCCAGCCTTTGCTGCGGCGGCTGGGCAAGCTCGTTCGCAGATAGCCTTTATTGCTTGGCTTTTTCGGCCTTCAGCTCACCCGAGCCCTGCGCCGGCGCCGCTTTGGCCCGCTGCGCCGGAGGCGTATCCTGCAGCGATTCAGCGCGCTTGCGCGCCACCGCCTGTGACTGAGCCAGCTTGAGCGTGGCCTGCGTCGCCTTCGCCGTCTTGTCATCGCCCGCCGCCTGCGCCGCCGCCAGCAGCTGTTTGAGTGCGGCGATGCGGTCTTCCGGCGTCTGCGCGTCCGCCACCGACTGCCGCCAGCGCGCCACCGCGTCGGTGCTCGCCTTCTCGGCGACCTGATTGCGCGTCGCCACCTGGGCATTTTGCTGTTGATCGTTGAGCACTTGCGGCGCCGCGTTGGGCGCGGCCGCGGCCCCCGCCACGTTGGCGCGCGCGTTGTTCAGTTCGGCCTTGGCCTCGTCGAGGTTCTGCAGCGGCGCCTGCCGATTGCCGGCGTTTTTGTAGCTGTTGCCATAGCCCTGGGCCAGCGCGTCGCCATCATCCGCCTCCAACCGCGCCTTGGCCGCCACTTGCTTGGCAGCTGCGGGCGGCGCCTCGCGCTTGGCCTGTGCCTCGCGAGGCTGCGCTTGCTCCTCAGGCGCCTTGTCCGCCGGCGCGCCGGCCGGACCCAGTGACGCAGCCTGCGCCGCGATTGTGTGCACCGGACGCGCCATCGCCGCGGGTTTGGCCGCTTCGGGTGGTGGCGCGGCAACGGGTTCAGCGGCAGGCACAGCCGCAGCCGGTGCCGGTGCCGGCGCTGCAGCTGCAATGGGCGCGGGCGCCGCCTTCGCAACCGGTGCCGGTTCAGGTGCCATCGCAGCAGGTGCCGCCGGCGCTTCCGCCATCGCCACTGCCGACCCAGCGGGCTCCGCCGTCGTCGCCTCCGGTTCATGGCGCACGGAAACGGCGACAAGCACCGCCGCGGCCGTCACAGCCGCCAGCAGTGGCCCTGGACGCATGACCCACGCCAGCAGCTTCAGCAGCGGTGACTGCGGCGCCAGGCGCGCCGCGTGCTCTCGCGCGCCGACCGCCGCCGCCGTCAGCACAACCGAACGCACGCTCGGCGCCACATCTTGCCGCGGCAGCCCAGCCACGCGCTGGTGCAGCGTTACGTAGGCGCTCAGCTCCGCCGCGGCGATCTCGGCTTCCAGCGCCGCGTCCTCGGCCGTCGGCGCCTGGCCGGCAATGCGCCGCTCATAGGCGTCGACAACAGCCGCATCCACACGCTCTTGCGCTGTGTTTTCAGTGGCTTGCTGCCGTCCCATCGTCCCTCTCTCGTCCTGTGGCGCGGGTTCACCCGACCCGCTCCGTGCCGTCATTCTAGCGCATCTCGGCCGCCTGCTCACAGGAAGTCGAGCAATGCCTCGCGTAACTGTTTGAGCGCATAGCGCATTCGACTCTTCACCGTGTTCTCGTTGCACGCCGTCGCCTCGGCGATCTCGGCAAAGCTGAGCCCGGACAGCTCGCGCAGCGCGAACACTTCCCGTTGCTCGTCAGGCAGTTGCGCCATGGCCGCGTCAAACGCCGCCTGGAACTCGCGATCGGCCAGGTTGCGGCTGGCGTCCGTGCCGATGCTGTCGTTGGCGATGCGATCGCCCAGCGTGCGGCTGTCCTCGTTGCCGGTCGGCGCGTCCAGCGATGGCCCCGCGCGAAAGCGATCGCGCCGCGACGCGTCCACGCACAGGTTCCGGGCGATCGTGTACAGCCAAGTGCGAAACTTGGCCTGCCCTTGAAAACTCGCGCCATTGCGCACCACCCGCAAGAAGGCGTCCTGGACCACGTCATCCGGCCGCGCCGCGCCGCGTTGCTGGGCAAACGCCCGCAGCGCCCGCGCGTGGCGGTCGTACAAAGTCGTCATGGCCCGCGCGTCGCCATTTTGGTAGCGCGCAAACAGCGTTTCATCGCTGACCGGCTCTTCGCCGATGACCATCAGGAGCCAACTCAGCACCCGTCACCTCAGACGCGCGATGCGCCGATTCGGTCTACGCCGCCAACAGTAGCAACATCCGCGGGCGGCGCCAACCGTCACGCCCGCGCCAGCCGCACCACCGCTTCCACGTGCGGCGTGTGCGGAAAAGCGTCGATCGCCACGGCGGATTGCACCGTGTATCCGCTGGCTTGCAGCAGCTGCACGTCGCGCCGCAGCGTGTCCATGGCGCACGACACGTAGACGATGTGCGCCGGTCCCGCCGTCGCCGCCTGCTGGCACACGCCGCGCGCACCCGCCCGCCCCGGGTCCAGCAGCCACGCTTCGCCCGGCAGCGCGACGTCCACCAACTCGTCGACGTCACCGCAAAACAGCTGCATTTCCGGGGCGTTGGTCAGCGTCACGCGCGCCCGCGCCACCGCGTCCGCGTCACGCTCGATCGTCCGCACAACCGGCGCGCGGCCGACGCAGAGCGCGCTCAAGTTGCCCGAACCGGCGAAGAATTCCTGGATCCGCGGCACCGGACCGATGGTGTCGAGCGCCGCCGTCACCGCCTCGCGGATCGCCGCATTGCCCGCGGCCGTCGCCTGGCAAAAGCCCGCGGCGTCCACCCGCACCGGCCACGCGCCCGCCGTCTCCGGCAGCGTCACCTCGTGCAGCCCCGCCGCGTCCTGATGCCGCCCCAGCGACAACGTCAGCCCCGCCACGCCCAGCGCCGCCCGCAGCGCCTCGGCCTGCGGCAGCACCCGGAAGTCGTGCGGCAGGCCGTGCAGCGCCAGGATCACGCCCTCAGCGCCCTCCACCGCATACACTTCCCCCACTTTCAGCCAGCCCTGCGCCGCCGCCGGCAGCGCTGCCAGCAGCCGGCTGAGCGCGTCCGTCAGCACCAGGCAGTCGTCCACGTCGGCGATGTCGTGCGACGCCCGCGCCATCATCCCCGCCGCCAGCTGGCCCGCCGGACCGCGGAGGTGCAGCCGCACCCGCCGCCGATGCCGCCACGGCGCCACCGCCGCCACAACCGACGCGACCACCGCATCGCGTCCCAGCGCGTGCCGCAAAAAGCTGGCTTTTTCAGTGTGTTGCATCGGCATATCGATGTGCTGCCACGTACAGCCGCCGCACTGCGCGAACACCGGACACGGCGGCGTCTGGCGGTGCGGCGACGGCGTCAGGATCTCGGCGATCCGCCCGCGCAGCAGCCCGCGCGCCTGCGGCAGCTGCGCCACGAGCAGCCGATCGCCCGGCACCGCGTCTGGCACCAGCATCACGCGGCCATCTTCCAGCCGGGCAATGCCGTCGCCCAGCCCGCCAAGCGCGGAAATCTCCACCAACGCCATGTCCAAGTGCCGCGAATTCGCGCGCGCTTTTGGCGGTGGGGCTTGACGCGAACGGGCTGCCATCCCTAGCCTCTCGTCGCCGCGGTGCGGCGTGGGGACAGCGATGAGAACGCGTTTGTGGGCCTTTGTCACCTTTCTCGGCCTCATCGGCTGTGGCGCCAGCACCGGCGGCGGCGGCGGCGGGCCGTTGATTTGCGGCGTGGGCGGCGGGTGCCCGGCGGGATACACCTGCAACGCCTCGAACATTTGCGTCTTTGGCTCGGACATCAGCGTCAGCGACAGCGGCGGCAAGGACGCCAGCGACGCAACGCCCGGCGTCGACACCAAAGCCGACAGCAGCCCCGCGGACAGCGGTCCGGCTGACAGCGGTCCGGCGGACACCGGTCCCGCCGACACCGGTCCCGCCGACACCGGCACGCCTGACGTCCAAGCCAGCACGCAGACCGTCAGCGCCATCGAACAGGCCGCGACCAGCGCCAATTGCACGACGCTGGACAGCATCGCCGACTCCGCCAGCGACGTCGCGCTCGAGCCGGTCATCGTCACGAGCCCGCCGACGTCGCTCAAGGGCAGCGGCACGACGTATTTCACGAGCTTTTTTGTGGAAGCGCAAAACGGCGCCGCCGCCGACGGCAGCTGGGCCGGCATCCAGGTCATCGTCACCGCCAGCCCGTTCAGCGTCAACGTCGGCGATGTGCTGAGCATCAAAGGCACCGTCAAGGAATTCTACTGCATGACGGAAATCAGCGCCGCGCCTGCCGACGTCGTCGTCACCGGCAACGACGGCACACCGACGCCGCACAGCTTGCTCGTCAGCCTTTTCGCCAACCCTACGAGCCCGGAGCCGTACGAGGGCGACCTCGTCACCATCAGCAACGTCCAGGTCGCCGACGCCAACCCCGTCGCCACCGACGGCAAGACCCACGGCGAGGCGACGATCAACCACAACGGCGGCGCCACGACGGTGATTTTCGCGCCGGCGATCGGCTCCGCGTACCTCGGCACCAGCGCCAACGGCGCCACTACAACGTTCAGCAGCGGCCAGGCGTTCGCCAGCATCACCGGCAACCTCGAGTGGTCATTTGGCCAGTGGCTCATCCGCGCGCGCTCGGACGCCGACATCGTCCTCAAATGACCGGCGTGCACCTGACCTGGCCGGGGCGCCACGCGCCGCTGCCGCCGCAGAATCACGCGCTGACGCCGTTGCTGACGCTGCCCGGCCGGCCGGACGTCGGCACGGCGCGGCTGTTGGCGGGGCAAGCGCTTGCGGTGCTGGATCGGCTGCTGCAGGAGGGCGCGGCGGGGACGATTGACCTCGTGTACCTCGATCCGCCATTTGGCGCCGGCGTGTCATGGCCGCGGCGGCGGGACGTGCAGACGGCCACCGGTCGCGCCGCGCAGAACGTCGTGGCGTACGAGGACCCGGCGGACGATCTCGTCGACTGGCTCCAGCACCTCGACACCGTGCTGGCGCGCGTCCACACGCTGCTGTCGCCCCGCGGTTCGGTGTACCTGCACCTGGATTTTCGCCGCGCGCCGCACGCCCGGCTCCTGCTGGATGAGCGCTTTGGCGCCGCGAACCTGCGCAATGAGATCGTCTGGGCGTACGGCCTCGGCGGCTCGAGCAAGGATCGCTTTGGCCGCAAACACGACGTCATCCAGTTTTACGCCAAGGATCCGCGGCACGCGTACTTTGCCGCGCCGCTGCAAAAGGCGACGTCGCAGCGGCTGAAGGGCCAGGCCAAGCGCGCGACCGACGTCTGGCAAACGCCGCACGCCGGCGCCGATGCGCCGATTGAAGGCGCGTGGCCGGATTCGCTGATCGACTTGACGCTCTCGAACAGCGACAGCCAACGCACGGGCTATCCGACGCAAAAGCCGCTGGCGCTGCTGGATCGCATCGTGCATGCCTCGCTGCCGCCGGGCGGCGTGGCGCTGGACCCGATGGCGGGCTCGGGGACGCTGGCGGTGGCGGCGGTGCGCGCCGGCGGGCGGGTGATCCTAGGCGATCGCAGCGCGGTGGCGCTGGACGCGAGCCGCGGGCGGCTTGTGGCGCTGGGCGCGACCCTGCAGCTGGACAACGTCGACGGCGCGCTGACGGTCGAGACGCTGGCGCAGCCGGCGGCGCGGCGCAACGGCGCGCAAGTGCAACTGCTGCCGCTGGACATGGCGGGCCAAGGCGTCGACGCGCTGTCGGCGTGGGGCGTTGTGGATGCGCACGGCCGGGCGCTGGCCTGGTGGGATGGCGGCGCGGAGCGGACGCGCGGGCTTGTGCCGCTGACGTTGTCGCTTCCGGCGGGCGAGGCGCAAACGCTGCTGGCGATGGATACCGCGGGTCAGCTATGGCGGGGCGTGGTGCTGTAGGGGCTGCGTGGGCGGCGCCAGCTACACGCCGTCGCCGAGGCCTTTGCCGAGCGCGGCGAGCAAGTCCAGCAGCGTCTTGGACTCGGCGTCAAACGCGGCGCGCTCACGCGGCGTCACCGCCGGCTGCACCACGTCGCCCAGCGTTGCCGGATCGAGGTACTTGCTGTTGTGCTTGACGCCAAAGTGCAGGTGCGGCCCCGTCGACAGCCCCGTCGAGCCGACGAAGCCAACGACCTGACCCTTGTGCACAGCGTCGCCCGGCTTGACCGAGGTCACGAAGCGCTGCAAGTGCATGTATTCCGTCAGGTAACCGCCCTCGTGACGCACGCGCACCACGTTGCCAGCCGCGCCCGCGCGATCCGCCGACACGAGGTGCCCATCGCCCGCGGCGTACACCGGCGTGCCAACCGACGCGGCAAAATCGACGCCGAAGTGCGCCTTCATCTTGTGCAAAATCGGGTGCATGCGGATGCCGAAATTCGACGTCTGGTGGCCCACTTGCAGCGGCTGGCGCAGGAACAACGGCTCCAGGCCTTCGCCGTCCGGCGCGTACAGGTCGCCGTGGAAATTCAGCGCCACGGTGCGGCCGTCCTTGGGCTGCAGCACGCTGCGGTGCTCCAGCGCCGCGACGCCGAGGTAGCGCTCCACGTGGTCGCCGTCCATCAGCTTGTCCAGCACGATGCGCAGCTCATCGCCGGTGTGCAGCTCGACCGGGCGCAGCAGGCGGTCGGTCAGCATCGGCTGCAGCAGCTCAACCAAGCCCTCGCCCTCGCCACAGCGCCGCAGCGACGCCTCCAGCGTGCCGATGACGCCGCAGCGCAGCGCGGTGCGGACGACGGTGCCGGGCAAGCCGCCTTCGCTCGCGGCGAAGCCTTCGACAGTGCGCTGGATCGTCATGCCTTCGGCGTGGCTCGGCGCCACGACGAGCGTCTGCAGCGCGCTGGCATCCATCACGCCGGCGGTGTCAAAGCGCGCCCACAGCCGCCAGCCTGCCTGCAATTTCTGCGGGTTACGCAGCTCTGAATAGGCCGTAACGACTTTGCGCGCCGTCTCGCCATGGATGTACAGCCGCGCCAGCGCCTGCGACAGGCTCTCGCCCTGCTCCACGAGCACCGAACGCGTCACGCCCGGCGTGGACTCCGGTTGGCCGCCCGGCGTCGACCGCGTCGACGTCAGCCGCACCGCTGGCTGCGCTTTGCCCAGCAGCGCATCGACGCGCGCGCCGCTCGGCAGCCCGTTGGGACCGGCCGCTTCCGCCGTATCCGGCAGCGCGCCGTTGGCCGCCGCGTCTTGCAGCGTGCTCAGCCGCGCCATCGGGTCCAGCGGCGCCAGCTCCGGCGCGGCGTGCCACATCGACCAGCCGTTGGCCACGACAACGCCGAGGATGACGGCAACCGCGCCAACCGATGGCAGCACGGACCGTCTCTCGTAGCGATGACTCAGGCTCAGGCGATTCAAGGCCAGCAACTCCGGGGTAAGTCGGTTTCGACGCGCAGGGAGATAACGCAGACGTAACGGCTCTGTCAACTGCAAGTCGCCTGGGTTTTGCCACGGCAGTGTCAGCCGCGACAGGTGCTGCGGGCGGTCGCAAGCTCAGCAAGTCGCGCCCACATCCCAACGCCCCGGACTAAAGTCCGCGGCTATGGTTCAAGAAATCCCTGCGGGATTCTGGGCTTGGCCGAGTCCGCCT
>CAIPXZ010000200.1 GCA_903869075.1 uncultured Myxococcales bacterium | reverse complement strand
GATCGCGTTCATCGGCGTGGAATCTCGTGGCTCATGTTGGCCAAGAACATGCTCTTGGTCGCCGTCGCCTCTTCCGCCTTGGCGCGCGACGCTTCCAGCTCCAACGTGCGCGCTTCGATCAGCGAATTCGCCTGCTCCAACTCGCCCTTCTGCGCGACGAGTTCGGCCGTTTGCGCGTGCAATTCGTCGTTTTGTGCGGTGAGTTCGTCTTCCGACGCGCGCAACACGGCCGCTTGCCGTTCGGTCTCGGCCAGCAGCTCGCGCGTCCGCCGATTGCGTTCCAGAATCTCCAGATTCAGCGCGATAACCGGCAGGACTTCCGTGAGCAGTCCGCGTTGACGCTCGTCGAACGCGACAAAGCCGGCAAGCTCGATGACCGCGAGGACGTCGTTGTCCTGCCCGATGACGGGGAACACTTCCACGAATCGCGGCGGCGCGCTGCCCAGGGCCGAGGAAACGCGGATGTAGTCTTCAGGAATGTCCGTGATGCGGATCGGCGCTTTTTCCAGGACGCTCTGCCCGACGAGCCCCTCACCCGGAGCGAACACTGTCAGCAGTTCTTTGCGCTCGCGATACCCCCACGAGCCAAGCAGTTTGAACTTCTGCGAATTCGCGTCCTTGATGAAGACAACGCCGACTTGCGCCGCGCACAAGGGCGCCAATTCCGCCAAAAGCGCGCGGGCAAAATCGGTCTGCGATTCGATGCCGGTCAATGAAGCCGCGATCTTCTCCGACCCGGCTTTGACCCAGCGCAAATTAGCCAGCGCCAATGCGCTCTTCTGCATCACGTCGATGGCGCGGGCCATGTCGCCCATGTCGTTGCGCAACGACGTGAAGGGCACTGCATCGTGAAGCTTGCCCTCCGCGACCTTCTGAACAGCCGTCCGCAGCGCGCTCAACGGTCCGCTGATCGACGCGCTGATCACCACGCCAATCAGGACGCCCAGCACCAGCGCTGCAAGCACGAGTGCGATCGCCAAGGTACGCGAGTTGCGCGCGGCGATTGCCGCGTCCGTAGCCGACAACTGGGCGGCCTTTTCTTTGCCCTTGCAAAGCGCCGTGAGCAGGTTGTCCGTGGTCGTCACGACGTCGATGTTGCCCGGCGACAGCAAGAAGGCGACTGCTTCTGAGTCGTGGAATTGCTTGTCCGCCCGCACCAGTTCCACGACTTTCGCGACGTTGCGCAAATAGGCGTCAAAACTGGCGTCGAACTCTTCGAACGTCTTCTTGTTTTCGTCCCGGTAAATGCGCTTGCGTCCCTCTGCCAACTCCATGCGCAGGGTTCGCTCGGCCTTGGCAATCGCGCGCTCGGCGGCATCGCGTTCCGTCGCGTTGGGGGCCAGAACCAACTGGCGCACGGCGCGGCTGATGTAGATGAGGTTGATGTTTGCTTCTTTGATGTGCGAGATGCCCAGCAGGTCGTTTTCATACAGCCCATGCGTCGTCGCGCTCATGTCGTCGATCATCCAGAGGCTCTGCACGCCAAAGCCGATCAGAAGGATCAGCACGCTGCCAAAACCCAGCGTCATCTTGGTGTTGAGCTGCAAGCCGGCGAGGAAATCAAGGAGGCGCTTCATGGTGAGGAAACCTTTGCGGCGTGGGGGGACGCGGCACGACGGAGGTACATGCCGCGGCCACACGGCTCGAAGAATTGACTGGCGTTACCGATATTCTCGCTCTGACCGAGGCAGAGCAGGCCGCCCGGCGCGAGGCGAGTGGCGAGTCCTTCGAGGACGGCAAAGCGATAGGCCGCGCCGAAATACATCAGGACGTTGCGGCAGAAGATGGCGTCAAACGGCGTCTCTGGTCCGGACGTCTGGAGCGCATCCGATGCAGTCCGCCAGTCGTCGGAAAGGAGGTCAAGCGAGCGGAACGACACCAGACTCGATACTTCAGGGCGGACCTGCCAAGGTGCACTCGCTTCGCCTTCGCGGTACTGCAGCCATCGGTGGAGCGAAGGGGGAAGTTGGGCGACCTGAGCTTCGCCGTACCGTCCAACCCGGGCGACGCGCAGCGCCAGGGCGTCCAGATCCGTCGCCAGAATGTCCGCGCGCGGCCGTCGCGGCGCAGCAGCTTCCAAGAGGGCAATCGCGATGGAGTAGGCTTCTTGCCCAGATGACGTCGCGGCCGACCAGATGCGGATCGGTTCGCTACGCCCGATCTTGCCTTCCAGATGGCTGATCAGAAAGGTGAACTGTTCCGGCTCGCGCCAAAACCAGGAATGCTGCACGCCGACGATGGACCGCAGGTGCGCTGTGTCGCCATCCTCAATGAGTGCGTCGAGGCGGTGCAGGCCAAAGCCGTCCACGAAGCGCGCGAGCCGTACGGAGAGGAAATGCTCGCCCTCCGCCGCGTCGGGTAGCCGCAACGAGGAGGCGATCAGCTGAGAAACGCGCTCCACGCGCCCTGTTTGCGTCAGGAACGTGCGCCATTCACGGGCGGTGGAGTCCAGATTCCGCGGCATAATCGGCCTGAAATTCGAGCAAGAACGTCCCGCGACGTGCGTGACTTAGGCCGACTGTAGGGGATGCGGATGCGGGGGCACGAAGAACTCGTGCGTGAGGTTTACAAATCAACACAGGTGGAAAAGCGAAGCGGCAAAGGCTGTGTGTGGAAATGGGTGCGCTTGCGGCTGGTGGGGCGACGGTGAGCGCCGCGCTCGCGGCACGCCTTGCTTCCCCTCAAACGAGGGGTAGCGGGGCGAACACGGGGAGTCGGTGAACAGCGAACGCTCGCCGAGGCCAGTCCGAGCACCGTGACGGGGAGGGGGCTACTGGGCCGATCAGAGTGTGTGCGAATATGTGCTGTGCAAAACCTGTTCAGTGATCAAAAATGACCAGCTTTCGGAATTAGCCCGGCCTCGACTTCCAGCGTCATCAGCGCGCGCACAAAGTCCGCGTGTGCCGCCTGAAGTGCCAGAATCGTCGTCGCGGCAGCTTCCGGGTTCACGCCCGCCCCGGCGCAAACGGCTTCCAGTTGCTCGCATAGCCGCGCTACGCGGACTCCGCCCAGATAGCCCGCGCCGGACTTCAGGTTATGGGCACCGCGGCGCAGCTCTTCCCACTGCCCCGACGCGGCGAGCGTCGTGAAACCGGCAACCGGCGCCGGCGTTCCCGTGCGAAACAGCACAATGAGCTCGCTGATTGCGCCAATGCCCTTCCAGGACGCCCTGGACGCTGCAGCTTAGCGGACGCGCGACAGGACGCGCAACGTGTGGACTGGCGAAGAAGCCGGCCGCGGGTGGACT
>CAIPXZ010000199.1 GCA_903869075.1 uncultured Myxococcales bacterium | reverse complement strand
GGCGGCGCTGGCCATCGCCGAGCAGACCTACGGCCACGCGCACGTGCGCACGGCGGCGGCGCTGGCGAACCTGGCGGCGGCGGCGTTCTCGCTGGGCGATCGCGACGAGGCGCTGGCGCGTGCCCAGGAAGCGGCGGCGTTGGAGGCGAAGCTGCTGCCGGCGAAGCACCTGTCGCACGCGGTGACGTGGTTCAACCTGGCGACGCTGGAGGCGGCGGCGGGCCAGCTGAAGCCGGCGCTCGAGCACCTGCGCAAGGCGGAGGCGCTCGAGCGCGACCTGGCGGGGCCGACCTCGCTGACGCTGGCGCAGACTCAGGCCAAGCGCGCCGATCTGCTGCTGGCGCAGAACGACCTGAAGGGCGCGCTGGCGGCGCGGACGGCGGCGGCGGCGACGTTTGACCGGCACCTGGCGCGGTGGCTGGGGCTGGGCGGCGAGTCGCAGAAGGTGGCGCTTGTGGCGCAGCAGCTGGGGCACCTGTATGCGACGGTGGGCCTGCACCTGCAGCGGCTGCGCGGCGATAAGGCGGCGGCGCGGCTTGCGTTTGACGCGATCTTGCGGCGCAAAGGCCTGACCATCGACGCGGAGGCCAACCCGCTGCTGCGGCTGGCGCAGCATGAGCCGGCGACCGCCGGGCTGTACGCCGACGTGGCGACGGCGCGCCAGGATCTGGCCAATCTGACGCTGGCGGGGCCGCAGGGCGCCGACCCGCAGGCGCACGCCGCGCGGCTGCGGACGCTGCAGGCGGAGCTGGACGCCAAGGAGGCGCTGCTGGCGCGGCAAAGTCCGGCGTTTCGCGCCGGCTTGGCTGTGCCGACGACGGGCGCGGTGGCGGCGGCGGTGCCGAAGAACGCGGTACTCGTTGAATTTTTGAAGTTTACCCCGCCTGGCGATGGCCAGCTGCCACGCTATGCGGCCTACACGCTGCGCGCCGGCGGCGAGCCGCAGGGCGTGGATCTCGGTGACGCGGCGACGATTGAGGCGGCGCTGACGGAGATGCGGGCGGCGCTGGCCTCGCCCAAGCGCGACGACGCGGTGGCCAAGGCGGGCGCGGTGGCGGACCTGGTGCTGGCGCCGCTGCATATCGGCGACGTGCCGCAGTGGCTTGTGGCGCCCGACGCGGCGCTGGCGCTGCTGCCGTTTGCCGCGCTGACGGAACCGGGCGGGCACTGGGCGCTGGAGCGGCACACGGTGACCGTGCTGGGCAGCGGCCGTGACCTGGTCAAGCCGCGCGGGCCGGTGCCGCCGCGAACCGACGCGTGGGTGCTGGCCGACCCGGATTTTGACGAGAGCGCTGACAAGGCGCCGCAAGCGGTCGCGACGCGCGGGGCGCCGGCGGCGGACTTTGCGGCGCTGCATTTCGCGCCGCTGCAAGGCACCGCGGAGGAGGCGGACGCCGTGGCGCCGCTGCTGCAGGCCAAGCTGCTGACCGGGGCGCGGGCGACGGAGGCGGCGCTGCGCAACATCCACAGGCCGCGGATCTTGCACCTGGCGACGCACGGCTACTTCTTGCCGCAGCCGCCGCCCGAGCTGCCGGGGCCGCAACTGGCCGGGCAGCCGGCGGCGACGCGGCGGATTGCCGACCCGCTGTTGCGGTCAGGGCTGGCGCTGGCGGGCTTCAACACGCGGCGGTCGGGTGCGGATGACGGCGCGCTGACGGCGCTGGAAGCGATGAACCTGGACTTGACCGGAACGCAGCTCGTGGTGCTGTCGGCGTGCAACACCGGCGTGGGCGACGTGGCCGGCGGCTTTGGCGTGTACGGGCTGCGGCGGGCGTTCGCGATCGCCGGCGCTGAGTCGGTGCTGATGAGCCTGTGGAGCGTCGACGACCAGGCGACGCGCGCGCTGATGACCTCGTTCTACGGCAAGCTGTCGGCGGGCGAGGGCCGGGCGGAGTCGCTGCGCCGCGCCCAGCTCGAGTTGCTGGGCCAGGCGCGGACGCGCAAGCCGTTCTACTGGGCGGCGTTCCAGCTGGTGGGCGAGGGCGGGCCATTGCGGTGAGTTCGCCGGGCGCGCAAGACTCGGCTGATCCGCGCGCGGGCGGGCAAACCCGTCCGTCGACGCGAGAGGCCCCAACCCGCAGGTCCCCTCCGCGCATCAGCGCCTGGCGCCAAGCTGACGCCGCCTCGGCTCTGGAGCCGCGGTGGCGACGACGGGGCAGTCTCTGGCGCAGATCCATGTTCGTCCGCCCGGCGCTTTTGCCGCGGGCCGTGCGAAAAAAATCGCCGTCTGCCGGCCTTGGGCGGCGGCGCATTGACGGTGCGCGGACAATCGTCAAGACTGCCCAGGCGGCGCGCCGTCGAACGCGGCGAGTGCCACCGCGCGGGAGCCACATGCCGGACAGCGCCCAGCTCCACGATGACGCCTGCCGCCGCGGCGTCTCCGGCTACATCGACCCGGTCTCCGGCCTGTACGTCATGACAAGCCTCTACTTGCGCAACCGCGGCTTTTGCTGCGGCAACGCCTGCCGGCACTGCCCGTACGTCGGCACCGCCGGCGAGCATCCGGACCGCGCCGGCAACCTCCACGGCCGTGGCACGGGGCAGCGATGATTCGCCTGGTCTTTTTCCTGGCTTTCTGGTTCGGCATCGGCCTCGCTGTGCGCTGGATGGGCCAAAAATGGCGGGCTCGCGTCCGCGGCACGCCGCTGTCCGGGCGCCTTGTCGACAACTACGCCAACGGCCGGCCGCGCAGCGAGCGCAACGTCGAGGACGGCATGCTCCACGGCCCGTGGATCACCTGGGACGAGCAGGGCAACAAGGTCGCTGAAGGCAGCTATCACCGCGGAATCGTTCACGGTCGCGAGATCGACTACGGTCCCGGCGGCCAGCGCTTGCGCGAGGTCAACTGGGTGAATGGCCGGCGCCATGGCCTCGCGCGCGAATACGCGCCGGACGGCCGCGTCGTGCGCGAGCTGACCTACGTCCACGCCGAAACCGACAAGCCGCGCCACGAAGGCGCGCCGACTGACGCGGAACTGCGCGAAAAGCCGGTGGATTAGCCGATGCTGCCGGTGGTGGGGCGCCTCGCGCCGAGCCCGACGGGGCTGCTGCACGTCGGCAACGCGCGGAGCCTGCTGCTGGCGTGGCTGGCGGCGCGGCACGCCGGCGGGAAAATCTACTTGCGGATCGAGGACTTGCTGCCCGATGGCGACCAGCACCTGCCGGCGTTGCTGGCCGATTTGCGGTGGCTGGGGCTGGACTGGGATGCGTGGCAAGACCATGATTTCGTGCGGCAAAGTGCGCGGTCGCCGCTGTACGACGCGCTGCTCACGGCGTTGCAGGCGCGCGGCGAGGTCTACCCGTGTGTGTGCACGCGCAAGGACATCGATCTGGCGGCGCGGGCGCCGCACGCTGAGGACAAAGCCGCTGCGTATCCGGGGACTTGCCGCGATCGTTTCGCCTCGGAGGCGGACGCGCTGGCGTTTGAGCGCGCCCGGGCGCAGGCGGAGCAGCGACCGCCGCTGGGTGTGGCGCTGCGGCTGCGGGTGCCGACGGCGCCAGTGCGGTTCAGCGACGTGCTGCACGGCCCGCAAGTTATCTCGCTGCCTGAGGATTCTGGCGACATCGTCGTGCGCCGCAAGGACGGCGGCGTGGCCTACATGTTCGCCGTCGTGGTTGATGACTGGGCGATGGGCGTCACCCAGGTCGTGCGCGGCGATGATTTGCTGGAAGTGACCGGCCAGCAGCTGGCGGTCTACGCCGCGCTCCAGCGCCTCGACTCGCCGCTGCTGCCGCCGTTCGCCGGGCTGCCGCACTACGCGCATGTGCCGCTGGTGCTGGGCGACGATGGCCGGCGTTTGGCTAAGCGGAATCAGTCGTTGCACATCGGCGCGCTGCGCCGGCAGGGCATCGCCGCTTGGCAGCTGCGGCAGTGGCTGGCGCAGTCGATCGGCCTGGAGACGGATCGCGACTGGGTGGCGCAGTTCAGCTGGCAGCGGCTGCCGCGCGCGCCGGTCCAGTTCACCGCGTTCGAGTTGAATCTCTTTTAGTTACTTGGGTTTGCAGCCCGGCATCCGCACCGCCGGCACCGAGTCAGCCTGCGGATTCAGGTTCGTGTCGGTGCGGCAGGACATCGCCAGGCCGTCCTGGGTGAACGTGTGCGTCGCGGTCGCCGGCGTCCACGTCAGCGTCGCGCCCACCTGCCACGTCGGCATCGCGTCGCGCAGCGTCGGCGTCAGATCGCCACTCAGCACGAGGTCGTCCAGCACTTCGCGGCCGATGGGCTGCAGCCGCACGCGCACCGCGACCTCATCGGGCATGACGGACAACTGCGTGCCGTTGCTGGGAAATTCGGCACGGATGTGGCTCTGGTAGAACCGCGGATCCCCGGGGTTGAAGGTCAGCTGCACCGGCAGCGCGTTGCCAACGGCGCTGGCGACCTGCCAAAACATGTGGACCGGCGCGCCGTTGGCATCATAGACGCAGTCGCGCAGCAGCCACAGGTCCGGATCGGCGCCGGTATCGACGACGGCGTTGTCCGCAACCGTCCCGGATTGATAGACAATTTGCCCAGCCTTGCGCGCCACGATCTCCAGCCACACCCGCCGGTCGAGCGCCGAGCCGCTGGGAAAGCCGTGGCCCGCCGCGACGTTGTCGAGGATGACCGACAGCCGCGCGCCCGCGCCCAGCTTCTGCACGCACACCGCGGACTGCAGCGACTTGTCCAGCTCATCCTGAACTGCTTGAACTTGCAGGGCTTTGTTGGCTGGGTTGTCCAGCGCGGTGTCGATCGCCGGCGTCAGGTGGCTGTGCACCCGCCGCAGCGGCGCGCCCGCCACCGCCGCCACCGCCGACAGCTGCGGGCGCTGCGGCATGTGGCACTGGCCGCAGGTATTACCGCCGGGCGACTGGTTGAACACCGAACCGTGCCACTCCTGGAAGCCGCGCTCCAGCTGCGCGCCCAGCGGCGTCACAACGTCGTGGCAGGAGCCGCACAGCGTCGACGACGGCAGCTGGTCGCGGTCCAGCAGGTCCGAATAGGCGCTGGCGTGCGCCGTCGTCGCCATCGGGTCCGCCAGTGGGCCGCGCAGCACGAGGTCGGTCGCCTGGTGCAGGCCGTTGTTGTGGGTGTCAGCGATCGCGTCCACCGAATGGCAGAAAAAGCACGTCACGCCGCGATACGCTTGCGGCAGCTTGTCGATGTCGGTGGCGGCGTCCACCAGCAGGCCGTCGGCAACCGCTTGCGGGGCATGGCATTTCAGGCAAAACGTCCCGAGCTTGCCGCCGGTTTCGCGCTGGCCGCGCTCGCACATGGCGCGAAACACGGGGTCGTCCGTGGCGTAGGCGTGCATGGACGCGGACCAGTCGTGGAACTGGTCGGGGTGGCACGCCTGGCAGCGCGCGGGGTCGACGAGCTCGGCGCGCGTCATCGTTGGCGTGGCGTCCGGCGGCGGCGTTGCTGTCGTGCAACTGCCCAAGAGTAGGGCGAAAATCCAGCCGGAGCGGCTATTCGTCGCAGCCATGCGAAATCCCCAGCGGCTTGCCAGTGCCCGACCACGCCGCCTGCACGTTGCCGCCGTCGCCCACGACCTGCACGCCGCGCACGAACACCCGCTCCGGCTGCGCGCCGACCGCCAGCGGGCTGCCTGGCCACACCGCGACGTCCGCCTGCTTGCCGACCTCCAGCGTGCCGATGCGCTCGCCCAAACCGATCAGCCGCGCCGGGTTGCGCGTCACCATCTGCAGCGCCGTCTGTTCCGGCACGCCGTAGTGGTGCGCCGTCGCCGCCTCGTTGACGAGCCACTTCGAGTCCAGCACCGGGTGGTCGCTCTTGAGCGCCACCGTCACGCCGGCGTCGGTCAGCAGTTGTGGCGCGTGCACGCTGGCGTCGTAGGCTTCCATTTTGAAGCCCCACAGGTCGGCAAAAGTCGCGACGCCGATGCCCTCCGCCTTGAGCAGCTCCGGCACCTTCCAGGCCTCGAGCGCGTGGTGGATCGCCGCGATCTTAAAGCCGAATTCGCGGCTGATGCGGATCAGCGTCTCGATGTCGTGGACCTCATAGCAGTGCACCTGCAGCAGCACCTCGCCGCGGAGCAGCGCGACGATCGGCTCCAGTTCCGGGCGAAACGGCCGCTGGCCAGTGTGCGTCGATTCCTTGTCAAAGCGGTCCTGACTCTCGCGCAACTCCTTGGCTTCAAACAGCATTCTCCGCAGCACCCAGCCGTGGCCCATGCGCGACATCGGCAGTTGGCCCTTGGCGGCGTACACGCGCTTGGGGTTCTCGCCCATCGCCCACTTCATCGCCCGCGGCGGGTTCGGCACCGCCATGTCGGCCACTGTCTTGCCGTAGAGGCTGGCGTAAAAAGCCTGTCCGCCCACGACGTTACCGCTGCCTGGCAGGATCAGCGCCGTCGTCACGCCGCCCGCCACTGTGCGGGCAATCGCCGGATCCTCCGGGTCAAACGCGTCCAGCGCGCGCACCGCCGGCGTTGTCGGCGAGGTCATCTCATTGCCGTCCTGGTGGGCTTTCGCCGACGGCGCCGCGTACACGCCGAGGTGCGAGTGCATGTCGACAAGCCCGGGCGTGACGATCTTGCCCGCGGCGTCGATGACTTTGGCGTCCTTGGGCGCCGGCAGCGCCGCGCCGATCGCCTGGATCTGGCCATTTTGCAACAGGATATCGGTCTTCTCCAGCACCTGGCCGGTCGCCGTCCACAGCGTTGCACCGCGCAGCAGCGTCGGCGGGTGCGCGCGCGGCACTTCGGCTTGCGCCGCCAGGGCGACGCCGGTCAGGAACGCGAACAGGGCGAGGCGAGCGAGCTGTGACATGCAAATCCGCCGGCGCGTCGGGCGCACGGGTACGATACGCCGCGTGTGGCCAGTGGACAAGCGCGCGCGGTTGGGCGGAGCATAGGCGCGGAGGTTCCGATGCCGTTGAGTCAGGATGAAGTCGCGTTTTTGGGCAACGTGCGGCGCTGGGTGGAGCGCGAAGTGACGCCGCACGTCACCGCGTGGGATGAAGCCGGCGAATTTCCGCGCGAGCTGTACCAGAAAGCCGCCGCTGTCGGTGTTCTCGCCGTCGGCTTTCCCGAGTCCTTGGGCGGTGTTGGCGGATCGGCGCGGCTGCGCGTGGCGTTGCAGCGCGAGATCTGCCGCCCCGGCTCCGGCGGACTGTTGGCGGGACTTTTCAGCCACGGCATCGCCGCGCCGCCGATCGTCGCGCTCGGCACCGCGCAACAGCAGGCGCGCCTGCTGCCCGGCATCCTCAGCGGGGAGCGCATCGCCGCGCTCGCGGTCACCGACCCCCGCGGCGGCTCCGACGTCGCCAACCTCCGTACAACCGCAGTGCGCGATGGCGACGTCTTTCGCGTCAATGGTGAAAAAGCCTTCATCACCAGCGGCATGCGCGCCGATGTCCTGACCGTCGCTGTCCGCACTGGCGGTCCCGGCGCGTCCGGCGTGTCAATCCTCGTCGTCGAAGGC
>CAIPXZ010000198.1 GCA_903869075.1 uncultured Myxococcales bacterium | reverse complement strand
CGGGCAAACCCGTCCGTCGACGCGGAAGGTTCCACCCAAAGGACCTCCCGGCGCCCATGCGCCGCGCGCAAAGCTGACCCGTGCGGGCGCCCCGGAGCGCGCGCGCGAGGCGGCAGGGTAGTCGCTGCCGCACAAGAGTATTCGCGCGCTGGCGGCTTTTGCCGCGGCGTCGGCGGCACTTTTTGCACCGGGGCGCGCGCGGCGATCGCGGATTCTGCGAATACCTTGCGGCGTTGCAGCGTTATGACAGCGGTCCGTTGACCACGAGAATCGCCATGCACCGTCGCCTTTGCGCACTCTTGCTCGCTGCCATGGGGTTGTGGCACCTCGGCTGCGGCGGCACGGCCATCCGGCAGGTGCGGCGCACGCAGACGTTCAGACCCGCCGAGGTCGCGCCCTACCGACGCAGCGGCACTGCCAGCATCGTCGGCGAGGCCCTCGGGCCGGTCCGTCAGGCCGGGGCGACGGTCATCGCCGCACCGAACACCGCGTATTTGTGCGAGGAAGTGTTCAACAACCTGCTGGCGAACGACACGTTTACCACTGCCGCCGACCCCCGCGCCGTGTACTGGCGTGCCCAGGCAGACGCGCAGGGGCGCTTTGTTTTCGAGGGCTTGCCGCCGGGGCAGTATCTCGTGGCGACGGTTTTTGTCCAGCCGCGGACCGTGTGGAACCCGCGATGGCGGCACCAGACGACGTATCTGGCGCGGCAGTTGGCATACACCGTCGTCGATCTGGCGGACGGCGGGGCGGCGACGGTCCGCTTGCACTGACGCACGCCGCGGCGCCGTGGGCTGTGGCGGCCCGAAATTGGCGCGCGCCACCCGGCGATCTTGCCACCAACCCGATCCAGTGCCATCCTCGGGCGGACACGCGGGGCGTCGGCTTCGCGGAGGGCAGCGCCTTGATCGCCAACTTGATTGTCGACTTCTTTCGCAACCTTGGCCAACAGCGCATCGATGGCGTTGTGAACGCCGCCAACGCCAAGAAAATGGGCGCGGTCGCCAAGGCCAAGACGGAAGCGGCCAAGAAATTCAACGCCGCGGTGGACGCGCCGGTCAAGGCCGCGAAAGGCGCCGTCAAAACCGATGGCCTGAAGAAAGTGGACCCCAAAAAGGAGGGCGACGTGGGTTGGTTCAGCCGCAAAAAGCCCGAGCCGGCGCAGCAAGCGCAGGCTTACGCCGAGCAGGATCGCACGATGGCGATCGATGTCAGCCAGTTCAACCACGGCACGTTTCAGCCCTGCGTCGGCTGGGTTGTTGTGCGCAACGGCGAGCTGACCGGCCGCGATTTCCGCCTCGTCGATGGCAAGAACACGATTGGCACCGCTGCCGACTGCGACGTGGTCCTGACCGACCCGTACTTGTCGTCCAAGCAGTGCGTGATTCGCTATGAAAATGGCACCTTTACGCTGGTTGACTTGGATTCCACCAACGGCACGTATCTGAACGATACGCGCGTGTCCAAGGAAGACATGATCGACAACGACACGATTCGCGTCGGCCGGACTGAGCTCAAGTTCAAGGCGCTCGAATAGGCCCAGCATCCTCGGAGGTTATCGATGTCCCTGAATCGCCACGGCTTTGTCCGCTCGGTTGCGGCGCTGGCGCTGCTGTCTTTGGCGCTGCCGGGTCTCGCCGCCGAGAGCCGCGTCTCGCTGGACCGCGTTGAGGTGGAGGCCAAGGAGAATTTCCTGCGGTTGCACGTGGACGTGCTGGACAGCAAGGGCGCGCCGGTGCCGAGCTTGGCCGCGGGTGACCTCGAGATCCTCGCCAATGGCAAGCCGATCAAGCTGACGGACATCGAGATCCAGACAGCGGAACAGGCGCAGGAGCCGGTTGCGGTTGTGATTTTGCTCAACGCCTCGCGCGGCTACCAGATCCAGGGCACGGGCGAAGAGCACAGCACGTTCCAGCAGGCCAAGGAAGGCGCGGCGCAGTTCGTGCAGCGGCTCAAGGGCAACGATTTGGTCGCGGTTGTGGTGTACCGCGAGTCGGTGCCGCACGAGGTCGTGTACTCGTTCGCCTCGGATTTCAGCCAGGCCAAAGAGGCGGTGCTGAACTACAACGTGCCGGCGGCGGACCTGAATCCCGAGAACAATCAAGGCCAAGCGGCGCGGGAGCGCAGCCTGCTGCCGGAGTTCCAGAGCGCGGTCAAAAAGGTCCTGGACTTCTTCAACGACAACCTGGCGTCCAACGCCAAGCTGGCGACGGCGCACCGGCGCTTTCTCGTCATCATGACCGATGCCAAGGATCGCGAGACGCGCAAGGACAAGCTGCAGCCGAAACTCAAGAAAATGGTTGAGGAAAAGATCGAGGAAAACGCGATCCGCATCTTCACAATCGGCTATTCGCCCGACGACGAGCAGTATTTGACGCTGCTGCAGGACATTTCCAACGTCTCCGGCGGCGCGTACACCTATGTGGCCAACAAGGACGGACTGGGGCAAATTCCCTCAGTTTTTGATGCGATTGCGACGCGGATCAAGAAGCAGTACATCATCAAAGCCAAGTGGACCGAGCTGCCGGATTGGGGCGACCCGGTCAAGGGCAAGGACGAGGCGAATTACGCCATCGGCTTGAAGGTCAAGATGAAGGACGGCGCCGAGGCCGAAGCCGCGTTCAACGACGTGCGACTGCCGCTGCCGAGTCTGAACTGGCTGAAATATCTGAAGATTGCCGGCATCGTGCTCGGCG
>CAIPXZ010000197.1 GCA_903869075.1 uncultured Myxococcales bacterium | reverse complement strand
GCTGGAGCTGGAGCGTCCGGGCGAGCCGCCGGAGCACATCGTCGTGACGCGGCCGGCGCTGACCGCGGACAAGGGCGAGCGCGCGTGGACGATCGCGGCGCCGGCGGGCGTGCGCGCAGGCGACGTGGACGAGTGGCTCAAGGCGCTGGAGCGGCTCAGTGCGGCGGAGTTCGTGACAGTGAACGACCCGGCGGTGAAATCCAGCGGGCTGGATCAGCCGCTGGCAACGTTGACGATCACCAATAATGGCCAAAAGACGATGCTGCAGTTTGGCGCGACAGATGCGTCCCGCCCCAACAAAGACACATGGTTACGCATTGTTGGCCGCGACGAGGTGTATCGCGTCGGCAGCTATCAGCACGATCAGGTTGTGTTGGATCTGCGCCAGCTGCGCGACCGCCATGTGTTCGCCGGTCATCGCGCCAACAGCCTGCAATCCTTTGTGATTTCCGGCCCCAATGGTCGCGTCCACGCCGAGCAGGAAGGCGGCGTCTGGCGCTTGATAGCCAGCAAGATTGACGTCGATCCCGCGAAGATTGCAGGGTTTGTCGAAGCGTTGGCGGCGCTGAAAGTCGATTTCGTGAACGAAGTGCCGGCGGCCGCGCTCGAAACACCGGAATGGACGATTCAGCTGGTCTTTGCCGATGGAAATCAGGTTCTTACACTGGGCAAGGAAGAATTGGGCGTGGTCTACGGCAAATTGCACGGCACCTCGAGCGGCGGCGAAGGATTCAAGCTGGCGGGAGGGAACGCCAAGCTGCTGCAAAAGCAAGCCGCTGATTTTGCAAAACAATCACCTACCTCTGCCGCGCCGACAGGGGGCGACGCCCCCGTCATGCCCCCGCAGCCGAGCGCCCCGGGAGCGCCGGGGATTTGACACACCCGCCAAGTTTTGGCGCGCGAATTGAGTGCCCTCTTGCCAAGTCAGCCGTGTCTTGCTACCTAGGCGGGCATGATTGAGCTGCAGCGCGTAAGCAAGAATTACGATCATCTCGAACAGCCGGTGACGGCGTTGCGGGAAATCGACCTGCAGGTCGGGCGCGGTGAATTCGTCGCAATTATGGGTCCTTCCGGCAGCGGCAAGTCGACTTTGTTGAACCTGCTTAGTGCGTTGGATAAGCCGACGTCGGGGCGAATTGTGCTGGCCGGCGCTGATATTGGCGCCATGACCGACGACGCCGTGACCACGTTCCGGCGCGAAAAGATCGGCTTGATCTTCCAGTTTTTCAATTTGCTGCCGACGATGACAGCGGTGGAAAACGTCCTGCTGCCGGTGCTGCTGGCGCGACGGGCTACCGAGGCGGACCGGCAAAAGGCGGTGCGGCTGCTCGAACAGGTCGGTCTTGGCCACCGCCTGACGCACAAACCGAGCGCGATGAGCGGCGGCGAGATGCAGCGGGTGGCGGTCGCGCGGGCGTTCATGACGGAGCCGCCGATCCTGCTGGCCGACGAGCCGACGGGCAATCTGGACTCGAATTCTGGAACGGAAGTGCTGCGTTTGCTGCGCCGACAGGCGGAGGAGCACGGCACGACGGTGGTGATGGTGACCCACGACGCGAATGCGGCGCGGGTCGGCAGTCGCCTGATTGTGATTCGCGACGGGCGCATTCAGTCGGATGCTCCCGTTGCAACAAGCGCCCCCAGCGCCCAACCGGCGGGTCAGCCGCCGGAGCAGAGCAGTTACGCGGCCCCAACCGCGTAACCGCTTTTTATTGTTTGGTTTGCGTCGCCGGCGTGGCGTCCCAAGTGGCCGCAGCGCCCCCAGGAAGAGTGGCTTCAGCCAGGAAGTCTGCGCGATTTCCAAGGGCTTAGGACACCGGACGTGGCAGATCGATCGCTGTTCCGTCTCGCATGAGTGGAATCAGCGGCCGGATTTTTTGGATTTTCGGTGCGGCGCGGTCCGGTGGTGAACACCAGATGGCACCCGCCCAGCGACGGCAGACAGCACGCAAGTCTGCATTCTGAGTGTGAGATCGCAGTTCCAGACGCTGATTCGGACGTTCGGGGATGTCCGCGCCCAGCAATGGACCTCCGTCACGGCGGCAACGCGGTGGCGGGGCAATCGGCTCGAGCACCCACAGTGCGGCAGCGCGCAGGCAAGAACCGGAAGTGACGCGGCGGCGCCGGGCCGGACGCAAGCTCCTGAATTTGCAACGAGTTGTGACAATTTGGATCGCGGCGTGTGTGTGGGACATGCGATCGCGCGCTCCGCGAACGGTAGAACAGACGAGGTCAACATGAAATTGGATCTGCAATTATACGGTATCAGCGTCTCCGCCACGCCGGCGGGAGTGACGCTTGTGCTCAACGGAACGGCGCTGCGCTTTAGTCGCGGCGAATTTGCGGCGTTGGCGCACGCTTTTGCGTCGGTGGAAGACATGCTGGCACGTGCGACACGCACACCGGCAGCGGCAGAACCGACGCTGGCGGACGCCGCGCCGGCGCCGGAAGTGGCGCTGAGCCCGACGGGCAAAAAGCGCGGCCGGCCGCCCAAGAACGCTGCCGTGGCTGTCGCCGCGCCTGTTGCCACGCCCGCTGCGGTGTCCGCTGCGCCGGCGCCGAAGAAGCGCGGCCGTCCGCCCAAGAATGCCAGCGCTGTTGTCGCTGCTGCGCCGCCGGCCGTGGCGGCGGTCGTACCCGCCGCGACGGGGCCCAAAAAGCGTGGCCGTCCGCCCAAGAACGCCGCAGTGGCCGTGGCCGCGCCCGTGGCTGCCGGCGAGGCGGCGCCCAAGAAGCGTGGCCGTCCGCCCAAGAATCCGGCGGCGACGACGTCCATTGCTGCCGAGATCGCTGCCGCCGGCAAGCGCCGTGGCCGTCCCCCCAAGTCGCTCGCCGCGGCTGCCAAGGCGAAGATCAAGGCGGCGGGACCCGCGGCTGAGGACGGCGCCAAGCGCGGTCCGGGTCGGCCACGCACCGATGGCACCGCCGTGGGCGCACGCCGCCTGGTTGAGCTTGTGGACGCGTGGATGGCCGAGAATCCGGGGCCGAAGTCGATGGTGGAGCTCGCCGCGGCGGCCGAAAAGCTGGGCTGGGTTGACGCCGCGCACGCCGTGGAATTCCTCGAGCGCCATGTGCCGCGTTCGCCCGCGCTGTTCGTGCGGATGCCCGATGGCCGCTTCCGCCGCCGCGCCGACAAGGTGCCGGTCGAGGCGCCCAAGGCGGCCAAGCTCCTGCGCCGCCGCGGTCACGATGAGGTGGCGATCGTCCGGGTGGAAGCGCCGGGGACCTGACCCGCGCTCGCATGCGTTCCGCGCGCCCGGTGCGTCCTTGCGACCCCGGGCGCGCGGCGTTTTTGCCGCGTGCGATCAGGCGAACGAGCGACGGCCGATGCGCGCGAACAAATCCGCTTCGCGCAGCCGAAAGACAAGTTGCAGCAGCCGGTCCTCGTCCGCCGACTTGAGCTCGACGAACTCCAGCGCCAGCTCTCGCCCGGTCTCCGGGTGCAGCACGCGTACGACCCGCGCCAGCGCGGTGATGGCGGCGGTGCGGCCGTCGGCGTGCCCCTCGGTGCGCAGCATCACTTCCAGCAGGTCACCCGGCGTCGCCTCCAGCTCCGTCGCCACGCGCATCCCCGAGGCCGACAGCTCCGCCGTCATCCGCTGGAACGCCGCGCGCGGCTGGCGATGCGGCGTGAGGCGCACCTCCAGCTCCGACGTTGCACGCACGAACTCGCGGCGCTCGCCATCGCGCGGATCCTGCAGGGAAACCAGGTAGTAGCTTGTCGGCAGCACCTCTTCCACGCGCATCGGCCAGCGAAACAGCCGGCCCTGGTGGGAGAACAGCACGTCGGCCTCACCTTGCGGCTCGACGCCCCACCGCCGCTCATCGGCCTTGCGCGGCACGATCAGCGTGGACGGCGTCACTCGCCCCGCCCGCGCCACGTGCGTGACCGGACGCCCACCGACGATCACCAGCACGGTGATCTGGCTGCCTTCAGTCGGACGGACGGGCTTGTCGCTCAAGGGCAGCCTCCAGGAGCCAGGGCCATCAGGTGTGACCGGCGAATTTCCGCAGCGACAACACGAGGTTCTTGAGATCCGCGGTGCGCTCCGTGCACGCCGCCAAGCCGTCGGTCAAGGTCGCGTACGCCTCGCCGCGCTCGGTTTCGTCCTCGCTGGTCAGCGCTTCGGCGGCGTCGGTCACGGTCAGGAAGTCGTTGCGGAAGCTGGAGACCACGTCGTTTAGCTCTTCCACAAGCCGCGCCAGCTCCGGCGACGGACCCGAGGGCTGCGCCGCCTGGGCGGTCTGCAGCGCGCCGATCTGCGCCTGCAAGCCCGCAATCTGCGTGTGCAACTCCGCGACCTGCGCCGCGTCCACCTTGCTGTTGTCGGCGCCCGCGCGGGCCTCCTCGGCGTCGCGCAGCAGCTTCTGGATGCGCTTCATGTTGGCGCTCGCCGACGCCTCCAGCTCGCGGTTCGTCGCCGTCAGCCGTTCCACCTGCGTGCGCAGCTTGTCGGCATCCGCCGCATCGCCCGCCGGCGCCGCCGCGGGCACCGCTGCCGCCGCATCGACCTTCTTCTGCAGCGCGGCGATCTGCGCCTGGGCCGCGTCCGCCTCCTGCCGCGCCTTCAGCAGTTGCTCTGAGGTCTGCGCCGCGCGCGCCTTCTCGGCCGTCAGCTGCGCTTGGACGAGCGCCACGGCTTCCTCGTCCACAACCGGCGCCGCGGCGACAACCGCTGCCGGCGCGACCGCTGCCGCAGCTTCCAACGCCGCCACGCGCGCTTCCGCCGCGGCCTTGGCCGCCTCCGCCGCTTCCGTTCGGCCGCGCAACAGCCCGGCGAGTTCCTCGGCATTGCGGCGCCCGGCGCGCGCTTCCTCAAACTTCTCGCGGGCTTCTTCCAGCTTCGCATCGGCCTTCGCCTGCGCCTGCGCCAACTGCGCCTGCAGCGCCGCCAGCTCCGCCGGATCCGCGCCCGCCGCAACCGGCATCGGCGGCGGTACCGCCCGCAGCCGCTCGACGTCGGCACTCAGCACCGCCAGCTCGCCTTCCAGCTCGGTCACCCGCGCCTGCGCTTCGTCGCGCTCGACTTCCACGCGCTGCGCTTCCGCCTGCCACTGGCTCGCGACCTCGATCTGCTCGTTCAGCTGCGCGTCCAGCCGCGTGATTTCCTCGTTGAGCGCCGTCGAGTCCTCGCCCGTCGCCACCATCTCGGTCGGCGTCCCGACGTCCGCCAAGCGGCGCGACACCGAGTCCAGCTCAATCTGCAGCTTCTGGATGCGCGTATCGCGGTCTGCCACTGCGGCGTTCAGCTCATCGATCGCCCGGACGTGCTCGCGGTTGGCGCTGCGCAGTTCGCTCAGCAGCGCGGCGTCCCCGGTGTTCTCGACCGTCGCCTGCACCGAGCTCGGGCGCGGCGGCGGCGGCGGTGGTGGGAGCGGCGCCGACGCGCGGTTGTTCGCCGCAGACGGCGGTGGCGGCGGCGGCGGCGGCGATGGCGGCGGCGGTGGCGGCGGTGGTGGCGGTGGCGGCGGT
>CAIPXZ010000196.1 GCA_903869075.1 uncultured Myxococcales bacterium | reverse complement strand
TGGACCTGGGGCGGCTGTACGCGGCGGGCGGCGCGCCCGATGAGCCGCTGCGGCGCGCGCTGCAGATCGCCGAAGCGATGGCGCCGGCGGTGCTGTGGCTGGACGAGATCGACAAGGCGTTTGCCACCGCGGCCAGCAGTCCGTCGGAGGCGGGCGGGCGGCTGTTGGGCACGATGCTGACCTGGCTGGGCGAGCAGCGCGGCGTGTTCGTGGCGGCGACGGCCAACCGCGTGGACCACTTGCCGGCCGAGCTGCTGCGCAAGGGCCGATTTGACGAGACCTTTTTTGTCGACACGCCCGACCCGCACGTGCGCCGCGAAATCCTCAGCATCTGCCTGAGGCGCTCGGGGCGGCGGCCGGAGGACTTCGACCTCGAAAAGCTGGCGCTGGCCGCCGATCGCCTGACCGGCGCGGAAGTGGAGCAAGGCGTCATCGAGGCGCTGGCGCAGTGCTGGAGCGACAATCGCCAGCTGGCGACGGAGGACATCGCCGCCGCGCTTTCCAAGACCGTGCCTTTCGTGGAAACCTACGAGCCGCAGGTCAAGGCGCTGCGCGAATGGGCGCGCAAGCGCTGTCGCTCGGCCGGCACGGACCGCAGCTTGCGGGATTTGTTCGACACCTGAGGATGCCATGAGCGAAACCATCGATGTGGCCGTCATTGGCGCCGGCGCGTGGGGCACGGCTTTGGCGATGCACGCGGCGCGCAAGGGCCTGCGCACGCGCGTGTGGGCGTACGAGCCGGACGTCGTCCAGGACATCAATGAACGCTTTGAAAACAGCCGGTTCCTGCCCGGCCACGCGCTGCCCAAGGGCTTGGACGCGTCCGGCGATCTGGAACTTTGCGTCAAACGCGCGCGGATCATCCTGACGGTGATGCCGACGCCGCACGTCGCGCGGCTGGCGGCGCAGATGGCGCCGATGCTGAGCGATGATCAGGCGATCGTCTCGTGCTCGAAGGGCATCGACAACGAGAGCCTGGAGACGGTGAACGAGATTTTTGAGCGTGTGCTGCCGCGGCGGCTCAAAAGTTCGCTGGCGTACCTGTCGGGTCCGTCCTTTGCCGCGGAGGTGGCGATCGAGTCGCCGACGGCGGTGACGATCGCCTCGGTCGACCGCACGCTGGCGCGGTTCGTACAGCAGGAACTGTCGACCGACCGCTTCCGCTGCTACGCCACAAACGACGTCATCGGCGTGGAGATGGGCGGCGCGCTGAAAAACGTCATGGCGATCGCCACCGGCGCCGCCGACGGCTTGGGCTTTGGCCACAACGCTCGCGCCGGGCTGATCACGCGCGGCTTGGCGGAAATCACCCGGCTGGCGGTGAAAAAGGGCGGAAATCCGCTGACGATGCAGGGACTTGCCGGCATCGGCGATCTGGTGCTGACCTGCACCGGCGACTTGAGCCGCAACCGCTCCGTCGGCCTGCGCCTGGGCCGCGGCGAGACGATGGCGGACATTCTCGGCTCCATGACCGCGGTCGCCGAGGGCGTGCTGACAAGCCGCTCCGCGTTTCGCCTGGCGCAGCAGCTGGGCGTGGACGTGCCGATCATTGAAAATACCTACCGCGTCGTGCACGAAGGCCTCGCGCCGATGGCCGCGCTCAACGCGCTGATGACGCGCTCGCTCAAGGATGAACTCGTACTGTGACAGACCAAAACACCCCGAAAATTGAGCCTTTGCCCGGTAGTGTCGGCAAGGTCGACCCGGACGCGATCTGGATCGAGGTCGGCAAAGTCGGCCGGCCGCACGGCCTCAAAGGCGAGCTGCGGCTGCAGGTCTACAACCTGGACAGCGACGTTTGGCAGGTGGGCCAGCGGCTGCGCGCGTGGCTGCCGGGCAAGCCCGCGGTGCTGCTGGAGCTGGGCCAGTTCCGCGATATTTTGCCGATGCCGACAGCGCTTTTTGTCGGCATCGACGACCGCGACGTGGCGGCCAAGCTGACGCACGCGGTGCTGGCGGTGGACCAGCAGGAGCTGCCGGAGGCTGACGCCGACGAGTTCTACCTGCACGAGTTGATCGGCGCGACGGTGCTGGATGACGCGACGCGCAAGCCGGTCGGCGTGGTGCGGGCGCTGCTGGAGACGCCGTCGGATGTCCTTGAAATTTCGCTGAATTCAGGCGAGGCAGCGATGATCCCGGTGCACGCCGAGGCGATCACTGAGATGGGCCGGCAGAAGGGCATCCTGGTCGTGCGCGACATCGCCGATTGGAAGGACCGGTGAGCTATCGCTTTGACGTGCTGACGCTGTTCCCGGCGCTGTTTGACGGCCTGCGGCACGAGAGCTTGATCGGCAAAGCCCTGGAATCACAGACGATTACCTTGGAGCTGCACAACTGGCGGGCGTTCGCCACCGACCGCCACAGCACCGTGGATGACGCGCCGTTTGGCGGCGGCGCCGGGCTCGTGATCAAGCCGGACCCGCTGGTGCATTGCCTGCGCGCGGTGGTGCCGGCGGGCGCGCGGACGATCCTGCTGAGTCCGTCGGGGCGGCGGTTTGAGCAAAAGCTGGCGCAAGAATGGGCGCAACTCCCCGGCATCACGCTGATTTGCGGCCGCTACGAGGGCTTTGACCACCGCGTCGAGGCGCACGTCGATGACGTCGTGTCCATCGGCGATTTTGTCCTGAATGGCGGCGAAGTGGCGGCGATGGCGATCATCGAGGCGGTGGCGAGGCTGCTGCCCGGCGTCATCGGCAACGCCGCGTCGCTGACCGAAGAGTCCTTTGCCGACGGGCTGTTGGAGTATCCGCAGTACACCCGGCCGCGCGATTTTGAGGGCCAAACCGTGCCCGACGTGCTGCTGTCCGGCAACCACGCCGAGATCGCCAAGTGGCGGCTCGCCCAACGCATCGCCCGGACGCGCGCGATGCGGCCGGATCTGCTCAAAGCGTGACGGCAGCGCGCACATCGGCTATCCTGCGGCGGCGCGCAGGTCTTGATCGCGCTTGACTTTTTGATGCAAACCTCTATCTTCTTGGCCCTCGTTCACCATCCCGTGCTCAACCGGCGCGGGGAAGTGGTGACGACAGCGATCACCAACGTTGACCTGCACGACTTCGCGCGGTCAGGTCGAACGTACGGAGTTCACAGCGTTTTTGTTGTGACGCCGGTGTTGCTGCAGCAGCGGATGGTCGGCCAAGTGCTGGGCCATTGGACGCAAGGGGACGGGTCGTCGCATGAGCGGCGGGCCGACGCCCTGCGCCGGGTGACTGCGGTCGCTACGCTGCAAGACGCCGTGACGGCGATTGAACACCAGACTGGCCGCGCGCCAGTGGTGGCCGTCACCGGAGCGCAAATGCGCGCACCGAATGCGGATTTTACCGGACTGCGACGCCAAATTCTGGAGTCGGGCGGGGTGAAATCGGCACCGGACGATGAAGTGCGGCCGCTGCTGCTGGTGTTTGGCACCGGCTGGGGCATGACCCAGGCTTTCATCGATGCCGCAGACCTGCGCCTGCCGCCGCTGTTGCGCGATCCGCGGATCGTCGACCCAGCGGGCGCTTACAACCATCTCTCGGTGCGCGCCGCTGTGGCGATCGCACTGGATCGGCTGCTCGGCGAATCCCGCTGAGTGGCACCAAGACGCCGCCGCAACGGCGTCCAAGCGGAGGTACGTGCGCAAGCCATCGGGCGACCGATCGCGCACCGCTGCCCACCTGAAAGTTCTGCAATGCCAAGGCGTTGCGTTTGGAGTTCCTCATGATGAACCAGCTTGTCCAGCACGTCCAAAACGGCCACCTGCGCTTCGATTTGCCGTCGTTCGCCACCGGCGACACCGTCCGCGTCCACGGCCGCATCATCGAAGGCGAGAAAGAGCGCGTGCAGATCTACGAAGGCGTGGTCCTGCGCAAGTCCGCCGGCCAGGGCGTCGACGCGACGTTCACCGTCCGCAAGATCTCCAACGGCGTCGGCGTCGAGCGCATCTTCCCGGTGCACAGCCCGCGCATCCTGAAGATGGAAGTGCTGTCGTCCGGCAAGGTCCGCCGCGCCAAGGTCTACTTCCTGCGCGAGCTGCAGGGCAAGGCCGCGAAGCTCAAGAAGATCGAAGAGCAGTACTAGGCCGCGTAGGCAAATTCGAACCGGCGGCGGTCAGGAGGCGATCCTGGCCGCCGCTGGCGTTTTTGCCGCCGCCGCGATCACGGCTCGGTCGAGGCGTCGATCGGCTTGGCGTCCAGCACGCGCACGAGCTCGCGCGGCGCGATCGCCACGAGAAAGCCGCGCTTGCCGCCGTTCAGGTAAATCTGCGGCAGCGCGAGGATCGAGCGCTCCACGTACACCGGCAGCGCCTTCTTCAGGCCAAACGGCGACGTGCCGCCGACCAGGTAGCCGCTGTGTCTTTGCGCCAGTTCCGGCGCGCACGGCCGCACAAGCCGCGCGCCGATCGCCGCCGCCACCGCCTTTGTCGCCACCGCGCGATCGCCATGCTGCAAGATGACCAGCGGCTTGGCGGTTTCATCTTCAAAAATAAGGGTTTTGACCACCACATGCTCATCGACGCCGAGCATCTCGGCGCTGTGCGCGGTACCGCCGCGATCGACGTAGGGGTAGGTCACCGGCGTAAACGGCACACCGTGCTGGCGGAGCACGCGAACGGCGGCGGTGACGGGATAATCGAGGCTCATGGCACGCTCCCGGGGGTAACCGGGCCAAGAGGATAGCAGAAGCTGCAGATTCTGGCGTCACGGTTGCGTAAATAAGCGCAGCGCCGGCCGCCGCCGCAGCGGACCGGCAAAGTCACGCGCTTGACACAGCGGCCGGATCGGCTATCCTGCCGCGCGCCAGCGGTGGGTGTAGCTCAGCTGGTAGAGCGCGGGATTGTGATTCCCGATGTCATGGGTTCAAGCCCCATCACTCACCCCGCGCGGTCACTGTGCTTCTGGCCCTCCAGCCAGCCGCCAGGAGCCCGCAGGTCCGACCGCCGCAAGGCCAAGGACCGGATGTCCACACCGTTGCCCGTGCGGCGACGGTACGCGAGACGGTTGCAGCCCCGCTGCGACCCGATGACAGAACGCTTCGTCGCGGCATCGCGTTGCCAAACTGACCGGGTCACCGGGACTGCTGGCTCGCAGCGCCGGTTGGGCTGGCAACAGCACGGCTGACGCGCACACGCTGGACATGCACTTGTGGCCAGATGCGCTTATGGCTCATCAGTTGCGCCTGTAGCTCAGCTGGATAGAGCATCGGACTTCGAATCCGCAGGTCGCAGGTTCGAATCCTGCCGGGCGCGCCACCGCTGCAGCACGGTTGCCCGGCAAGCCGGACGCGCGACGAACCCGGCGGCGCCGCAAGCGCAGCTGGAAATGCAGCACCCAAGCCCCCTTAGCTCAGTTGGTAGAGCAGCGGACTCTTAATCCGTTTGTCGAGTGTTCGAATCACTCAGGGGGCACCCAACACCATCCCACGCCCGTGTACTGCCCGCCGTCGCGACGACGCGCACTGCCCGCCGAGGCCGCGACGACTCCCGCCGCCGCGCGCAGGATCGCTGCCGCTTCCCGATACCCGGCCGACCGCAAGCGCGGGCCGGCGTTCCCCGCGAGAATGGCGAAATCGGTAGACGCACCAGATTTAGGTTCTGGCGCCTTTGGCGTGAGGGTTCAAGTCCCTCTTCTCGCACCGTCCCGAACCTGTCCCGCAAGCGCGCCGCCCGCCGGCCCCTCCTGGAGAACGCAATGACCGCCGCCCAGCCCAGCCAGACGAACAACCAGAACCTCGACGTCCAGGTCGAAACCCTCGGCCAGGTGCGCCGCCGCCTGCGTTTCGCCGTGCCGCAAGCGCAGGTCGCCGTGGCTTTTGCCGCGACGACGGCCAAGTTCGCCAGCAAGGTGCGCGTCGCCGGCTTTCGTCCGGGCAAGGCGCCGGCGGCGATGATCGAGCGGATGCACGGCGTGGAAATTCGCCGCAACGCCTTGGATGACCTGCTGAAAGTGTGGGTGTTCAAGGCGATCCAGGCGACCGGGCTGAACCCGGTGGGCCGCCCGGAAGTCGAGTCCGTGGGCGAGCTGGCGCGCGACAAGCCGCTGACCGTGCAGGTGATGTGCGAAGTGCTGCCGACGCTGGAGCTGACCGGCTACGAAGGCGCGGCGCTGACGGCGGACACGATCGTCGCCGATGCCGAGGACGTGGCGGCGGCGCTGGAAGCCAAGGCGCGCGAGCGCGCCGAGCAGGTGCCGGTCGAGACGGGCATCCAGAACGGCGACGATGCGGTGGCGAGCTGGTCGATCACCGATGCGGGCGCGGACGCGCCGCGCGAGACGGCGGAGCAGCGGCGGTTCGTCCTCGGCGCCGAGCATGTGCCGTACGAAATCAACGAGCTGGCGCTGACCGCGACGGTCGGTACGGAAGCCGTGGCGGAACGGCCGGCGGAGGGCACGCTGACGGCGCGCACCGTCAAGCTGACCATCCACGAGGCGCACCGCACCGAAATTCCGCAGGTGGATGCGGAGTTGGCCAAGGATCTGGGCCACGCCGACCTGGCCGCGCTGCAGGCCGCCGTGCAGGCGGAGGTCGATGCCGACGTCGCCAAGCGCAACTTGGAAGCGCGCCGCAACGCCGCGGTGGACCACCTGCTGGCGCAGAACACGGTCGAGCTGCCGTCGTCGTTCGTCGATGAGCTTGTGGACCAGCAGCTGGCGCAGTCGTTTGGCCACCTGGACGAAAAGACGCTCAAGAGCCTGGGGCGGTTTTTCCAGCAGATGCGCGTGGATATGCGCAAGAACACCGAGAGCGCGCTGCGCCGCGGCCTTGTGCTCGAGGCGATCGCCGACAAGCTCGCGATCGCGCCGGATGACGCGGCGATCGACGCCAAGCTGGCTGAGCTGATCGCCCAGAGTCCGTCGCGGCAGGAGCGCCTCAAGCGCGAGTACGCGGACCAGTCGGGCCGCGATGAGCTGCGGCGCCGCGTGCGCAGCGATCGGGCGATGGATGAATTGGTCAAGCTGGCGACCTTTACCGAGGGCGCGCAGAAGACCCTGCGCGCCGCCAAGGCGCCGAGCCCGCAGGAGCTGGCTGAGGACGGCGATCTGGACGACGACCACGCCGACCACGACCACGACCACGGCGGGCACGTGCATGACGAGAATTGCAATCACGGCTAAACCGTTGACCTGACAGCTGGATGGGTGCCATGAAGATTCACGACTCGATCATCGTCACCGAATCCACGCCGCGCGGCGAGCGCCATTCGGACATCTACTCGCGGCTGCTGATGGACCGCATCGTGTTCCTCGGCACGGAGATCAACGACTACGTCGCCAACTCCGTGATTGCCCAGCTGTTGTTCCTGGAGAGCGAGGATCCGACAAAGGAGATCGCGCTGTACCTGAACAGCCCCGGCGGCTTGGTGAATGCCGGTTTGGCGATCTACGACACGATGCAGTACGTGCAGTGCCCGATCTCGACGATCTGCCTGGGTCAGGCGTCGTCGATGGCGGCTGTGCTGCTGTCGGCGGGCACCAAGGGCCGCCGCGTCATCCTGCCGCACGGCCGCGTGATGCTGCACCAGCCGCTGGGCGGCTTCTCGGGTCAGGCGTCGGACATCGACATCCAGGCGCGCGAGATGCTGTACACCAAGAACATCCTGAACGAGATCGTGGCCAAGCACACCGGGCAGTCGCTGGAGAAGATTCGTGTCGACACCGACCGCGATTTCTATCTGGGTGCGGAAGAGGCCAAGGCGTACGGAGTTGTCGATAACGTCCTGGTCCGCAAGGGCAAAGCCTGAGCGATTTGTAGCGCCCACGCGCCTTTTGATCCGCCAGCGGCTTTGACGCACCCAACCGGCGGTGTATAGAGTGCGGTGGGAACCAGCGGATTGGCCGACCAGTCCGGAGCGAGTTGAGATGACTGAACGCCGACGCGATGCCAGCAACCTGTCCTGCTCTTTTTGCGGCAAGTCCCAGAAAGAAGTGAAGAAGTTGATCGCGGGACCGACGGTCTACATCTGCGACGAGTGCATCGCGCTGTGCAACGACATCATCGCCGAAGAGGTCGAGCGCGATGACAAGCTGCCGAACCTGGCGTCGATCCCCAAGCCGCGCGACCTGCGCAAGATCCTCGACGAGTTCGTGATCGGCCAGGATCACGCCAAGAAAGTGCTGTCGGTGGCGGTCTACAACCACTACAAACGCATTGATTTCAAAGGCGGCAAGCACCAGGACGTGGAGCTGCAGAAGTCCAACGTGCTGCTGCTGGGACCGACCGGCTCCGGCAAGACGCTGCTGGCGCAGACGCTGGCGCGCGTGCTCAAGGTGCCGTTCACGATCGTCGACGCGACGACGCTGACCGAAGCCGGCTACGTCGGCGAGGACGTCGAGAACATCATCGTGCGGCTGCTCGAAGCGGCGGATCACGACGTCGACGCGGCGATGCGCGGCATCGTCTACATCGACGAAGTCGACAAAATCACGCGTAAATCCGAGAATGTGTCGATCACCCGCGACGTCTCGGGCGAAGGCGTGCAGCAGGCGCTGCTGAAGATCCTCGAGGGCACGATCGCCAACGTGCCGCCCAAGGGCGGCCGCAAGCACCCGCAGCAGGAATTCATCCCGATCGACACGAGCAACATCCTGTTCATCTGCGGCGGCGCGTTTTCCGGCCTCGACAAGGTGATTGAGCGGCGCGTCGGCCAGAAGTCGATCGGCTTTGGCCGGACGGCGGCCAACGAAGCGGGCGAAGGCGCGGCGGCGGACCTGCCGACCATCGGCGCCGACAAGAACGCCAAGGTGGAAAAGACGCTGCTGGAGCGCGTGCAGCCCGAAGATCTGATTAAATTCGGGCTGATCCCGGAGTTCGTCGGTCGCCTGCCGGTGGTCGTGGCGCTGCATGAGCTGGACGAGAGCGCGCTTGTGACCGTGCTGACCGAGCCGAAGAACGCGCTGATCAAGCAGTTCAAGCGGCTGTTCGAGATGGACGGCGTCGAGCTGAAGTTCACCGAGAGCGCGATCAAGGCCTGCGCCAAGAAGGCCCTGGAGCGCAAGACCGGCGCCCGCGGCCTGCGCGCGATCCTCGAAGAGGCGATGCTGGAAGTGATGTACGACCTGCCGGGCGACAAGAGCGTGCGGGAAGTGCTGATCGACGAAGATACGATTCTGCATGGCAAAGTTCCGCTGCTGGCGATTGAGCACACCGATGCTGCCTGAATTTGGCGACGCGGCGTAAGCGCTGTGCTGCATGCCCGATGACCTCCGCATCACGCCCAACCTGACCATCCCCGGCGACGCGCTGTCGTGGACCGCGGTGCGTTCGTCGGGGCCGGGCGGCCAAAACGTCAACAAAGTGTCGACCGCCGTCGAGCTGCGGCTGGACCTGAAGATCGCGCAGATTCCGTGGGGAATTCTCGACCGCCTGCGCGCGCTGGCCGGCAAGCGCATTGACCAGGAAGGCGTGCTGCTGATCGTCAGCCAGACAACGCGCAGCCAGGAGCGCAACCTCGCCGACGCGCGCGAGCGGCTGGCGCACCTGATCCGCGACGCCGTGCCGCCGCCGATTCCGCGGCGGCCGACAAAGCCGACCAAGGGCTCGAAAGAGCGGCGGCTGGCGGGCAAAAGCCAGGCCGGCGCCATCAAGCGGCTGCGGCAGACGCCGCGGGACGAGTAGCGGTTGCAGGCGCGGCCGCGTCCCGGCATGCTGCACGCCGCCGGGTGGCGGACCACGCGGCAGGAACGCCCCGCCATGATGCTCGCCGCCCTCCTCGTCGCCGCGATCCTGCTCATCGTCGGCATCTTCATCGCCGGCACCGTGCTGTCGGTCATCAGCCAGCTGATCATCGGCCTCGTCATCGGCGGCGTCGCGCGCTGGATCCTGCCGGGTGAGCACAAGCTCGGCTGGTTTGCCACGGCGCTGTGCGGCATCGTCGGCTCGCTGCTGGGCGGCATGCTGGCGCACCACGTGTTCCGGGTGCAGGGAATTCGCGAGACAGCGCTCAACGTGCTGTGCGCGATGGGCGTGATTTGGCTGCTCGGCCGCACCTGATCGGCGGCTGGCACGAACGGAGGTTGCAGATGGCGGTGATGTCCAAGGTCGCGCTCGACGCGCGCGCGGGCGCCCAGGCGGCGGC
>CAIPXZ010000195.1 GCA_903869075.1 uncultured Myxococcales bacterium | reverse complement strand
CGGTAGCATGCAGCCGACTCGCCTGTCGATTCTGGCGATGCGGATGGCTATGGCGCGGGTTCTCATCGCATTGGGCTCGAATTTGGGCGACGCCGAGCGGCACGTGCGCGCGGGCTGGCGCGCGGTCGTGGGCCTGCTGGCGCTGACAAATCCGCAGCGAAGTCAGCTATTTTTCTCGGATCCGGCGGAAGGTGTCGGCGGTGGTCGCTTCGTCAACGCCGTTGGCGCCGGCGACACGACGCTGTCACCACAAGCGGTGCTGACGGTGCTGCAGGCGATCGAGCGCAGCCTCGGCCGTGATCGCCAGCGCGAAGGCGCCGCACGCGCGCGGTCGCTGGACCTCGATTTGCTGGACTGGCAGGGCGTGCGGATGGACGATAGCGACCTGCAGCTGCCCCATCCGCGGATGGCGCAGCGCGATTTTGTGCTGTTGCCGCTGGCGGAAGTGGCGCCCAACTTTGTGGACGTGCGCTCCGGTCAGCCGATCGCCGCGCTGCTGGCCGGACTACCGCGCCGCTGGACCATCGACTCATGCGCGCCCTGATTCTGCCGCTGCTGCTCCTGACCGCGTGCGAGCATCGGCCGCCGCCAGCGACGCCGTGGGTGCCGGCCGGTCAGCCGCCGCCGCCGCTTGTGCTGCACGAGGTGCCGCTGCCGCCGATGGCGGAGCTGGACGCGCTGTTCGATGGCCTGAACGCCATTGGCGGCCACAAAACGGTGTGGCAAGCGCTGCACGCTTTTTTGGCGAACGTGGACGGCGCGACGCTGGCGGCCAACCCGGCGGCGCGCGAGCTGCTGGCGAATGCCGTGGTGCGTGTGTCCCATGCGCCTGATTTTATGGAGCATTTTACGGGAATTCGCCAGGCGGTGGACGCGCTCGGGGCCGTCGCACCGGACGCGCCGGAGACGCACTTTTGCCGCGCGTACCTGCGCTGGATTCTGCTGGCCGACGGCGAAGGCGGCCTGCGGATGGGTGAGTTGGCGCCACGCGTGGTGCAAGATTTGGCTGGCGATCTGCGGGCTTTGACGCAGCGCTATCCGCAATGGCGCGGTCCGGGCGAGTTCGACACGGCGCGGCTGCGCTTGGAATTGGCGCGGGTCGAGGCGCTGCTGGCCACGGTGCCGCCACGGCAGCCGACGGAGACCGCGCCGTGAACCGCAAGACCCTGTGGACCGCCCTGCTGCTGTTGACGCTGGTGCTGGTGGGCGCGGCGCTGTTCGCCGACGTCGGCAAGCTGCAAGCCGCGGCGCTGCACTACCCGTTTGCGACGCTGCTGCCGGCGTGCGCGCTGGTGCTGGGCAACTACACGCTGCGCTCGCTGCGATTTCGCCGCTACCTGCAGGCGCTGGGCATTTACGTGACGCCGGTGGAGGCCTGGCTTGTCTTTGTCTCCGGCTTTCTGCTGACGGTCACGCCCGGCAAAATGGGCGAAATTTTCAAGGGTTTCCTGCTGAATCAACGGCGCGGCACGCCGATTCCGGAGGTCGCGAGCTCGGTCGTGGCGGAGCGCTTCACCGACGTCGTCGGCCTGCTGGCGATCGCCGCGATCGGCGTGGCGCAGTACGGTGCGCACACGGCGCTGTTCCTCGGCGTGCTGGGGCTGTGCCTGGGCTTTCTGCTGGCGATCGCCCACCCGCGGCTGCTGCCGTGGCTGCTGGACGCGCTCGCGGCGCGTGTGGCGGCGCACCCGCGGCTGGCGGCAATCGTCGCGCTGGGCCGGCGCGTGCATGGCGTGCTGAAGATCCTGTGCGCGCCGCGGCTGCTGCTGGAGGGCGTGGCGCTGGCGGCGTTGGCGTGGCTGTTGGAAGCGGTGGCGTTCCGGCTGCTGCTCAACGGCGTGGATGCCACCGGCGGCCTTGGGCCGGCGATCGTCGTCTATGCGATGGCGACGCTGTTTGGCGCGGTGTCGATGCTGCCCGGCGGCGTCGGCTCGACCGAAGCGGTGAT
>CAIPXZ010000194.1 GCA_903869075.1 uncultured Myxococcales bacterium | reverse complement strand
TCCGTGCTGGTTTCGACCGTGGGCGTGCTGATGATGTCAAAAAACGCGCGCTCCTGCGTGTCCGCAGTCCACGACGCCTGGTTCTTCGGATTGCCCGGGCCGATGCCGTCCTTCAGGAACGCCAGCGCGCGCGTGTGCGCATCGCCGCCCCACGGTTCCCAGACGCCGTTCATCGGCTCGTCGTCGAACACGAGGCTCATGAAGGCGCCAAACCAGGCGTTGTAAATCGTTGTCGCCACGGCATGTTCCAGCTCGCCTGGCGCAACCGTGTGGTAAAAGGTCTCCACGCCCGACAGCGCCGGCCAGCCCGCCGTCTGCCACGCCTGCACGCGCGACACGGCGTCCGCCAGGTCCGTCGGCGTGATTGAATTGTACAGGTCGGCGATCCGCTGCTCCGTCGGCGTCTTGACGGCCTTTGTCGACGCCGCTTGGCCCGCCGTGACCGCGCTCAGCAGGAACTGCGTCCAGTCCGTACCCGTCGGCGAGATGTTGTTGGCCTGGATCGCCTGCATCGCCGCGATGTCGCCGCTCTTGGCCGCGACGACCTTCTTGAGGTTCTCGGAAATCGTGCCGGCGCGGTAGCTGTTGGCCCACGGCCCGCCGATGTACCACTTGTCGTTGAACAGGTTGTTATCCGTAGCCAAATTGCCCGGATCGTTGTTGGCGGTGACGATGAAGCCCTGGTCCGGGTCGATCGAGTTGGGGTACTGGTCAAACGGCACCACGCACTTGATCGGGTCGTTCTGGAAGGAGTCGTCGACCGTGCCGTCCGGCAGCTGCGCGATCTGGAAGCTCGGGTACTTTGTGCCGTCGATCAGCTGCTTGGGGCTCGCGCCGGGCAGCCACACGCCGTCCTTGTCGCGCGGCAGGTAGCTGCGGCACGGCACGGCTTGGAAGCCGGTGTAGAAGACGTGGCCGTCGGCGTCGGCGGCGGCGATATTTTGCGAGTAGCCCATCAAATGCCGAGTTGAGTCGCGCAGTTGGAAGACGTCATTGGCGTGGCCAAAGCCGTCGACAGCGCCGATGAGGTCCGGGTTGTAGAGGCCGGTGAAGGCAAAGCTGATGGCGGTGATTTTGCCGTCGCCATCCATGTCCTTGGGCACCGTCCAGTGGCCGTCGACGTTGATCAGCGTCTCGCCCTTGGCCGGCGTGTAGCTGCCGTCGAGCGCTACGTCCTTGCCGCCGACGCTCTGCGTGGTCTGGCCTTCGACGCCGTAGATCCAGCGACCATCGCCGGTGGCCCAGCGCGTGATCGTGAGCGTGCGGCCGACCGAGCCGAGCGCCGGGATGTTGGCGATCGTGTACGTCTCGTCGGTGTGCGCGAGCGGCACGTCGTTGCCCTTGAATTTCGTCGCCAGGGGCGCGCCGGCGGCGTCAAGCACCAGCTCCTCGCGGTACCAGTCGGTGATGTCGCCGACGAGCTGCGTCTGGTTCCACGCCACGTGGCCGTTGGTGCCGACCGCCTGGATCGGCAGGCCGGGAATCATCAGGCCCAGCGTGTGCTCGTTGCCGCCGCCGAAGACCTCGTCGTCCAGGCCGATCTGGTAGAACAAGCTGGGCACGGACAAGGGGAGGTGGCCATCGCCGCAGGCAATGGCGCGGCCGTCCTTGGAGGCTTTGCCGCCCAGCGACCAGGCGTTGGAGCCAAAGCCGTTGGTGCGGTCATGGCCATTGCGCCGCTCGCGCGCCGCCGAGCGCTCGCGCATGCGCGCCGCGAGCTGCGGTGGTAGCTGCTTGGGCAAATTCTTCACGTCAAACGCCCGCTTGGGCAGCCAGCCGCGCTTGCTGGACGCCTGACCCGGCACTTTGCCCGCCGTCGTCTGGGCGACCGCCTTGCCGTTCATGTCCAGACCGAGCCCCGCCGCCGAGCTGATCGGCCGGATCGGCGCGACGTGGTTCTCGATGTCCGCCAGCGCGCCCTTGGTCCGCAGATCCGCCAGCGGCTTGCCGGCAAAACCGCCCGCCAGCGCCGCCAGGCTGTCCGTGCGGCCAATGTCGTCCGTCTCAAAGCCGAGGTTGTAGAAGATCGCCGCCGCCGCGCCCGCCACCGCCCGCGCGTCCCACTTTTTCATCAGCGTCGCCGGCGTACCGCCCAGCAGGCCGCCCGCCAGATCGATCTCCGACGGCACCTGCAGCGTGCCAGCCACCGACATGTCGATGTAATCGTTGATGCCGGCCGCGAAGCCGTCAAAAATGTCCTTCTGCTCCGGCGTCAGCCGCTTGAGGATGTTGTCGGCCACGAACGCGCTGCCGGTCGCCCGCGCGTCGAGATCGGTGGACAGCGCCGCGTCGCCGAGCAGCTCGGTCAGCGTGCCGAGGCCCAGCCGCCGCGCCAGCTCCATCGAGAAGTAGCGATCGCGCGCCAGGACAAAACCCGCGGCGTGCATCAAGTCCTTGCGGTTATTGGCGTAAATGTGCGCGACGTTGTTTTCGGTGCGGATCACCTGCACCGGCGCCGACAGCCCGGGCAGCTGGAACTCGTCCGTCTGCTTCACGCCGAGGATCGCCGCCTGTTCCGGCGTCGTCACGGCTGTCGAATCCGCCGCGGCGTCAACGGCATCCGTGCCGCTCACGTCGGTCGCGGCGTCTTCCTGGCCCGCCGCGACGTCGTCGTCGGTCGTCGCCGCTTTGTTGCCACAGGCCGCAACGGCCACGAGCATGCCCGCCGCCAAGAGGCGACGCAGAAAATGGGTCCGCATGTGCTACTCCGGATTGCAGCCGTCGCCGCCGCAAAAGTCTTTGATCTCGCCAGTGTGGAAGAACCACAGCAGCTGGTCGTTGTGCGCCGTCAGGCCGTGCGCGCGGTCGTGCGGGTCGTCCAGGTAGCAGACGGTCGAGCCGGCTTGCGCCCCCGGGCGGTCGTCGCCCTTGCACTCGTAGACCGGCCACTTCGGGCAGTCGCTCGTGACTTTACACGCCGGACCGTATTCGGGGCCCGGCGGCCAGTTGCCCGGCGTCGCCCACGAGTTGCCGAACCAAATCGACACGACGCCGGAGCCGGTGTAC
>CAIPXZ010000193.1 GCA_903869075.1 uncultured Myxococcales bacterium | reverse complement strand
TGCGACGACAAGAACCCGTGCACCAACGGCGACAGCTGCGCATCCGGCACCTGCCAGGGCCAGGGCGCGGTGCCGTGTGACGACGGCAACGCCTGCACGACCGACCCGTGCGATGCGTCCAGCGGCTGCACGCACGGCACCGTCAACTGCGACGATGGCCTCGCCTGCACCGCGGACAGCTGCGACGCTGCCAAAGGCTGCCTGCACGCGGCACAAGACGCGCTGTGCGATGACGCGCTCGGCTGCACGGACGACGCCTGCTCCGCCGGCACCGGCTGCGTGCACGTTGCCAACGGCGCGCCGTGCGACGACGGCGACGCCTGCAGCGTCAACGACCGGTGCGCCGACAAGGTCTGCGGCGCCGGCAGCGCCAAGAACTGCGACGACGGCAACGCGTGCACCGGCGATTCATGTGACAAATCAATCGGCTGCGTAAACATGCCGGTCACCTGCACCGACGGCATCGCCTGCACGACCGACACCTGCAACCCGGCGAGCGGCTGCGTGTTCACCGCCAATGACGCCACGTGCACGGACGGCAACGTCTGCACCGATGACGCATGCGATGCGACAACCGGTTGCAAGCACGCCAGCAACACCCTGCCCTGCGACGACGGCAACGCCTGCACCGCCGGCGACGTGTGCCAGGCGGGCGGGTGCGCGCCGGGAGTGGCGCCGAACTGCGACGACCTCAACCCGTGCACGGACGACGCTTGTGCGCCGGCAACCGGCTGCACGCACGCAAACAACGCGGCGCCCTGCAACGACGGCAACGCGTGCACGCAAAACGACGTCTGCTCGGCCGGCGCCTGCCAAGCCGGCGCGGCGAAAACCTGCACGGCGCTTGACCAGTGCCATGCGGCGGGGACATGCGACACAACGAGCGGCGTGTGCAGCAATCCAAGCCGCCCGGACGGAGCCACGTGCAACGACGGCAACAGCTGCACGACGGGCGACACATGCACAAGCGGCAGCTGCGGCGGAATCGCGGTTGTCTGCACCGCCAGCGACCAGTGTCACTCCGCCGGGACCTGCACTGGCGGGACCTGCAGCAATCCGCCAAAGACCAACGGCAGCGGCTGCGATGACGGCAACAGCTGCACGACCGGCGACACATGCACAAGCGGCAGCTGCGGCGGAACCGCGATAGTCTGCACCGCCAGCGACCAGTGCCACAGCGCGGGGACGTGCAGCGGCGGAACCTGCAGCAACCCGGCCAAGAGCAACGGCTCGAGCTGCAACGATGGCAACAGCTGCACGACGGCCGACAAGTGCACGAGCGGCGCGTGCGCGGGCACGGCGGTCGTCTGCACGGCGCTGGACAAGTGCCACGTCGCGGGCAGCTGCAGCGGTGGCACGTGCAGCAATCCGACAGCGGCGGACGGCACCGGGTGCGACGATGCCAATGCCTGCACCGGGCCCGACAAATGCACGAGCGGCGCTTGCGGCGGGTCCGCGGTAACGTGCGACGACGGCAACGTCTGCACCAACGACGCGTGCATCGCGCCAACCGGCTGCTTGCACACCGCGAACAGCGCGACGTGTGATGACGGCAACGCCTGCACGACCCAGGACGCGTGCGCGGCAAGCACCTGCGCGGGCGTGGCAATCACCTGCAATGACAACAACGCCTGCACCGACGACTCGTGCGCGCCTGCCTCCGGGTGCGTCGCGACGGCGAATACCGCGGCCTGCGATGACGGCCTCGCGTGCACCGGTCCCGACGCCTGCAGCAGCGGCAAATGTGCCGGCCCTGCCGTCACGTGCGATCCCAATGCCACTTGCACCGAACCATCGGGCTGTTTGTGCAAAGCCGGCTGGGCGGGCGACGGCTCCACGTGCGGGTGCGCGAATGACTTCATCGGGCTCACCGTTGACGGCGGGACTGTGTGCGCGCCGGAGTATCCGGTGTGGGGCCTCCGCGGCTTGTCGCCGACAGCGGCGTGGTTCACCGACAACGGCAACGGCACCGTGTCCGACGCGCAGTCCGGCTTGCAGTGGCAAAAGACGCCCCTCGCCGCGCAAAACCACGCAACTGCCTTGACCTCATGCGACTCGCTCGTCCTCGGCGGCAAGAGCGACTGGCGACTGCCAACGCTCGTCGAGCTCATGACGTTGGTTGACTATCAGGTCGCCAAACCGACCATCGCCGCCGTTTTCGCCAGCGGCCAAGCCAGCATGCACACCTGGGCAGCCGAGAATTGGGCGGAAGGCGGCGACATGGAATTCTGCGTGGACTTCACCGACGGCAGTGGCGCCCTGTGCACCGGCAGCGACGTGTTGCCGACCCGCTGCGTGCGCGAAGTCAGCCTGCCGACCGTGCCGTCGGTCCACAACATCGCCGGCGCAACCGGGACGGTCTACGACGCGGGCACGCACTTGACCTGGCAGCGCGATGGCAGCGCGGGCGGCACCGTGACCCAGGCGGCGGCGCAGACGTACTGCACAAACCTCGCGCTTGCCGGCGGCGGCTGGCGCCTGCCGACAGCTGATGAAGCCGAGTCGCTCCTGCTGAGCACGACGTACTATCAAATGGACGACGGCTGGTACACGGACGTCACCGACGCGTTCTGCTACTGGTCCAGCACGCTTTTGCACGGTGACTCCACCAAAGCCTGGGTCCAGTGCACGTTCGCCTACTACAGCGGCACGACGATGGGCGCGGCGACAAAGACCACGACGAACCGCGTGCGCTGCGTCAAGGGACCGTGCAAGACCGCCGCCGACTGCAACGACGGCAATCCCTGCACCACCGACGCGTGCGTGCTCCCGGGCGGCTGCGCGCACACGTGGATCACGAACTGCGCCGCGGCCGCGAGCGCGCCCTTGACCTGCAAGGATCTGCTCGCCGCCGCGCCGAGCACCACATCCGGCATGTATTTCATCGATCCCGACGGCGCTGGCGGCAACAATCCGCTCTACGTCTATTGCGACATGACCACGGACGGCGGCGGCTGGAGCATTCCCACGTACCTGGGCGGCGACCTGACGGTCCGGAACGCCAAGTCATACCTCGCGTTTTGCGCGTCGCACGGGGCAATTTTCGCCGGCCGCGGCGTGGACAACGCGAACGCGTGGCTCGCACAAAAGCGCATGTTGTGGGCGACGAACCACACCCTCAAGCAAAACGGCTGGCCCGATCAGGGTCAAGGCTGGCTGAACATGCCGCTTTTCAAACATTCGGGGGAATCCACGCCCTTGCATTCGATTTACGACGATGCGCCGGCAACCTTGCCGCCGAATATCTCTGGTGATTGGTGTGACGAAGAAGCAGCCCAGCCGTTGTGCGGCTACTGGACCAACGCCGGCTGGAGCAGCTCCGACTTGAACGTCACGCCCGACCCGGAGGACTATCATGTGACCGGGGACACGAACTCAAATACTTGGTATTCTTGCATGTTTCGCTGACTGCCACCGCTCCTCCCCGGCCACGGCTTGACTGGACCACGCAAAAGCCGAGAATTGGCGGGCTGGAGCGTGGATCGCGAAAATGGAGCCGGTCATGTCCAACCGAACGCCCGCACGCCGCTGGCTGGGCGCAATCGCGCTGGTGCTCGCCGGCTGCGCGGGCGGCTCGTCTGGTGCTGTCCAAGCCGACACGATTGCAAGTGACACGCACGCCGTGACCTGCTGCATCGCCGGCAAAATGGCCACCTGCACGTGCGTCGATGGTCAGATTTGCGATGCGAGCTTTAAGCTCTGCCCCGACGGTAGTTGCACCGATGGCACCGGCGTCTGCGCTGGGTCGGACGCCACGCAATCCGGCGATGTGCCGGGCGCCGACGCGACGGGCTGCCCCGCGGCACAACCGGTCGAAGGCGCGACGTGCGCCGCGACGGCCGCCACGTGCGCCTACGGCGGGTTCATCACCTGTTGTGGCCAGTCCTACGGCCCGGCCGTGACCTGCGATTGCCAGGACGCGGCGTTTCACTGCACCGACTGGCAAAAAGTGTGCCTCGGCGAGCTCTGCAGCGACGCGGGCGAGACCGGAGGCGCCGATGCCGGGATCGATGCCAGCGCCGGCGACTGACCGCGCGAAAGGATCGCGCGCGCCACGGCGTGCGGCGCACCCTGTCCGTACGGCGCTCAGCGGCGCCGCGCAGCCCGGACCGCCGCGTTGCTTGCCGCCCGCTCCTCGGCCTCGGGCTGCTGGTACGAATTTGCTTCAATCTTGACCACTTCGGCGCAGTGCGTCAGCCGGTC
>CAIPXZ010000192.1 GCA_903869075.1 uncultured Myxococcales bacterium | reverse complement strand
CGGCGGAGGCGTACCACCGTCAGCGGGCGGCGGAGGCGTACCACCGTCAGCGGGCGGCGGCGGCGTACCACCGTCAGCGGGCGGCGGCGGCGTACCACCTTCGGCCGGCGGCGGCGTCGTGCCATCGACTGGCGGCGCTTCAGGCGCGACGCCGTTCTTGCGCGCTTCCTCGGCCTTCTTGGCCTCTTCCGCGGCCTTCTTGGCCTCTTCCTCGGCGGCCGCCTTGCGCGCTTCTTCGGCCTTCTGCCGGCGGGACTCTTCGGCGTCTTTCTCGCCTTGTTCCTTGGCCTTGCGCTTGTCCTGCTCGATCTTGATCAAGTTCGCGACCTCGGCCATGTAGTCGCGCACCGGGTCCTTGGCGTCCACGCCCGAGCCCTTGAGCTCCAGATACGCGTTGAAATAATCGCGCGCCCGCAGGAACCGGCCGAGATCGCCGTCGACGTCCGTCATGGGGTTTTCCATGTACAGAATCGCCAAGTCGAAGTGAATCGCCGGGTTGCGCGGATCCTGCTTCATCGCCCGCTCGTACTCCGCCTTGGCCTTGTCGGCCTTTTGCGGGTCGCGGCTGATGCGCCAGGCGCTGCCGAGGTTCACGCGCGCTTCCAACAGCGTCGGCTCGATCTCCAGCGCCTTGGTCAGCGCCTCGATCGCCTCATCCGGCTTCTTGGCGATGATCCAGCACACGCCCAGGTTGTTCCATGCCTCGGCGTAGTCCGGCCGCGTCTGGGTCGCCTTGAGGAACTGGTTGCGCGCCGTCTCGATCTCGTCGCGCCGCATCGCCATTTGGCCGTACAGGTAGTAAATCTGCGCCATGCCGGCGTCGCGGTCGATCGCCTCCGAGCCCGGACCGCGCCAGCTGCCGCCGCCGTGCGCCACGCGCATCGCGTAGGCTTTTTTGCCTTTGTACAGCAACTCATCCGCACCCGGCGGCGCCTCGGCATCACCGGTGTACACCGCCCACGCGCGCTCGAGCGCGGCGTTGGCCAGACCTTCGCGGCCCATCGCCAAGTACGCTTCGCCCAGCGTGCGCATCAGCTCCGGGTTGTCCTGGTCGATCTTGATGCCCTTGATGCACTGGTCAATCGCCGGCTGGTACTGCTTGTCCTCGACGAGCGCCCGCGCTCGCGCCGCCATCAGCATCACGTCCTGCGGCCGCGCCACCAGCGCGTGGTCCACGACGTCCAGCGCCCGCGCCGCCTCATGCTTGCGCAGGTACAGCACCGACTGCAGCACAACCGCTCGGGAATACGTCGGATTCAGCGTCACCGCGTTCGTGACCGACGCCTCCGCGTCCTCCGGACTGCCGGCGCGGTACTGGGCGATGGCCAGGTTGTACCAAGCGCTTGCCGACTTCGGGTCCGCTTGGGTTGCCGCCTGCAACCGCTGCCGCGCCTCAAACAGATTGTTTTCCTTCAGGAAATTCACGCCGTCATTGAGCTGCGCTTCCGCCGCCGAGCTCGTGTACTTCACGTCCGCCGGCAATACCGGCGCGCCCGTCTCATCCTCGCCATCTTTTTTGGTCGGCGTCGGCGTCGCCGGCAACGGCGAGTCGGCCACCGGTGCCACTTCCGTCGCCGCAACCGTCGGCGTCGGAATGGCCGCCGGCGCCACTTCCGCTGTCGGCGCCGCGGGCTGGTCCAGCGGCGGCGGCGTCGTTTCCTTCTGCATCACCGGCTCAACCGGCTGCTGCGTCATCACCTGATCGTTGCTTGTGCTCGCGCCGCTACAGGCGGTCACGCCCAAAGTTGCCACCAACAGCCCGAAACGTAGCGGGATTTTGCGGAGCTTCGCGTTCATCGCAGCTCCTTGTCCGGCTCAGGCAAGGTGCCCGACGGGTCCAAAAGCAGCCGCTTCTCGTCTTTCAACAGCGGGTATTCCTTGGGCTTGTACTGGTTGATCGCCTTGCGCAGCTCGGTGACCCACTGGTTGACAGCGCCCTTGGCTTCCGCGTCCTTCAAGGCGATCGTCAAGTCCTTGATGGCTTTGTCTTCCACCTGCTTGCCGAATTTCTCCATGAATTCGTCGTATTCCCCCTGCACGCTCTCGCTCATGTTCTCGGGCTGCGGCGCGCCATAAATCGTCCGGGCGAGATACTGCAGCAGCTTGGCGCGGTACAGGAACGCGGCGTACGACCAGTTTTGCGAGT
>CAIPXZ010000191.1 GCA_903869075.1 uncultured Myxococcales bacterium | reverse complement strand
CTCGCGTCAGGCGCGCTGCGGTGCATCGGCTCGACGACCTGGGACGAGCTGCGCGGACACATCCAGAAAGACAAGGCTTTTGCCCGGCGCTTTCAGAAGATCGACGTGGGCGAGCTGTCCGTGGAGGACACGATCGCGGTGCTGCGCGGCCTGCGCAAGCACTACGAGGCGCACCACAAAGTGACGTACACGGACGCGGCGCTGGCGTCCGCGGCGACGCTGGCGGGCAAGTACCTGGCGGATCGGCGGATGCCGGACAAGGCGATCGACCTGCTGGATGAAGCTGGCGCGTCGGTGCGGCTGCGGGCGCGGCAAAAAGGCCTCGGCGCGGACACGACGAAGGTGCGGGTGACGGTGCGTGACATCGAGCGCGTGCTGTCGAAGATGGCGTCGATCCCGGAGCGGCAGGTCGGCCACGACGACCGCGCGGCGCTGGCGGATCTGGAAACCCAGCTCAAAGGCGTGGTTTTTGGCCAGGACGAGGCGGTGGCGCAGATCGCCACGGCGATCAAAGTCGCGCGCGCCGGGCTGGGCAGTCCGAAAAAGCCGATGGGCTCGTTCCTGTTTACCGGCCCGACCGGCGTCGGCAAGACCGAACTGGCCAAGCAGCTGGCGCAGGTGCTGGGCCTGCATTTCCTGCGCTTTGACATGAGCGAGTACATGGAGCGCCACACGGTTTCACGGCTGATCGGCGCGCCGCCGGGCTACGTCGGCTTTGACCAGGGCGGGCTGTTGACCGAGGCCATCACCAAAAACCCGCACGCAGTGCTGCTTTTGGATGAAATTGAGAAGGCGCATCCGGACGTATTCAACGTGCTGCTGCAGGTCATGGACCACGGCACGCTGACGGACAACAACGGCAAGTCCGCGGATTTCCGCCATGTTGTGCTGATCATGACGTCCAACGTCGGCGCCCGCGACTTGGAGAAAGGCCGCGTCGGCTTTGGCGGCGGCCAAGGCGAGGGCGACGACGACAAGGAATTCAAGTCCATGTTCAGCCCGGAGTTCCGCAACCGCTTGGACGCGCGGGTGAAATTCGGCCGGCTGGATGAGGCGACGATGATCCGCATCGTCGACAAGTTCCTCGCCGAACTGGAAGGGCTGCTGAGCGAGAAACGCGTGGTGCTGGACGTCGACGCCGCGGCCAAGAAGTACCTCGCCGCCAAGGGTTTTGACCCGAAATTTGGCGCGCGGCCGATGGCGCGGCTGATCCACGACGAGATCCGCAAGCCGCTGGCGGATGAGCTGCTGTTTGGCGCGCTGCAAAAAGGCGGCACGGTTGAAGTGACCGCCACAGATGAACACTTGGCATTTACATTTGTAGCGCGTGAAGGCAAGGCGGCCGCCTAAATCGGGGACTGCGTAAAGCCAGCCGCCTGAAGCTGGGACCCGAGCGACGCGAACGGTAGAGTGGGCAGGTGCAAGCGCACACACAAGGCCGAGACGTTGACGCCGCATCGCGACTTATCCGGTCTTTTCAGCGCCTATTTTTCCGGCCATACGCCGCCGCTGCCGCTGGCTGACGGCTGGACCTTGGCGGCGGCGCGCCGCGACCCGCACAAACCGGCGCACGTGGAGATGGCGCTGACGCACGCGCACCTCGGCGATGTGACAGCCTTTTTGCGGCCACTGGCGCCGGACGCGCCGCACTACCTGCATACGGCATGGCTGGCGCTGAGCCTCGCGGGCACGACGCCCAGCCGCGTGGAGGCGGCGGCGTTGGAGGCGCTGCGGCAGCGGCTGGCGCAAGCGGACGCGACCCTGACGGCACAGTCAGCCGCTGCGGCGTGGCAACGCGATCAAGCCGTGACCGATGCCGCCCTGCCCGACGCCCGCGCGCTGCTGCCGCTGCTGACCGACGACCGGCTGCCGCACGCGACCCGGCTGGTGGCGGCGCGGCTGGCGCTGCAGGCTGGCGCGGTGGACCCGGGTCTGGCGGCGCTGCAGGCGCTGGCGACCGCGGCGTATCCGGTGCCGGCGCGGCTGGCGGCGCTGGCCGAACTGGCGACGTGGTCGCAGGCGCTGGGCAACCACGCGGCGGCGTTGACGGCGCTCTCGGCGGCGCAAGCGCTGGCGCCGGCGGACCCGCAGTGGCTGGAACAGACCGCGGCGCTGTGGCTGCAGTTGGCGGTGCCGCATCAGGCGGGCGCGGCGCTGCGGGCAGCGGTGGCGCTGGCGCCGATGGACGTGGCGCTGCGGCTGCGGGCGGCGCGGCTGCTGGACCAGCTGGGCGACCCGATGGGCGTGCAGTGGCTGACGGAACTGGTGACGACGGCGCCGGCGGACGCGGGG
>CAIPXZ010000190.1 GCA_903869075.1 uncultured Myxococcales bacterium | reverse complement strand
TGTCGGAAGGCGAATTGGCGGTCACGCTGCAGCGCGGCCCGAGCGACAAGCTTCGCGTGCTGCTGACTGAATTTCCCACCGAACCGGCGCAGCAGCGCGGGGAGCGGCTCGCGTCGCTGATGTGGCTGACCGACCCGCACACGCCGGTGGCGGCGTGGCAGCCGGCGCTGGCGAGCCTGCGGACGTACGTCACGGCGCTGGACCACGGCCAGTTCCGCTCGCCGCCGAACCGGCAAAAACCGCCGCCGGCGCCGCCGCCAACTAGCCTGATTCCGCTGACTTGGGCGCTGCTGGCGCTCTCGCTGCTGGCGCTGGCACTGGCGGCGCGCGTGGCGCTGCGCGACCTGCGGCCGCCGGGCCTGTGGCTGGCGGGCGTGGCTGCGGCGTGGCTGTTGCGGGCGCTGCTGCCGCACCGGATGGTGATGGTGTATTTCGGCTTTCTCCACGTCGATCAGGCGGTTACGCTGCAGCAGCTGCCGCGCTACGGCCCGGCGACCACGCTGCTGGACCACGCGCTTTTCGCGCTGTTGCCGGCGCACCACGCCACCGTCCAGCAGCTGCACGCGCTGCTCGGCGCGCTGACGATCCTGCCGCTGGCGGCGCTGGCGCAGCGCCTGGGCGGGCCGCTGGCGGGGCGGCTGCTGGCGGTGACGCTGGCGGTGCTGCCGGTGGCGCTGCTGGACCACGGCTCGGAGTCGATGCTGGTGCCGGCGCTGCTGTGGTGGAGCGCCGGGACGCTGCTGCTGCTGGAAGGCCTGGCGGCGCGGCGGGCGCTGCCGCTGCTGGGCGCGGTGGTGCTGCTGGCGCTGTGCGGGCTGGCGCGACCGGATTGCATGCTGATGGCGCTGCCGACGGCGCTCTGTCTGGTGGCGGCGCAGGCGCTGCCGCGGCAGCGCTCGCAGGTGCTGGCGCTGTTGGGCGTCGTGCTGGGCGTCGTGCTGCTGTCGGTGCCCGGTGCGCTGTTCCTGCGCGACCGCGCCGTGGAGGATCTGGCGGCGGGCAACCTGCCGCGCCTGAACCGCGATTTCGTCCGCCAACTGCCCGTGCTGCTGGGCCATGGCTGGCTGGTGCTGGACTGGCGCTATTGGCCGTTGCCGCTGACGGCGCTGGCGCTGGCCGGGCTGGCGTCGCCGCGCACCCGCAGGCCGGTGGCGCTGCTGTGGTTGGCGAGCGCGCTGTGGGCGGCGCCGATGTTGCTGGATTTTAACGAGACTTCGGAGCTGCGCCTGCACATGCCGTCCGGGCTGCTGGTGCTGCTGGCGGCGGCGGTGACGGCGGCGGTGACCGTCGCATCGAGCCGGTGGCGCTGGCCGGTGGCGGCGGTGACGGCGCTGGGGCTGCTGGCGACGGCGCCGCGGGTGCTGGCGCCGCAGCTGTCCGACCAGTCCGAGCGGGTGATTGCCCACGCCGCGCAGCTGGCGCGCGATGGTCAAAAAACAGCATTGATTGTGCGCGGTTATGACGACGAGGACGGAATCGGCGTCCACCTGTTCTGGCCGCAGTACGCGCTGGAGCCGGGCGACCGCTGGCTGTCCGTCAACGACTGGCAAACCGGCAAGGTGCGGCCCGATGAGCGCGTGCTGGCGGTGATTGACGTCCGCTGTCATGCGCGCGTGCCGGCGCTGGCCAACGCCGATGCCGCCATTCCCGAGCCGCTGGCGCCGCACGCCGCCTGCCAGACGCTGTGGCAGCACGCCCGAGGCGCGCCGCTGTGGCAGGAGACGGTCGCCAACGTCGGTGAGCGCGGTTTTGACTGGTACCCGCCGCCGACGGTGCTGCCTCGCCTCGCCCAAGCCGTCTTGGCGCTGTGACCGCCGTCAGCGCGCTTGCGCCGCCAGCCAGGCTTGCAGCTGTGGCGCCAGCCAGCGGCCGAGGCGCTCAAGCCCGGCCGGATTCAGGTGCGGATCGCCGGGCGGATCCTCGCCAAACACTGCACTTTCATTGCTTGTTTGCGTGATGCTGTCAAAAAGCGGCTGGCTGTCAAAAGTCGTGACGTGCGCCTGTTGCAGGATCTGCCGCAACACCCGGCCGTCGGCGACGTTGCCGATCGCACAGGCGCTCTCGCGCGCCGGCATCACCACCGCTGCGACCGGCACATGCCGCGCCGCTGTCTCCGTCAGCAGCAGCTGCAGCGCGCGCTGGTAGGACGCCGCCGAGGTCTGCGCCGTCTCGTCCGTCGCCGGCCGCAGCGCCCGCGCCAGCCACGCGAACAGCCGCACGCCCGCGCGCGCGAGCCGCACATCCGCCGCCGCCAGCTGCAGCGGAAACGGCGGCGGGCTGTAGCGCAGCAGCGTCGTCAGGCGCGGCTGTTCCGGTCGGGGCTGCGGGCAGCGCAAGCGCGGCGTGCCGCGGTCATTGACAAGCACCGGCGCATCGCCGCAGTACAGCCGCGGCTCGTCGATCTCGCCCAGGTCGTTGCACGGGTAGACGTGGAACACGAGCGCGTCGAACGGCGTGCGCGCCAGCCAGCGATTGGCGATCGCGGCTTGCAGGTCGAGGCTCGTCGCGCCCACGCCGGTGTTGACGTGCGCCGTGCCCGGCAGCAGCCGCTCCAGCCACGCGGTCACCGTCTGCGAGCGTGGCAGCCCCGGCGCTTGCAGCAGCGAATCGCCGATGTGCAGCACCGCCGGATGCTGCTCCGGCACCGGCGGCCCCGGCGGACAGCCGATGGCCTCGCCCAGCGGCGGCCCCCACTGCGGGCAAAAGCCCGGCTCGTTCACGCGTAGCCGCACCAGAACGTCGCCTTGCCAGCGGAACGGCGGCGTCGTCGGCGTCGCCACCGCCGCCTGATGGGGTGCCAGCCGCGCCAGCGCGACCTCCAGCGCCACCAGCCCCAGCGCCAGCACCGTCCCCGACAGCAGCAGCCCGCGCCACGCCACCCGCGTCGGGCTCGCCTGCAGCAGCCACGCCAGCGCCGCCAGCATGCCCATGCCCAGGCCATCCCAGAGCGGCCACCAGCCGCCGTACACGCTCGCCACCGCCAGCAGCAGCGGCCACGCCAGCGCGCCGGCCAGCCAGGTCAGCCGCCGCGGCGGTGTCAGGCGGCGCAGCAGCTGCGCGGTCAGCGAGGCCAGCAGGACCGGCGCGAGCAGCCACAGCAGCAGCCCCGGCCACAGCGGCGGCGGCGGCGTGGGCGGCGGATCGTGCACCTGCTGCCACGGGTTGGCCAGCGCGGTCAGCAGCGTCGCCAGCGCCGGCGCCGGCGTGCGCGTCGTCAGGCAGCCGGCCGGCAGCTGCGCGCCCGGGCACGTCGGCGACGGCGGATTCAGCTGGAATTCCAAGCATGTGCCATCGGCCGCGCACGCCTTGCCGACGATGCGGTGCGGCTGGATCTGCGCGTCCGGCAGCGTCCAGGCACCGTGGCTGGCGGCAAACACCTGCTCCAGCGCTGGTCCGGCGGTGGGTAGCAGCACCGGCTCGGCGGCCGCGGCCGGCAGCGCCAGCAGCAGCAGCGCGAGCGTCCACAGATGGCGGCGAGGCAGCGGCATGGCCAGATGATGCACCGCGGTGCGGGTTTGTGCCAGCGGCGGCGTTTACGGCTTGCCGGTCACCTGGGCGAACACAGCGCGTGTGCCTGTGGCGGTTTTGGCCCAGGAAAGCTCGGCGGCGCGCGCCAGGCCCAGCGCCCGCAGGCGCGCGCGCAGGTCGCCGTCGCTGATCAGCTGCGTCATGCCGGCGGCGATCTCGGCGACGTCCAGCGGGTCCACCGCCACCGCCGCGCCGGCAGCGACCTCATCCAGCGAGCTGCCGCGCGACGTCAGCACCGGCGCGCCCGACGCCATCGCCTCGACGACCGGCAGGCCAAAACCCTCGTACAGCGACGGGTAGCACAGCGCGATCGCCTCGTGGTACAGCACCTTCAGCGCGTCGGGGCTGACGTAACCCACCGGATGAATGCGGTTTTTCAGCGGGCTGGCGTTCAGCGTCCGCGCGATGCCCTCGTCCTTCCAGCCGCGCCCACCGGCCAGCACCAGCGCGATGTCCGGGTGCGCCGGCGCCACGCGCTCGAACGCCTCGATCAGCCGCACCAGGTTCTTGCGCGGCTCCAGCGTCCCGACCGCCAGCAAAAAGTGCTTGGGCAGCTGCAGGTTTTTGCGCTCGCGGGCGATCGTCAGCGCGTCCGGCGGCGTGTGAAATCGCGCGTCAGCAGCCAGCGGCACCGCGACGACGCGCTCCGGCTGCACCGGCAGGATCCGCAGCACGTCGCGCCGCGTCGCCTCCGACGGCGTCAGGATGGCGGCCGCGCCGCGCGCCAAGGTCGGTAGCAGCAGGCGCTGCAACACGCGCTTTTTAAAGGTGAAAGTCTCGGGATACAGGAAGATCGCCAGGTCATGGACGGTGATGACGTACGGGATCCGCGGCAGCCCGGCGCTCAGCGTCAGCGGCGCCATGTAGTTGGGAAAAAACGCGGCGTCTGGGCGCAGCTTGGCCGCCTGCACCGCCAGCGCTGTCTGCATCCACGCGGCGCGGATCGGCATGCGCGGGCCGATCTTGTGTACCGGCATGTCGCTGAACTCGCTGAAATCCTTGTTGGTTGCGAAGATCAGCTCGTCCTGGCCAGTGGCCTGCCAGGCGCGCAGCACGTGCTCGGTGTAGAGCCCGACGCCGGTGCGCCCCGGGCACCAGGTCGTGACGTCGACGAGGATTTTCACGTCGGCTCCGCGAAAAAGCGGATGATGGGCTGGAAGACCTCGGCCGGCGCTTGGGGCCCGGTGACCATGTCCATGTGCCCGTAATCAGCTGAAAAACCAGCGGATTTTGCCAGCAGGATGAACTGCTTCGGCCCCGCCCACGCCTCGTACGCGGCGCGCAGGGACTTGGGTGTGCCCAGCTTGTCGGCGCCGCCGGCGAGGAACAGCACCGGCGCGTGGACCTGCGCCAGCCCCGGCAGCACCGGCTCGCCGGCAAAGCGCACGACGCCGTCCTTGGCCGCCCACTGCACCATGTTCATGCCCAGCGGCCCAGGAATGTCGGCCGTCGCGTCGATCATGAACGTGTGCAGCAAGCCCGGCAGGTTGTTGTGCGGGTTCAGGAACAGGTGCTGCAGCGGCGTCACGACGATCTCGGCGACGAAGGCGAACAGCGACGTGAACAGCCGCGACGGCACGATCGGCTTCCACACCCGGCCAATCTGCGCGGCGATTTTGGTGCCAGGCAACACCGCGCCGACGATGCCCGGCGAGCCCATGATGACGACCCGGCGGATCTGTTCGAGCGGTACCGTGCGGCCAAACGCCGCGTAGGCGAGCATGCCGCCCATCGAAAAACCGAGGTAATCCAGCTGCTTGGCGCCGGTCTTGGCCAGCACTGTGGTGATCGCTTGCGGGATGTCGTGCTGCGCCAGCGTTGTGAAGTCGATGCTGTGGCGCTCGCGCCACGTCAGGTCGCGGCGGCCGGAGCGCAGCGTCAGCAGCCAGACGTCGCGGCCGGTATCGCGCATCGCGCGCGCCAGCGACACGTCCTCGCGGGCGTCGATGTTGCGGTGGTTGATCGCGATGCCGTGGACCATCAGCACCGGCGGCAGGGCGGACGGCGTCGCCGGCTTCAAGCGTCGCAGCTCGCACCAGCTGTTGCCGTCCACCGGCACGCGGAGTTCCTCGTCGTACGTGAGCGGCAAGCTCAGCTTGCGGCGCCAAAACGCCACATGCGCCCACGTCGCCAGCAGCAGCACTGCCAGCGCGCCGAGTGAAACCAGCCACGGCGTCCAGGCGCCGGTTGCGCTTGCCGTCACCCGATCCCCCACGCGCCGGAGCGCGGCCGCTTGGCGATGGCCAGCACTTCGTCATACAGCTCTTCGTATTGCGCCGCGACAAGCTGGATGTCGTGCCGCGTCCGCACATGGCGCTGACCGGCTTCTGCCAGCTGTTGGCGCCGCTCCTCGCGCAGCAGCAGCTCGCCGACCGCCACCGCCAGCGACACCGGCTCCATCGGCGGCACGCCCAGCACCACGCCGGCTTGCACAAGCTCGGTCAGCGGTGGCTTTTGCGCGACGACGGTCGCCACGCCCTCCGCCATGCCTTCCAGCAGCACCATCGGCAGGTCCATCTTTTCGTGGTGGCTGTCGGCGGGGAAGACCTGGACCGCGGCGATGGCGAACAGCTCGCGCAAGCTCGGTACTTCATTGAGAAAAGTGACGTGGTGGGCGATGCCGTCGGCGGTGATGGCGCCCTTGATGCGCGCTTCTTCCTCGCGGTCTGCTTCGTTGCGGATGCGGCAGGCGAGGATGAAGTGGCAGTCGGTCTGCCGCAGGATGCGCGGCATGGCGGCGGCAAAAGTCCGCGCGGCGTTGGAGTGGCGGTAGTCGCCGGCGTAGATGACAACCGGTTCGTCCAACGGTATCCGGTACTTGCGGCGGATTCCGGCCTTGTCGCCCGCGGCGATCGGCGCCTGCAGCGCGATGCCCGGCGGCACCCACAGCGTGTTTTGCACGCCCTCGGCGATCAGGCGGTGCTGCGTCTCCTGCGTCAGGCAGACAACCGGCGCGCCAGCCAGCGCCTGCTTGATGCCGACGGTCGTCCGCGGCGCCCGCACAAGCGTGTGGACAACCGGCAGCCCGCGCAGCCGCGCCGCCGTTCGCACGATGTTGGCGACGAGCAAATCCGCCGGCCAGAACAGGTGCACGAGCGCCGTCTCGCGCTGGGCGATCAGCTGGCCAAATAGGCCGATGCGCTTGGCCAGCGGCGTCTCGACCGCCGTGCGTGGCCCCCACGCCGGCTCCGTGTCGAGGTTAGGCTCCGCCAGCGTGACGCCTTCGTGGGTCAGCACGCAGCCGCGGTAGCGCCGCAGGTTCGCCGCCACGCCGCGCACGAGGTTCTTGTCTGAACGCGTCCACGGCGGCTCGACCGGCGCCGAGAGGTACAGGACGCGGCGGGTCGGCGCGCTCATGGATTCACCCGCTTGAACGCCGGCACGCGCTCCAGCGCCGTCAGGTCCAGCTCCGCGACGACGGCTTGCGCCGGCTGGTCCAGCGCGATGCGCACCCGCGGGTGTAGCGCCGCGACAAAGCCAATGGTTTCACCGGTTGTCGCCACAAGGTCAAAGCCCAGATCGCTGCGCCACGACGGCGTCGCATCGGGCGCGCCGAGGCTCGCCGCCGGACCGCGCGCCTGCAGCGTCAGCGGCTCCTTGCCCAGCCACTTCAGCAGATGGTGCAGCGTGGCGATCAGCTGCTGCAGCAGGCGGTGCGTCACTTCCGGCGCCGGAAACACGAGCTTGGAACCTTCCGCGCCGCCGCCGAGGCGCTCGGCGATGACAATGCCAAGGCGAATCGGCTGCAGCGGCAGCGGCGTGCTGCCAGCGCGGGCGTCCAGCACGCCACGCAGCATCTCGCCTTCCATGCCAGCGGTGTACGCGGCGAGGTCGTCGGCGGTGCCGTTCACCAGCACCGGCGGCAGCCCGCGGTCGTTGCTCTTTTCCGGCACGAACACGCGGCCAATCTCAAACACGCCAATATTCAAGCCCTTGCGCGCCGGCTGGCCGTCGTCGCCCTGCACGAGGCCCTTTTCCGCCACCGCCAGCAAGTTCGGCAGCACGTTGCGGCGCATGTGCGTATGCGCCGACGCGATCGGGTTGCGCACCGCCACGCGCGTCAGCGGCGCCGGCTCGGCGAGCCCCAGCCGCTTGCGGGTGTCCTCGTCGTCAAAGCCGTAGAGCACCTGTTCGGTCAGCCCGGCGTGGACAAGCGTCGTCCGCACCTGGCGCTCCAGCAGCTTGAGCGGCGGCGTGTACGGCGGCCGCGCGGCGACTCTGGGCGCCTCGCTGCGGACGTTGTCGTAGCCGTAGTGGCGGCCCAGCTCCTCGATCAAATCTTCAGCGATTTTGACGTCTTTGGTGGCGCGAAAGCTCGGGATCGTCACCGCCAGCGCGTCGCCATCGCGGGCGACCTGGAATTCAAGGCGCGTCAGGCAGGCGTCCAGCCAGGCGTCCGGCAGCTCCGCCGCGGTCACGCCCAGGCGCTCGCGCAGGTAGCTGCCGGTCGTGCGCAGCACCGTCAGCGGCTTGGCCTCCGCGCTGAACGGGCCGACGTCCGCCAAATGACTGACGATTTGCGCATCCGGGCTCCACGCCAGGCACAGCTTCAGGAACCGCCGCGCCGCCACTGCTGCCAGCGCCGGGTCCAGCGCCTTCTCAAACCGCGCCGAGCTCTCTGAGCGCATGCCGAGCCGCATCGCGGTACGGCGAATCGTCGGCGCGTCGAAATTCGCAGCCTCCAGGACCACTTCCGTCGTGTCCGGGCGAATTTCCGAGTCCGCGCCGCCCATGATGCCGGCCAGCGCCACCGGTCCCACGGCGTCGCAGATCACGCAGTCGTGCGCCTGCAGGTGCCGCAGCTGGCCATCGAGCGTCGTCAGCGTCTCGTGCGGCAGCGCGCGGCGCACGGTGATGGCGTTGCCGCGCAGAAAGCGCGCGTCAAAGGCGTGCAGCGGGTTGCCAGTCTCCAGCATCACCAGGTTCGTCGCGTCCACGAGGTTGGAGATCGGTCGCGTGCCCAGCCGCCGCAGCAGCAGCCGCGCGTTCACCGGCGCCGGCTGCACCGCCACACCCGCCACGCGCGCGCAGGTGTAGCGCGGGCACGCCTCGGGCGCTTCCACGGCGATGGTCAGCGGTGCCGGCGACGCGAAATCCAGCGACAAATCAAACGGTTTCAGCGGCTTGTCCAGCATCGCCGCGACTTCGCGCGCCACGCCGTACAGGCCCCAGAGGTCCGGACGGTGCGTGATGGCCTTGTTGTCGACGTCGTACAGCACATCTTCCAGCTCGATCGCCAGATGAAGCGGCGTGCCTGCCGGCGCGTCACAGCCGTCCAAGCTCAGCAAGCCGGCGTTCTCGTCGGACAGCCCAAGGTCCTTTTCCGACGCCAACATGCCCGGGCTTGCCACGCCGCGCACTTCACCATCGCGCACCGTAATGCCCGACGGCAGCGTCACGCCCGGCGGTACGAACGGCACGCGCATGCCAACGGCCAAATCGGGCGCGCCGCAGACGACCTGCACGGTCCGCTCGCCCAAATCCACAGTCGCCAAGCGGAGTTTGTCGGCGTTCGGGTGTGGCGCCACGGCGATCACATCGGCCACCCGCACCTCGCGCAGGCCAAACCCCCACTGCACGACGTCGTCGATCTCCGCGACAGTCGTCGTGAATTTCCCGGCAAAGTGCAGCGGATCCACGCCGCGCGTATCGACGAACTGCGACAACCATCGCCAGGAGACGAGCACGGGGAACCTCTAGAATTGACTCAAGAATCGCAGATCGCCACCCATCAGCAGCCGTACGTCCGGCACGCCGTAGCGCATCATCACAAGCCGCGACAGTCCGAGGCCAAACGCCCAGCCCTGCCACTCTTCCGGGTCCAGACCGCCGGCGCGCAGCACATTCGGATGCACAAGCCCGCACGGCAGTAGCTCCAGCCAGCCGCGGCGCTTGCACGCCGAACAGCCGTCACCGGCGCAGACCTGGCAGCGGATGTCCAGCTCGAAGCCCGGCTCCACGAACGGGAAGTATCCGGGACGCAAGCGGATTTCCACTTCGCGCTGCAGGATCGCGCTCAGCAGCGTGCGCATCGAGTCCAGCAGATGGCCGACGCTGACCTTGCGGTCGATCATCAGCCCTTCGACCTGATGGAACGTGTGCTCGTGGCTGGCGTCGGTCGCTTCGTAGCGGTAGACCTTGCCGGGGAAAATGGCGCGGAACGGCGCGGGAAATTGATGCATCGCGCGGACCTGGCCGGCCGACGTGTGCGTGCGCAGCAAGTGCCCGCTTTCGAGCCAGAACGTGTCCTGCATCTCGCGCGCCGGGTGCCACCCGGGAATGTTGAGCGCCTCGAAGTTATCGAATTCGCTCTCGATTTCCGGATAGTCCAGGACGTGAAAGCCCATCGACGTGAAGATCGCCTCGATGTCCGCCTGCACCGTCGACAGCGGATGCGGGTGGCCGAGCTTGAGCGGCAGCGCCACCGCCGCCGGGTCAAACGTCGCGTCCTGCAGCTCCGCGGCGATCAGCGCCTCCACGAGCACCTGCCGCCGCGCCTCGATCGTCGCCGCGACGTGCGCCTGCAGCGCGTTGACGGCCTGGCCAAAAGCCTTGCGATCCTGCGGCGGAATCTGCGGAATCCGCTTCATCAGCCCGGGAATTTCGCCCGCCTTGCCCAGCGCGCGCACTTCCAGCGACCGCAGCGCCTCCAGCGCCGCGGCGTCGTCGATTTCGGCTTGCCAGCGGATGGCCGCTTGGTCGATTTCAATTTGCCAATCAGGCAGTTCGCTCATGACGGTCGGCTGCCTTTATTCGACGCGCTTCATCACGTGGTAGCCAAAGCTCGTCTCGACGATGTCGATCTGGCCCTTGCCCAGCGACAGGCCCAGCTGCTTGAACGGCGGCACCAGCTGCGCGTTGGCGTCCACGGGGTAGGTGCCCGGACCCGGGTCCTTGCTGTTGGCTTTCATCAGCACGCCAAAGTCGGCGCCCTTCTTGCGGGCCTGATGCGCGATTTCAATGGCCTTTTTCTTGGCCTCTTCCTTGGTCAGCGGCACGTTCTCGCCCGGCAGCGAGCCCTGGAAGCCGATGAGGATGTGGCTGACCGTCGTCTTGGTCGGCTTGGGATTCTGCTCGGTCGGGCAGGTCGTCGGATCCTCGCCCGGCAGCGGGCAGGCGTCGGTCAGCACTTTGATCAGCGGCTTGTCCGGCGCCTTGAAGTCGAACGGCACGCGCTTCATCACGTGGTAGCCAAAGCGCGTCTCCACGATGTCCACCTGGCCCACGCCCAGCGAAGTCGCCAGCGCGGTGAACTGCGGCACATAGCGGCCGCGCATCGGCGGCGTCACGTCGTACACGCCGGGACCGTTGTCGTCCGAGTGCTTCCACACAAGGCCGATGAAGTCATTGCCCGGCTTGCGCGCCTCGTGGGCGATCTCCGAGGCCAGCTTGAGCGCCTCGGCCTTGGTGCGCGTCGTGGCCTTGCCTGGCAGTGAACCCTGCCAACCGACGAGCACGTGCGCGACCTTGATGTTGTCGTCCACGGTCGCCGGCTTGGCCGGGCACGCGGCGGGATCTTCACCCGGCGCCGGGCACGGGTCGTTCAGCACTTTTTCCACAGCCGCGCCAGCCGGCGGCGGCAGGCCAGGCGACGCACTCGGTGAGACCGGCGCGGGCGGCGGCACCGGCTTGGCAGCTTCCGGCGCGGGCGCAGGCGCGGGCGCGGGTGCAGGCGCGGGCGCGGGTGCAGGCGCAGGTGGCGGCGCCTCAGCGGGCTTCTGGCAGGCCGCGGCGAGCAGCGCACAACAGGCGAAAGGAAGGAGCTTTTTGCCGAACATCAGGTCCTCATCAGGCAGGGAAGTGGGCGAGCGTCAACGACGCACGGAGGCGGGATTGTGCGCCGCAACGGCACAGGTGGCAAGGCGACGGTCTATCGCGCGGTTGCGCGCTTCGCCGTCACCTCAATCGCGCGGTGGCGCGCTCCAGCGCGCAATGTGGCAGCCGGAGTTCATGTCCTGACCCGGCAGCCACAGCGCGGCGTACGAACCGTCCAGGCCCTGCTGCAGCTTGAGCGGGTCGACGGCGGCGATGTAGACCTGCGGCTCCGCCGGCGCGCCGGTGTGCAAGAATCCATAGTTGCGGCGCGAGGAAAATGCCAGCCAGGAGTATTGGCCAACCAGGTTGCCAAAAGTCGGCCAGGACTTGGTCAGCGGATCCTTGGACTGGTTGGCATTGTCGAGGCGGATGGCCTGGCCGCCGGCGGACGGGATCATCCAGACCTCGGCGTTGCAGTTGTCGTACGTCGAGGCGCCGCTGCCGCTGCCGGGACCGCCGCCGCCGCCGGTGCTGGGGCACGCCGGACCAGCCGGATCGGCGCGGTTGTAGACGACGTAGCCGCCGTCCGGCGTAAACGCGGGGTAGTAGTGGAAGATGCCGGGCTCGTCGGCGCCGGGGATCGGCGTCGCGGTGCCGCCCTTGCCGATGTCCGCGCCATCGCCGAACGGCACCGTGTACAGCGCGGTGGGCACGGCGCCCTGAAAGCCGCTGCCGACGTCCTTGGCCGAGGCGTACACGACGGTCTCGCCGTTGGGCGCCCACGTCGGGAAGGCCTGCTGGCCGAGGTCGCCGCCTTGGACCATCGCGAACGACGCGCCGGTGAGCAGGTTGACCGAGCGCAGCTTGCCGCCCTGCGGAACGACGAGCCACTTGGACTGCGTCGTGAAGTACGACGGCGAGAACGCCGCGGCGATCGTGAAGGAGCCGGCCAGCAGGGACGCGGCCTTGGGGCTGAGCCACGCGGGCGGCGTACCGCTCTTGCCGGTGACGAGCGACATGCCCATCGAGCCGCCGAGGCCGCCGCCGCTCAGGTCAAAGAACTTGCTGACGGCGACCGTTGAGCCGTCCGGGCTGATGCTGTGGCAGCCAGCGCAGGCCATCATGCCGCCCATGCCGGGGATCGAAGTCGGCGTCAGGGAGCCCTGCGGCAGCACGCGCACAGTCGCCATCGTCGTGTTCCAGTAGTAAATTGCGCCGCCAACCTTCTGATTTGTCACGTGAAAGGTGATCGGCGCCGACGAGCGCATCGTCCCCACCAGCTTGTCACCGGCGATGTCCGCCGCCAGCACGCGCACGCTCCAGTCCTGGTAGTCCGGGTGCTTGAACAGCTCCGCCCAGATGCCGTCGGGAATCGTGACAGCGTAGCCTTGGCCGACGTCGAATTTCGCCGGATCGCCGATGACGTCGACCTCCGCTTCCGCCGTCGAAAACCGCACGACGAAGACCGTCGGCAGCGTGCCGGTGTAGGTCCACTGCGCGGTGATCGGCGCAAAATCGCGCGGCGCCATCGCGTTGTCGGGCGGATAGACCAGCGTCAAGTCCCCGGAAAGCTGGGCATTTTGCCCGACGGTCGCCGCTGCGCCGGTCGGATCCGCGGCGTTGTCAACGTTGGTGATGTAGGTCACGTCGATCGGCGGACCGACGTCTGGCGCCACGTCCACCGCCGCCACGTCCGGCGCGACATCGCTGGTTTCCACCGCTGCGTCGGTCGGCGTCACCGCCGTCACGTCCGTCGCTGGCGCGGTATCGCCCACCGCCGTATCCGCATTGCCCGCGCCGACGTCGCTCTTGGGCGAGCTGCAAGCGCCCAGCGCCGCCACGAGCAGCAAAATCACTAGCTTTTTCGAGTCCTGCTTCATTGCCCGACCTCTCCTCACCCGCTGTCAACGCGCCGCAAAAGCGGCGATCGCCGCGCTCACTTCAGCCGGCTTTTCCTGCTGCAGCCAGTGGCCCGCGTCGGCAAAAACCTGCGATTCAAACGGCGCATCCACGACGGTGCGGCACGCCTCGATCAGCTCCAGCCCCAGCGCCGGGTCGTGCGCGCCCCACAGCACGAGCGTCGGCGCTGTCACCGGCGCGCGCAAATCATCCAACTGCGCGAAAACACTCGGCAAAGCCCGGTAATACGCCAGCGCCCGCGGCAGCACGCGCGGGTCGGCCATCGCCGCCACATAGTGGCCGATCTCCTCGCGGGTGAACACGTCGCGCTGGAACGCCGCGCCGCGCAGCATCTGCGCCATCGCCGCGTACGGGTTGCGGCGGAACTGCCACTCAAACAGCCCCGGCACCTGGAACAGCCCGATATACCACGACTTCAGCAGCTGGCCCGGGTGCTGCCGCGCGCTGCGCAGGTAGGCCAGCAGGTGCGGCGCGTCGATCGCCACAAGCTTGGTGATGCGCTCCGGGTGGAGCGACGCCACCGACCACGCCACAACGCCGCCCCAGTCGTGGCCGACGAGCGTCACCGGCCGCGGCGTCACTTCACCGGCGGTCAGCGTCGCCAGCAGCGCGTCGATGTCGGCCGCCAGCGTGCCGATGTCATAGCCAGAATCCGGCTTTTCCGTGCCGCCATAGCCGCGCAAATCCGGCGCCACGACGTGGAAATCCGCGGCCAGCGCCGTTAGTTGGTGGCGCCACGAGTACCAGAATTCCGGAAAGCCGTGCAGCAGCACGATCAGCGGCGCGTGGGGATCGCCGGCTTCGACGATGTGCATCGTCGACAGCGTCGCCGTAGCGATCGTGCGTTCACGGCAACCCAATGGCAGTGGCGCGGTCATGCAATTCCCAGACAACCGCGTACCCACCCGCAGTTGCCAAAGGCAATAGCGCAGGTGGCGTCCGCGCGCAAGTCCAATGCGCCGGCGCGGCTACGGATTGGCGGTCGTGCGCGCGCAGCCCAGCAAAATCTCGACCTTGGCGGTCGACGCGCTGAGCGGCACGGCGCAGCTTGTGGCGCACAGCAGGATCTTGGTCGGCGCGGCGGCGTTGTCGAAGTGCCAGCCGCCGGTCGTCGCGCTGCAGTCGGCCTCGGTGGCGACGTAGTTGAGCATCTGCGGCTTGCCGCCGCTGAGCGTGATCTGCACGTTGACCTTGTTGAAGTCGACGTTTTGGCCGGCGGGCGCCACCGGGATGGCGTACGAGCATGCAAGCGCGGTGCCCTGGACGGCCTTCAAGTCAGCGGCGAATTGCTGCTCGACGTTGCCGGCGACGTCGACGATCAGCGCCGACTTGGTGCCGCCAGCGACGGCGATCGCGTTGAGCGAGGCCGTCTCGGTGCCGACGCCGATGACGAAGGTGTGCACCGCAGCGGAGCTCGTCAAGCCGGCGGCGGCGATCTTGGCGACGGCGGGGATGGTGTCCAGCGGCGCACAGCCGGTCGGCACGCCGTCCGTGGCGAGGACGACAGCGATGACGTGACCGGGCTTTGTCGCGGCCACGGATTGCGCATAGGTGATCGCACCGTCCAGCGCCGCCGCGGTCGGCGTCGAGCCGTTGGGGCCATGTTTGGCGATTGACGCCATGATTGTCGTCGCGTTGGCCGGCAGGTCGGCGATGGGCACCTCCGGCTTGGCGTATTCGGACGATGCGCAGGTCGTCAGCGGGAAATACTGGATGCCGACGCCGATGCCGACGGACTTGGCGTCATTGACAAAACCCTTGATGGCCGCGGAGATCGCTGCCCATTTTGTCACGCCGGTGCCGGTGGTCAGGTCCATCGAGCCGGACTGGTCCATCATGATGTACAAGTCCAGCGGCGACAGCGAGGCCGTCTGCGTGCTGGACGCGCACGTGCAGGTGCCCTGCGAGCAGCCGAGGCCCTTGCAGTCGAGGTTGCAGCTGCCGCAATGGTGCGGGTCGCTGTCGGTGTTGATTTCGCAGCCGTCGTCGGAATTGCTGTTGCAATCCGAGTACCCAGGCGAGCAGTGGAACGTGCATTGGCCGCCCTCGCAGTGCGGCGCGGCGTTGATGCTACCGGTGCATTGCGTCGTGCAGCCGCCGCAGTGCAGCGGGTCGACGTCGGTGTGCGTCTCGCACTGCGCCGGGTTGTTCTGGCAGCTGCCCCAGCCCGGGTCGCAGGACGCGCGGCAGAGAAAATTGACGCAAATCGGCGTGCCGTTCACGACGTTGCCGCAGTTGTTGCCGCAGCTGCCGCAGTGCGCCGGGTCGCTCTTGATGCTGATTTCGCAGCCGTCGAGGGGCTTGCCGTTGCAGTCCAGGAAGTCGCCGCTGCAGGCGTAGCCGCACACGCTCTCGGCGCACGTTGGGTCGGCGTGCGCGGGCGTCGGGCAGCTTGTGCCGCAGGTGTCGTCGTCGCCGTAGATGGTGCCGCCATTGGGCGGCAAGTGGCTGGTGTCGGCGTCGCCGCTGGCGTCACCGGCGGTGGCGTCGTCCGCCGGGTACGTCGGTTCGCAGGCGCACAGGCTGACGACCACCGCGATGACGGCTGCCCACGCGCGGTTTTGGCTTGTCCAGAATCGGTTCACAACGGCTCCCACCGGGCACAACGCCGCAGTGGCGCCGCGCATTCCGTTGCCGTCCACTGTGCGGTTGCGCGCCGTCGCGGTCAAGTAGCCGCACCGGCACCTGCCGCCCCGGCCGCGCAATCCACGCCGATCGCAGCGGAAACGGCCGCGGGCGTTGCCCAACCGGCAGGCAGCGCCTATTCTGGCTCCCGCTATGGCCACTTTGCACCAGCCGCGCCGCTTTGACTTCGAGGGGCTCGTGCTGTCGCTCGAGCACCGCACGCCGCTGCAGGTGCTGGCGACGGCGGAGGCGGGCGTGGTGCCGCTGCTGCTGGCGGTGCTGCGGGCGCGGGTGGATCGGCCGCTGCTGATCGTCGCGCCGACGACCCAGCGCATGGCGCAAATTGTCGAAGGCCTGAGCGCTTTCGAGGCGGAGCTGTGGCCCGGTCTCGGGCCGGTGCTGGCATATGAAGCCAATGACGTGTCGCCGTACCACGACGTGTCGCCGCTGCGGCAGAACGTGCAGGCGCGCATCGCCGCGGGCTATCGGCTGAACCTCGGGCTGGGCTTGGCGGCGGTGGTTGTGACGGCCGACGCGCTGCTGCACCGCACCCTGGCGGCGGGCCAGCTGGATCGGGCGACGGCGATGGCGTCGGTGGGCGCGAACCTGGATACCGTGGAACTTGTCGAACAACTGCTGGCTGGCGGCTACGAGCAGGTGCCAGTCTGCGAAGATCAGGGCACTTTCACGCTGCGCGGCGACGGCATCGACGTCTGGAGTCCGCTGTATCTGGAGCCGACGCGCATCGACTTGACGCGCGACGACGTGACCGCCATCCGCTTTTTTGACCCGGAAACGCAAGCGGCGACCGGTCACAGCCTGCTGGACGTGATCCTGCCGCCGGTGCGCGAGCTGCTGATCGACCCGGGCAGCCTGGCGCTCGCGGGCAAGAACCTGACGGATTTGGCGGATTTGCACGACGTCGGCAACGTCGAGCTGCGGGCGATCCTGGACGAGCTGCGCGCCGGCCACGTGGTGCCGGGGCTGGAAGCGCTGCGCGCCGGCATCACGCCGGACCAGGCGACGATCCTGCAGCTCGCGCCGCTGACCGGCAACGCCTCGCCGATCGTGGTGCTGGACCAGCCGGACGCCTGTTTCCAGGCGCTGGAAGCGGCGTGGCAGCAGCTGCGGCTGCAGTACGCCGAGGCGCAGGCGGCGCAGCGGCTGTGCTATCCGCCCGAGCAGCTGGCGGCGTCTCCGGATGAGATTCGCCAGCAATTGCAGACGCATACGCAGCTATATGTGCGGCCGTTCGCGATTTTTGAGGAGGGCCGTACGGCGCCGACGTTCCAGCTGGACGTCGGCAACAACCGCGATGTGGCGCGCGAGCTGCACGAGGCGCGCGGCCGCGACGAGGGCCTGCGGCCACTTGTGCAGCGCATCCGCATGGCGCGCAAGTTGCAGGAATTGGTGGTGATTGCCGCGCACTCCGAAGGCGGCCGCGAGCGGCTGGCGACGATTTTGCGGCACTACGGCATCGGCAGCGAGTTCCACCAGGGCCCCCTGCGGCCGGCGGATATGCCGACGCTGCGGCTGCGCAAGGACCTGGACGCGCTGTTGGTGCTGGGCGGCTCGGGCGAAGGCTACCACATCGAGGCGCTCAAGCTCGTCGTGATCGACGAGGACGAGATTTTTGGCCACAAGACCGTCAAGCCGCAGCAGCTGCGCAAAAAACGCTCGGCCGGCCAGCTGATTCGCGACATGGCGGAGCTGACCGAGGGCGACTACATCGTGCACGTCGACCACGGCATTGGCCGCTACGTCGGGCTGCAGCGCATGGCGGCGGGCGGCATCGAGCAGGACTTCCTGCTGATTATCTACAAGGAAGACCAGCGGTTGTACGTGCCGGTGACGAGCCTGGAGCGCGTGCAAAAGTTCGTCTCCGGTGAGGACGCGTCGCCGCAGCTGGATCGACTCGGCCACGATCGCTGGCTGAAGGCCAAGCGCCGGGCCAAAAAGGCCGTGGCGGAGGCGGCGCAGGAGCTGGTGCGGCTGTATGCCGAGCGCGCGGCGCGGCCGGGTCACGCGTTTTCGCCGCCCGATGAAGTGTACCGCGAGTGGGAGGCGTCGTTCCCGTGGGAAGAGACGCCGGACCAGCAGCGGGCGATCGACGACGTGCTGATTGACCTGAGCCTGCCGCGGCCGATGGACCGGCTCGTGTGCGGCGACGTCGGCTATGGCAAGACCGAAGTCGCGATCCGCGCGGCGGTGAAAGTGGCGCTGGACGGCAAGCAAGTCGCGGTGTTGGCGCCGACGACGGTCCTGGCGGAGCAGCATCGCCTGACGTTCGCCGAGCGCTGCCAGGGCTTGCCGATCAAGGTCGCGTCGCTGTCGCGGTTTTTGAGCGCCGCGGAGCAGCGCGAGACGATCGAGGCGCTGAACAAGGGCGAGATCGACATCATCGTCGGCACGCACCGGCTGCTTTCCAAGGACGTGAATTTCCGCGATTTGGGCCTGTTGATCATCGACGAAGAGCACCGTTTTGGCGTCGGCCACAAGGAGGCCATCAAGAAATGGCGGACCAACATCGACTGCATGACGCTGTCCGCGACGCCGATCCCGCGGACGCTGCAGTTGGCGACGCTGGGGCTGCGCGATTTATCGCTGATCGCCACGCCGCCGGAGAACCGCAAGTCGGTGCGCACGATCGTCTGCCGCGGCGCCGATGACGTGCTGCAGGAGGCGCTGGAGCGCGAGCTGAACCGCGGCGGCCAGGCGTTTTACGTCTGCAACCGCATCGCGCGGCTGCCGGAGATCGCGGAGCACCTGAAGTCGCTGGTGCCGAGCGTGCGGCCGGTGGTGGCGCACGGCCAGATGGAGGAAGGCGAGCTGGAAGACGCGATGCTGAAATTCATGCGCCGCGAATGCAACGTCTTGATTTCAACGACGATTATTGAGTCGGGCTTGGACATTCCCAACGCCAACACGATGTTCATCGAGCGCGCCGACACGTTTGGCCTCGCGCAGTTGTACCAGCTGCGCGGACGCGTGGGGCGATCGAGCGTGCGCGCGTGGTGCTACCTGACCGTGCCGGAGCGCGAGCGGATGACGACTGACGGCGCGCGGCGCGTGGCGGTGCTGGAGCGGTTCTCGGAGCTGGGCTCGGGCGTGCAAATTGCCAGCCATGACCTGGAGATCCGCGGCGCCGGCAACCTGCTGGGCGAGGAGCAGACCGGCCACATCGCCGAGATCGGCTACGAGCTGTACGTCAAGCTGCTGGAAGAGGCGGTGCAGGAAATCCGCGGCGAGGACCTGGGCGCGCCGGTGGATCCGGAGATCAAGGTCGCGCTGACGGCGTTCCTGCCGGAGACGTATGTGCCGGATCCGACGCAGCGTTTGGCGGCGTACAAGCGGCTGGCGGGCGTGCGCAATGAGGCGGAGCTGGACGCGGCGATGCGCGCTGTTGTCGACCGCTACGGCCGGCTGCCGCCGCCCGGGCAGGCGCTGTTCGAGACGCTGGAGCTGCGCGTGCTGGCGATCGCGCTGGGCGTGCAAAAAGTCGAGCAAGGTCCGATGGCGGTGGCGCTGACGCTGCACGAGCGCGGCAAGCTGCAGCCGGAGACGCTGCTGCCGCTCATCAACCAGCGCGGCTCGCTGTATCGGCTGACGCCGGACATGGTGCTGACCAAGACGCTGACGCCGCGCGAGCAGGAAGCGCCTGTGGCGGCGACAAAAGAGCTGCTGCGGACGCTGCGGCGGTGGTCGGAGAACCCGGCGGACGTGGTGATTGACGTGATGCCGGAGCCGGAGGCGCCGCGCCAGCTGACGGTCGATCCGCGCCACAGCGGCCGGCTGCGGATGGTCGGGCGGCGCTGACTAAACACGCCGAGCGAATTTCGCGATCAAACCGTTTTCAGCTGCGGCGTGCCACCTTCGGCGCACGCTCGTGGATCCAGTCCGAGATGCAACTGGTCTGGCTGGAAGAACTTGGCCTGGGACATCGGTCAGGATGTTCAGAGCGAGAGATCGACGATCTGGCCTTTGTCGACGGCCTCGGCGCTGATGGCGATCGGGTCGCCGGACTTGCTGACCGCGGTCCACATGCGCACCGGCGCGGTCGGCAAGCTCGGGTACGGAAAGCGCATGTCGAGGTTGCCGGTGGCGTCCGCGCGCGTCTGGCAGTCAAACACGAAGACCTGGCCGGCGAACGTCCGCGTCGTCTCCACGCGCACCGGAATGCCCGGCACTAGCTTGTGCAGCTGCAGGCGCGCGCCCGGCACGCGGTGGAACAGCATCGCTGCGGGCAGGTGCCGGCCGCCGACGTTGCGAATCGCGCTCGACGTCGCCACGAGCTGCAAGCCGTCGACGCAGGCCTGGTCGCGCGTCCCGGTGCCGTAGAGGCTGATCAGGTGCTGCAGCACCGACGGCACGAGCACGGCCTTGTCCTTGGTCAGCGCCGGCGCGTCATGCAGGTCCGGCTCGGTGGTCAGCAGGTAGTCCAGGCGCTTGTCGGCCATCGTCTGCAGCAGCGCCTTGGCGTCACGGCCGAGCAGCCCCAGCTGGCCTTGGCCGTCGACAACCGGCGTGTGCGCGGCCTGGCGCACGGCAGCCGCGCCGGTCTCGGTCAGCGTCAGCACGTTGGCCGCTGGCGGATGCGCGCGCAGCCAGGTCACGATCTCGGCCAACTCCGGCGGCACCATCACGGGCGCGGGTTTGGCGGCGCAGGCGGCCGCGCTGCCGAGGAGCAGCAGCAAGCACAGGCGGTGGACGCGCCCGGATCTACTCCGAAATGCGACAGGTCTGACCGGGAAGTTTGGGACGTTGGACATCGGTCAGCATGGACAGCGGGCGGTGGCCCGGGCCGGCTGAGGCTGGGGCTTGCGCCGGATCGTGTCAAGATGTCCTCGGGCTCGGTGCATCGGAGGTTGCGCCGCTGCGCCAAACCTGCCAAAACACACCCGCCGTCCCCTTGGGCGGAGGTTTGCATGCGCCGAAACTTCGCCCTTTTGCCCCTCCTCCTCGCCACCGTCGCGTGCGGCAAGCCCGCGCGGCCGCATCCGGCGGGTCCCGGCATCACCGAGAAAGCGCAGCAGGCGACGGTGGAACAGGTGCCGAACGCGCACATCAACCTCGACGATTCCCAGCTGACCGCGGAGCAGCGCGCGACCGTGGTGGCGCGCATTGGCGACCACACGATCACGCTGGGCGAGATCGAGGCGCGGCTGGCGCATGAGCCGGCGGTGGTGCGCAGTCAGTTTGCCAGCACGCAAAAGCGCAAGGAATACCTGACGAGTCTCGTGCAGTTCGAGCTGCTGGCGGCGGAAGCGGCGCGGCGCGGGCTGGCGAGCGATCCGGAAGTGCTGGAAGCCGCCAAGCAGGCGATGGTGCGCAAGTTCCTGGCGGACACGGCGGTGGAAGCTGTCAAGCCGGAGAGCTTTACGGACGCGGACTTGCAGAAGTATTACGACGCCAATCCCGGGCTGTACCACAAGCCGGAGCAGGTCGAGGTCAGCCACATCCTTGTCGCGGACGCGGCGACGGCAGAGCGCATCGCCAAAGAACTGCGGTCGGCGTCGGAAGGCGCGTCGGCCAAGCTCGTGGTGGCGTGGAACGACTACGTCGGGCGGCTGTCGCAGGATCAGGCGACGATTCCGTACCTCGGCTCGCTGGGGCTTGTGTCGCGGACGCCGCCGTCGGGCGCGGCGCCGGCAGATCTCGAGCGGCTGGCGCGGGTGCCGGCGCAGGTCATTGAGGCGGCGATGGGCCGCGAAATCTTTACCATCGGCACGCCGGTGCAGTCGCCGCAGGGCTGGCATGTGCTGATGGTGACCTCGAAAATTCCAGCTGTGGACAAGGCTTTTGCCGATGTCCGCGACTCCATTCGCACCCGCATCGTCAAGCGCGAGCGCGACCTGCGCCGCCAGAAGCTGGTCGACGACCTGCGCGCCGCGGCGAAGATCGACCTGAACGACGACGCGCTGCGCCTGCTGCCGGTGCAACCGCCAGCGGGCAAGGGCAAGGGCGCGCCGGGCCAGGGCGCCGTGCCGCCAGGCGTCTCCAACAACAAGCAACCGGCGGATCCGACGCCGTCTGAGCTGTAAGCCATGTGCAAACTGACCCCTACGCTGGCGGCGCTGGCGCTGCTGGCTGTGCCGCTGGCGGCGTTTGCCGCGGATCCGCCGCCGCCGGGCAAGGAAGAGCCGGCCAAGCCGCAGAAGCCGGTGCTGGCGGTGCGCCGCGCGACGTTGCCGCAGGGCTATCAGGAGGTGGACGGCGTCGTCGCCACCGTCGGCGATACGGCGATTTTGCAGAGCGAGCTGCGCCGGGCGATGGGCCAGACGCGCGGCGGCAATGACCCGATCCAGACCGCCGAGCCGCGCAGCCCCGAGGCGCTGCGCAAGCAGACGCTGGACACGCTGATCGACAACGCGCTGGTAGCCAAGGCCGCGAAAGACTTGGGCCTCGTCGTCAGCGATGGCGAGGTCGACGGGCAAATCGACCAGACGCGCAAGCGGATGCACAAGACGCTGGACGAATTCGAGGAGATCGTCCGCAACATGGGCTTTCCGACGCTCGCGGCGTACCGCGCGCACGTGCGCACGGAGATGGTGCGGGTGCAGATGCTGCGGGCGAAGATCGCCGGCAAGCTGCGGGTGACCGAGGACGAGGTCAAGCGCATCATCGACCAGGAATACGCCGGCGGGCAGTTTGAGGACGAGGTGCACTCGCGGCACATGCTGATCGGCGTGCCCGATGACGCCAGCCCGCAGCGCGTGACCGAGCTGCGCGACCGCGCCTGGCATTGCTACGACGACGTGGCGGTGCACAAAAAGCCGTGGGACGAAGTGGCGGACGACTGCAATGACGACTCGGCGACGTCCGAGGGCCACGGCGACCTGGGCTGGCAGAAGCGCTGGACGCTGGATCCGACCTTTGGCGGCAAGCTGTGGTCGCTGCAACCGGGCGAAATCTCGACGGTGGTCCAGACGCCGTATGGCTTTCACATCATCCAGTTCCTCGAGCGGCGGCGGGTGCCGGTCAAGGACAAGGAAGTGCTGGAGCAATTTGTCCGCGCGCGCCTGCAGGAAGAGCAGTTCACCAAGCTCTACAAGGCCTGGCTGGATGAGATGCGCGGCAGTGCCCACATTGACGTCCGGCTGTAGCGGCCGCGGGCGAGGCAAATCATGACGGCGATGGCTTGGAGGCAAAACGTCGCGGCGCTGCTGGCGGCGGCGGCGTTGACGGGGTGCGGCGGCGGTACGGCGCAAGTCAGCGGGCCGCAGAGTCCGCAGGCGCTGGCGTACGGCAAAAAGTGCGAATTCAATGCCGGCACGCAGCGCCATGAGAAGGCGCAGAACAACTACACGCCGATGACGCTGGTTGTCGCGCAGTGGCCCGGGCACGCCGAGACGATGCTCAGCGAAGCGCAGCTTGTGGACGTGCTGGCCAAGGGCGAGGTCAAGCGCGCGTCGATCTTTGCCCGCGGCGGGCTGGGCAAGTCGCGGCTGGCGGAGTCCCTGCGTGGCCAGCTGTGCGGCAAGCTGCCGGTGTTTTTGGTGGACGCCAAGGCGGTGGCGAATTCCAGCGGCGCCGGCAACCCGTTGTTCGCTGCGGTGCAGGCGGAGACGGGGCCGGACGTGGCGGCGTTTGTCCAGGAGGTCGCGGCCGGCCGCGCGCTGTTCCTGCTGGACGGCGTGGACGAGGTCGAGACCGCGCGGCGCAACGTGGTGCTGCTGGCCTGGAATGACGCCGTGGCCAAGCTGCCGGCGGCGCAGTTCATTTTGCTGGCGCGGCCGCCGGTGCTGGACGCGGACTACGGCTTCACGGCGCTGGACGCGCACTTTGCCATCCACACGTTGCAGTGCAAGGACACCGACGCGTTTATCGCCACGGCCATCAAAGACGCGACGGCGCGCCAACAATTCCTGCAATTCCTGCACCGCTATGGCTTGGATGAACGGGCGACCGTGGCGGATGATTGCACATATCCGTACCTCGCCAGCTTTGGCGACATCAAGACGCTGATTGATTTTCACCACAAATCGATGGAACCCAAATCCGAGCTGATTGTCAGCCGGGCGCATGTGCACGAGGCGCTCGTCGGCGCGCGGTTGACCAAGGAATTGCGGGAGTTGGGCTGGAACGAGGCGCAGGCGTTGACGCTTGTCGATCGGCTTGTGGCGCCGAAATTGCGCCGCGAGGAGCGCGCGGACGTCCGCCTCGATCTGGCGGATTGCAAGGCAGTTGTCGACACGGCTAGCCAGACTTCAGACGAGAATCACGAGCGCGTCTGCGAAAAACTGTTCCAGTCCGCGCTGTTCCGGCCGATCGCCGGCGAGCCGGCCGTCGCGTTCGCCAGCACCAGCCTCGCGGATCTATTTGTGGCACGGTGGATCGATGCCGAGCTGGCGACGCAAAAAGCTGGCAACTGCAGCGCAGCCTTCAAGCACGCGGAGTTTATCAAGGATGACGAGGTGTTCCGCTTCCTGATCGCCGAGCCGGCTGGCCTGAAATGTCTGATGCCGCTGCTGGACGACCGCTGCAGCCGGATCAAGAATTTGAAGGCGGATCAGGTGGAAATACTCGATGCTGGTTTGCCCATTGGCAAGGCGCGGCCGCAGATTATTCAACAAATGCGCAGCGGTTATGAGGCGACGCACTGGAAGTTGTGCACCAAGAACACAATCAGCTCGATGGAAGGCACAATCAGCACGCCGTAAATCGCCGCAACTTGCCAGCAGATTTTGGTTCGCTAGACTCCGCAAGCAGTGGCGAGTGATCCAACGCTCGGCCCGGGGTTGACGCGATGCAGGTTGCCGCCAAACCAGCCGATGAAGCGGCCCGCCTCGCCGCGCTGGCGCGGTATCACATCCTGGACACGGCGGAGGAGCCGGCTTTTGACGCGCTCGTCGAGCTGGCGGCGCGGCTGCTGAATGTGCCGCTCGTGTTCATCTCGCTTGTCGACGCGGACCGGCAGTGGTTCAAGGCGCACCACGGCGCACTGACCCGCGAGACGCCGCGCGACACGGCGTTTTGCGCCCACGTCGTGCACGACAACGCGCCGCTGCTGGTGCCCGATACGCTGGCGGATCCGCGGTTCGCCGACAGCCCGCTGGTGCTTGGCCCGCCGCACGTGCGCGCGTACGCGGGCGTGCCGCTGCGCTCGCCGGAGGGCTACCCGCTGGGCGCGCTGTGCGCGATGGACGTGGTGCCGCGGCCGCTGGACGAGGACACGCTGCGGCAGCTGGAGCTGCTGGCGGGGCAGGTGCTGCAGCTGCTGACGCTGCGGCGGCGGACGGTGGAGTACGAGCAGGCGGAGACGGAGCGCACACGGCTGACCGCCGAGCTGCGGATGGTGCTGGACCACATGCCGGCGCTGATCGGCTACTGGGACCGCGACCTGCGCAACCGCCACGCCAACCAGGCGTATTACGATTGGTTCGGCATCCCGCCGGAGTCGCTGCGCGGCCAGCATATCCGCGACGTCGTCGGCGAACCGATGTACCGGGCGAACCTGCCGCACATCGAGGCGGCGCTGCGCGGCGAGGCGCAAGTGTTCTACCGCGACGTCGTGAGCCTGGACGGCAAGGTCGTGTATTCGCAGGCGTCCTATGTGCCGGACGTGCGCGACGGCGAAGTGCAGGGTTTCTTTGTGATGTTCACGGACATCACCGCGCGCCGCACTGCCGAAAACGCGCTGTACGCCGAGAAGGAAGCGGCGCGGACGACGCTGGGGGCGATCACCGAGGCGGTATTGACGGCGGATGCCGCGGGCCGCGTCGTCTACCTGAACCCCGTGGCGGAGGCGCTGACGCGCTTGTCGCAGGCGGAGGCGATCGGTCAGCCGCTCGTGGCGGTGCTGGCGCTGCGGGCGTTCTCCGGCGAGCTGGAGGCGGATCACCTGCGCGCGGCGATCGCCGGGCAAAATGCCGGTCCGCACAAGCGCGCGGCGTGGCTGCTGCGGCGGGATGGGTCGCAGCTCGCCGTCGAGTATTCGCTGTCGTCCCTGCACGACTCCGCCGGCCTGCCGTCAGGTGTGGTCGTGGTGGCGCACGACGTCAGCGAGGCCCGCGCGCTGGCGATTCGCATGGCGCGGCTGGCGCACCAGGATGCGCTGACCGGTCTGCCGAACCGGCTGCTGCTGCTGGACCGCATGGAGCAGGCCGTCGAGGACGCGCGCCGCGACAACGGCCGGTTCGCGGTCCTTTGCATCCACGTGGATTGGTTCAGCCGCGCGCCGTCGGACCCGGCGGACGGCACGGGCGACGCAGTGTCGCGGGCGGTGGCGCAGCGGCTGCAGGCGTCCGTGCGCGGCAGCGACACGGCCGGGCGGATGGCGCCTGAGGAATTCGTCGTGCTGCTGACGCCCGTGGCCGACAACGCCAGCGCGGTGCTGCACGCCGCCCGGCTGCTGGACCAGCTACAGGAGCCGTTGCTCGTCAACGGCCGCGCGGCATCGGTATCGTTCAGCATCGGCCTCAGTGTCTATCCCGACGACAACGCCGTCGGTGATCCCTTGCTGCAACAAGCGGAGACGGCGATGCACGCGGCCCAGGCCGCCGGCCGCAATTGCCTGCGGGTCTTTGCCGGCTAGCGCCAGCGGTTGCCGTCAGCGCAGCGCGTGCTCCACTTGCGGCGGGCGCGCCCACGCCGGCACCGCGAGCAGCAGCAGCGCGCAGGCCAGCAGGATCCGCGGTGGGACGGCGGACGGTTTCACGGTGCGCAACAGGCCAAGCTCGCGTGCCATCAGCCTTTTCCTCCGGAACAGACAGCCGTCAGGCCAGCCTCCCAGCCAGTCTACGCGCCGGGACCGGACGGTCAAGGCCGCCGCGTGCCGCCGCCGGGACCAGAGAGGGGGCCGTCGCGTCGCGGTGGTGCTCGGCGGCGCCAGGCACAGCTGCAGTGCGACGGCGCGCTACACGCCGATGACGTACCGCAGCAACGCCAACGGCCGCAGCGGCTCCCCCAGACCGAAGACCTTGACCTCGGTCTTGTCCGGGTCGATGTACGTGCCGAACATGCGGTCCCAAAAAGTGAACACAGTTCCGTAGTTGCCGTCGTGCGCCTTGGTGTTCGCGCTGTGGTGGATGTGGTGGTACCGCGGCGTGATGATGATCTTCTCCAGCCAGCGCGACTGCCACGCCACGTTCATGTGCATCCAGTGGTTCGTCACGATGCCGGCGACCATCAGGCCGTGAAACACGTCCTGACCGGCGCCGACGAGCAGCGGCGCCCACATCATGTACGGCAAATTAAACAGGAATTGCTGCGGGATCGTCGCCCGCACGCCCGACAGCCACCACAGCTGTGTCACGGAATGGTGGAATTTGTGCACCCGCCACAAGTGTTGCTTGTGCATCAAGCGGTGCATCCAGTACGAGCCGAAATCGCCCAGCAGGTAGTACGCAACCACGCGCAATGGCAAGGGAAATGCCAGCATCATCTGCGTCGCTGTGAATCTGACGGGAATTCGGTCGACGAGCTGGCTCGCAGCGGAGAAAAAGACAAGCTGAAAAAGCGCGGCGGCGACGAGGTCGAGCGGCAGCGCGTCCAGACGCCAGAACTGCAGCTTGCGCGCCGGCCGGTAGTGCTCGATGACGGAGCAGACGAGGCCGATGCCGACGTAACACGTCCAAAATAGCCAGAATCGGCTCATGCCGCCTCCACTTGCGCTGCCGCGCCGCCAGCGCCCACAGTACCGCTTGCCCATGGAGGCGTACAGGGCTCGGAACGCGCGGAAGCCATTGCCGATGCGGCAAATCCGTCAGCGTCAGTAGCACAAACCGTCATGGCACAACGCGCCGGTGTCCACGGTCACGTTCCAATCGTGACAGCAGTCCAGGTCGCTCGTGCACTTGGCCCACCCAGCGCTCGTCGGCGCTTGCGCGTTGTGCGATGGGATGCAGCACGCTTGGCGGTTGATGGTGCCGGTTGGATCGGGGCAGATCAGCCCTTCGCAGCAGTCGCCTGGGTTGCCAATTTGGCACGTCGAGTCGCCATTTGCCTTGCACGTCAGGTCCTTACACCGATAGCCGACAGGGCCGCTGGGATCGCAGCCGTAGCCGGAGCCGCAGCACCAGTCACCGCAGTCGACGGGCTTGCCGGTCGGGCAGCTGGACGACGCGGTGGGCGAGGAGGGCTGGCACCCCGCCAAGCCAACCAGCAGCAGCCGTGCGGCTAACGCCAGCAGGCCATCGCGCCATTGCGTATCGTGTGTTGGCGAACCGTTCACCGAATACTGTCGGTTGCGTCCCATTTTTTCCTCCTGTCCGCGTGCGGTTTGGGACGGGTTGTCGCGGTTTGCAATCCGCCCCGCACGCCTCAATCCAGTCCCGCATACGGCGGCAGGTCCGCGCCCAAGCGCGTCAGCTGCGCCTGCGCCTGACCCGCTTCGGCGCGCTTGCCTTGTGCCTCGGCGCGCGACTGGGCTGCGGAAATCCGCAAGGCAGCGCCACCACCAGCCGTCGCCGCACCGGCAATCAGGCCGCCCCAACTGCCCAGGCGATTTGCCGCCGCCTTGATCTCCGCCTGATGCGCTTCCAGCTGATCCGCCTCGGCTTCCTTGACCGCGGCGCTCTCCTCCAGCGACTGCGCCTCGGCAAGCAGCGCTGGCACTTTCTGGCGCAGCTCGGCGATGGCGGTCTCGCGGCCTTGGGCGCGCTGCAAGGCGTAGGACGCCAGCGTCTCAAACTGCCGGACCAGCTCCCCGGCATCGCCGCCGGCACTGGTCAGCGCGGCCGGATCGAGGCTCGCTGCAGGCGCTTGCGACTCGGCCGCCGCGGCGATCGCCGCCTGCCCCTTGGCGAGCAGCGGCAAGATGGCCTCCAGCGCCACGGACTCTTGCAGTTCTGCCGTCTGGCCGTAGTGGCGAATGCGCTCGGCCGCCGCAATTGCCTCTTCCGTCGCGCCGGTCAGGGCAAAAGCCCAGATGGCGAGCGCTGCGTGCTCGGTGCGCTCTGGAAAAAGCGCAAGCGCGGCGCGCAGTTGCAACGCCGCCGTCGGCAAGTCGGCGTGATGCCACGCTTCATCCGCCGCCGCGGTCGCGTCGCGATAGGCGGCTTCATCCCGGCAGCGCTGGGCGCGTTCCGGCAAGTCGCCGGCCTCATCGCCAGCCAGCGTTGCCGCTTCGTCAAAATGTTTGGCCGCATCACCCCAGTCATGGTGCGCGACGGCGACGTCGGCAAGGACCGCGACAGGCCGCCAGTCCGACGGCCGCTCGCGCTTCGCAAGCGCGGCAAAATGTGCAGCAAGGCGGAGGTTTCCCGCGTCCAGGGCGCCGTACGCCGCGGCCAAGTTCGCGGAGTCATCGGCGGCGGTCGTCGTCGCCAGCAGCAGCCGCACGCTCTCCAGCCGTTCCGTCGCCGCCGCGTCCGGCTTTTGCCGCAGCGCCCCAGCCACAATCGCGTCGGCATCAGCCCATTCGCCAGCCGTCACGCGATATTTCGCCAGCTCGCACGCGAGGTCTGGCGCGCATTCCACCAAATCGAGGCGCGATTCCAGCGTCGACTTGCAGTCCGCCCAGTCGCTCGTGCGCAATGCGTCCGCCCGCAGCACGGTCATTGATTGCCGCAACTTGATAATTTCTTTTGGTATTCCTGCCATTCGCGCCTTCTCGGCCTTGGCCCCTTCGGCGCGGTCTTTGGCGTCGCGGGCCGCTTCTGCTTTCGCCGCCGCCGCCGCGGCTTTGGCTGCCGCCGCTGCCTCCGCGCGTTCCTTGGCGACGCGGTCCTTCTCCGCCTTGGCCTGGTCCGCCTTGTCCTTGGCGATATGCCCGGCCTCGGCCTTGGCCGCGTCGGCAGTGGCTTTGGCTGCCGCCGCTGCCTCCGCGCGTTCCTTGGCGACGCGGTCCTTCTCCGCCTTGGCTCGGTCCGCCTTGTCCTTGGCGATATGCGCGGCCTCGGCCTTGGCCGCGTCGGCAGTGGCTTTGGCTGCCGCCGCCGTTGCGGCACGTTCCTTGGCGATCCTGTCGCGTTCCGCTTTGTCGCGGCTAGCCTTCTCCTTCGCAACGCGGGCCGCCTCGGCACGGCGCGCGGCTTGTTCGGCGCGGGCTTTGGCCGCAGCTTCCGACTTGGTCAACGGCCGCGGTGGTGGTGACGGCGCCTCAGCGATCGGCGGTGGCGGCGCGGCTTCAACGACCGGCGCCGCTTCCACGACCGGCGGTGGATTCGGGGGCTCCGCCGTGGCCTGCTCACCGCGCTGGGCGCCACCGCATGCGGCAACTGCCAGCAGCCAGCTGCACAGCAGGCGGCGCGGCGTGCATCGCGTCACCATGTTCGTCAACCGTACAAACGCCCCGCTCATTTCGCCTCCGCGGGTTTGGGGGCCGGCAACACTTGCGCCAGGACCGCCGCCGTCGCCGGGGCAATTGTCGTCCCGGCCGCTTCGAGGTAGCGTTCGACCGCCGCCGAGTCGCGCGCTGCCACCGCCGTCGCAACCGCGCCGACCAGGAATTCCGGGTGGTCCTTGGCGCCATTCCACGCCTGCCAGTAGCGCTCTGACGCGGCCGCCAGCTGTCGTTTCTGCACCAGCGCCTGCGCTTGCGTTGCCGCCGCCGCTGCCGCGAGGTCACCGCGCAGACGCGCCGCTTGCGCGCGCAAGACGTCAGCGCTGGCCGCCGGCGCGCGGCTGGCGGCGCGTTCCAGCAACACAATCGCGTCCGAATTTTCGCCCATGCGCACGGCCACGCGCGCGAGGTACGCGTCGCTCTGCCACCGATCCTCCTGGTTCGCGCTCGCCAACGCAAACAGGTAGGCCGCCTCCTGGAGGTGCCCTTGGTCAAAGAGCGCTGCGCCTTCGGCCAGCAACGACGCCGCTGCCTGTGCGTGCAGCGCGGCGTCCCGGTCGGGCGCCGTCAGCACCGCGTGCATGTCAGCCACGTCGTCCAGCGGGGCCACTTTGCCGTTTGGCTTGCCTGGTTTGGGCTTGCGCGGGCTGTGCTTGTCCAGCGCCGCGAGTCTGGCCTCGAGCGCCGGCCAGTCGCGTCGCGCGTACGCCGCCCACGCCAGCTGGATCAGCGTATCGCGCCGACCCGGCTCCAGCTCGGCCGCGTGCGCCAAATGACCCTCCGCGGCGGCAACGTCGTGATGCACAAGCAGCGCGTGCCGGGCTTGCGTCAGCGCTTCGTGTGCTTCAACCGCGGCTTTGGCGGAGACCTTGGGCTCGGCGCCCGAGACGGCTGACGCGACAAGCAGTCCAGCCGCGGTCGCCGCGCGCAGCAAGGAAGTTGCGTTCATGGCGTCACCTCCGTGGTCTGATCCAACTCCTTGATCAGCAAAGAGACACGGTGTGCTTGCACCCTGTGCAGCGCCCGACGCACCGCCGGCACGCCGCCCGGCGCCGCGGCCAGCAAACGCCAGTAGCGGTTCACGGCCACGTCCGCGCGATCGTGCTGTTTCGGATCGCCGGGTGGCGGGACGGCGTCACGCAAGATGGCGCCAAGCGCCTCGTCGATCGACGCGCCATTTGGCGCCGGCAACGCCGCCAGGCACGCGGCTGCGGGCGAGACATACCCGTCCGCACCGGGACGCGGGGCGGCGGGCGGCGTCGCGCGCAACCGCGGCAAAGCGCGCAGGTGTTCCCAAGCCGCGCGCACCTCCGCTGCGAGGGAGTCGGGCAACGGCGCGTCCGGATACGGCGGCTTCCACGCTACGGAACTCTCCGCCGCCGCGTTGCCCGCGGGTGCCAGGCGCTGCGCCAGCGCGTTGGCGAACACCAAGGCCTGGGCCTGCAGCACATCCTCCTGCGTGTCACCGCCCAGGTCCCGCGCGAGCTGCCCCAGGCTCGCGTCCAACTCCTGGCGCGACCGACTCCACTGCCCCAGCAGCTCAGCCTGTTGGGCCTCGACGCCCGGCGACGGCCCTTTGGCCCGCGCCGCCAACAGCGCCTCAAGCTGGGTCGCGTTCTCCCGCTGCAACCGCCGCAGCTCCTCCCGACGCGCCGCCTGCTCGCGCGTCCGTCCCAGCCGTTCGCGGTTCGTCAGGTAAAGGTGCCACGCTTCAGCCGTGCGGGTCGGCGTCCAGGCAGCCACGCGCGCGGCTTCGCAGGTCTGCCACTGGCCGGCCGCGCTCTCGGTTTGCCGCCGCAGCTCCCCCACCCGCGCGGCGGCATCGGTCACCTCTTGACGGCACGATTGCAGCTTGAGGCCGACGTCCCGCGACGACGCCGGCACCGGGCGCGCCTGCGGATTGCTCACATGCGACTCAAACGCTTGGTTCGTCTGGGCGACGACTTCACTTGCGCTGCGCAAACAGCGGGCACAGTACCGACCTTGGCCAAACTCGTTCAGGGCCTGCTGGCACACGCCGCTCGCGGTCTTCAAGCGCCCGAACGACTCCGCCGTGCCACGCTGCAGTTGCGCCAGCTGTTCCTGAGTCGTTTGCGTGCAGCGTTGGTTCTCGTCGTACGTACGCTGGCCGTCCGCTGCGGCTTGACGGGCCTCGTCGGCGCTGGAAAACGCTTCCTGCGCGAGGACATCAACCGAGTACAAGGTTGCCAGAAGGCCGATCTGGGCCAAACCTGTGCAGAATTTTGCGTGGCGTGACGTCGGGGCCCGTGGTGCGCGCATTCGGCCTCCGCCGAGTTCGAAACGTTGTTTAGATCGGCTTGCGGCTTAGTGTGGCGTATTCATCCCGTTCGTCAAGGCGTGCTGCTGGCGTCGTTGGGTCTGTTTGTCACGGTTCATTCATGCGGGCGCCCAACGTCGCTGCCGGCCAGGCAGCGTCTGGCGGTGGCTACGCTCAGCCGACGTCCGGGTCACAGTCCTGAGCGACATCCTCGCCGCGCCACGCCAACCTACTGCCCCTCCGGCGGTTGCCAGAGCTCCAACCGGTTGCCCTCGGGATCCATCACCCAGCCGAACTTGCCGTACTCCGAGTCGTCGAATTTCTCCTCCACGGCGCACCCTTCCTCACGCAGCTTGGCCAGCAGGCCGTGCAGATCCGCCACGCGATAATTGATCATGAAGCTCGCGGTGCTTGGCGCAAAATGCGTCGTGTCTTGCTTGAAAGTGCTCCACACCGTGGTGCCGGTCGCGCCCGGATTGTCGTCCGCCCAGCGGAACGCGACGCCGCCCCACGCTTCGACATTCATGCCGAGGTGCGTGCGGTACCACTCGCCCAACGCCTTGGGATCCTTGGCCTTGAAGAATACGCCGCCGATGCCAGTGACTCGCCTCATCTGCCGCTCCGAAATTGTGGGGAGGACGCCGGCCGCCGGCAATTCCGCGGCCGCCGCACCTTCCAAACCGCCGCGCTGGCACCAGTTTGCCGCGGCTGGAAGCGGCGTCAAGGGTCAGGCGCGGCGGCCGCCGGTCGCCCGCTATTGCCGCACGAAGATTTCCGTGCGACCGAGCAGCGAAATGCCAAAGAAGCCGCGCACGCGCAGGCGATTCTTGGATTCGAGTGAAAATTTCGCGGAGTACGTCCGGCCGTCGTCCGGGTTGTAGACCGTGCCGTCGACCCACTCGTCCTCGCCGTCAAAGCGGAAATTCTGGAAAATCACCATGCCCAGGCGCCGCTCGGCGCGCTTGGCCGGATCCGGATTGTGGTTGTCCAGCAGGTGCTCCGCCGCCGGCAGCATCCAGGCGATGCGACCAAAATACTTGCCGCCTTGCGCGAAAAACTCGATCCGGCTCTCGTTGCGCGGCGTCCACCACGCGCCGATGAGCTCCTTGCCGGTGAGCGCCTCCGCCGGCGCGTCACCCGCGACTGCGAGGCAGGGCAGTGCGAAGGTCAGCAGCTGCGCGAGGAAGAACCAGCGGCAAAATGTGACAGGGCGCATGACGAGACTCCGGTGCCGAGGCGGGGCACGGGTGGGAAGGTCGCCGGGTTTGCCGGCGGGGTCAAGGTGGAAATCTTGGCGCTGTCCGTCCTGCGCGCCACAAGCGGGCCAGTCAGGCGGGTTCGGGCGCGGTGCCGGCTGGGCGCGCCGCGGAGACGGGAATCGAGTCCAGCTGAAACGCCCCGTCGCTGCTGCTGCCGCGGCCCTGAATCAAGGCGCGCAGGCGCGGGCCTCGTCGCCGGCGTAGAGCGCGGCAATTTGACTCGACGTGAGCGCTTGGGCATACGCGCGGAAATCGTCCAAGGAACCCACAAGAAACCACTCGCCGGTAATCGAGCCGATCGTCAGTGGCAGCGAGCTGTGATTCAGCGGCCCGGCAATGGGCGACGAAGAACTTGCTACACCGTCGATGTAGTCAATCGCCGTCGATCCATCCCAGGTGACCGCCAAGTGATGCCATGTGTTGGCCGTCAACTGGATCCCGCCGTTGACTTCGGGGCACTCGCACGGCTTCGCGCAAACTTGGGCGCGCAATGCGCCGGACTGGGTTGTGTACAGGTCATACGCCCGGTTGCATTGGTCGTCGTGCTTGCCCCAAAACGCCGCGAACCCGGCGTTCGGATTCGGCGTCTTCGCCCAAATTGAGATCGAAAACGCCTGGGTGAAGTCGAGTTGCGGGTTGTCCGGGATTGCAACGGCCCCGGATCCATTGAGAACGATTGCGTTTCCATGGACGCCGAGGCCACCGGCTTGGGGACAGTTTTGGTAGCAGCCGCCATCGAGCCCATGGCCGGTGCTATCAACGAACGTCGTGCTGCCGGACGGTTCGTCAAACTTGAGCCAGGCGACCGGGGCGACGACGGGACACGATCCCGTGTCTGCATCATTGCCGGTTGTGCCACCCGTTCCAGGCCCGCCGTTGCAGTCTGACGCGATCTGACCGCAGCCGGTCCCGTTCGCACAGCAAACCGGGAAGGCGGATGGGCAACAGTAGCCGTCATTGCAGTCGTGCGCGTAGCCGTCCGGGCATGGCAAGGTGGTGCGCGAGAAGCACCCTTCGCCGATGAGGTAATTCTCGGAGCACGGGTCCGGGTTGCACCATTGGTCGCTCTGGCAGTAGTTGCAGCTGGTCGGAGTTTGCGGACACTGCGGGCACAGCAGGATCGTCGTGTCGTCCTGATAGTCGCACGCGCATTGGCCCGGCCCGCCACAGGCCGTCTGGCCAGGCATGACGTGGCCCGCGTTGTTGTCCGGGAGCGGCACGCTGTCATGCCACTGGCGCGTGCGCGGCCCACTTGTCGCGGTACACGCGGCAACGGCGACAAACGCTGCTGCCCAAGCGCAGACCGTCGCTGCAACGCGACTGTTCGGCCGCCGGATGGACTTGGATTCGATCGCTGTGGTCATGCTGGCTCCTCGGTTTGCGGTCGGGGGCTGCACGGCGAAATGCCGTCCTCGCCCGCCGGTTTCTGGACGGCGGTCGCCCTGACGCCCGTATCCGCCGCGTTCGTCACGCCTACGCAGTGGCAGAGCACGAAGTGCGCCAGCGCGCCAATAATTGTGTATTGCCTTGTTGATACAAGGTCTTGATTGGTATTTGCGTTTGCCGGGACGGCCGGCTCATGGGCGGCGCGCGCGCCCGCAGGTGAGACACGCCCGCTCCCAGTCGCGCGACACACCGTGAGACACCTTGGGACACGTCTCGCTGCGTCGCCCCGCCTGCCGCTACGGCACGCAGCCCACAAGCACCGTGTGCACGCACGCCTGCGTGAACGGATTGCAGGTATCGGCCGTGCACGCATTGCCATCGTCGCACTGCGCCGCCGTCGTGCACTGCGGGTTGGCCACGCACTGCGCCAGCTTCTGGTACACGCAGTTGCCGGTGAACGGGTTGCAGATGTCCTGCGTGCACGGGTCGCCGTCGCTGCAGTCGCTGTCCACGGCGCAGATGGCGCCGCAGCCGGCGATGAGTTGATACGCGCAGGCGCCGGACTGCTTGTCGCAAAAGTCCTTGGTGCACGCGTTCTTGTCGTCGCACGCCACGGTCGTGCCGGTGCAGACGCCGCCGCTGCAGGCGTCGCCGGTCGTGCAGGCGTTGTTGTCGTCGCAGGCGCCGATGCTGAGCGCGGTGAAGGCGCAGGCGCCGTTTGTGCACGCGTCCGCGGTGCAGGCGTAGCCGTCGTCGCACTGCGCGTTGGTCTTGCACTTTTTGCCGCATTTCGGCTCGTTCTTGAAGACGCACTGGCCGTTGCCGGGGTTGCAGGCGTCGACGGTGCACGGGTCGCCGTCGTTGCATGTGACAACCACGCCGTCGCACACGTCGACCACGCAAACGTCGCCGCTCGTGCACGGGTTGCCGTCGCTGCAGGCGGTGCCGGTGGCGGCGACGGTCGAGCTGCAGGCGCCGGTCTTGGCGTCGCAGCTGTCCACGGTGCACGGGTTGC
>CAIPXZ010000189.1 GCA_903869075.1 uncultured Myxococcales bacterium | reverse complement strand
GGTGGCGCTGGCGGGCGCGGCGGGCGATCGGCTGCTGCGGCGCAAGGTCGACATCCCGGGGTCGCCGCTGCACGTGCCGGCGGTGCTGCTGATCGTCGCGTTCCTGCTGTCGTCGGTGCGTGGCACAAGTCCGACCGATAGTCTCGGTTTGTTTTCAGAGGTTATCGTCAAGATCATCATGCTGTACCTGCTGATTTTTGGCCTCGTCGATCGACCGTCGCGCGCCCGGCAATTCATGTGGACGCTGGCGGGCTTGGACACCGCGCTCGGCGGCTACGCGCTGTGGGCCAAGGCGTCCGGCAACGCCACGATTGAAGGCAGCCGTGCCGGCCTGGTCGGCTTGTTGGGCGACCCCAACGACCTGGCGTTCACGCTGCTGATGTCGGCGCCGGTCCTCATCGCCATGGCGTGGAAAGGCGAGGGCCGCAGCCGCACGTGGGCGCGCGTGTGCCTGGCGTGCGTGCTCGGCGGCGTGCTGTCAACGCAGTCGCGCGGCGGCATTTTGGGCCTGGCGATGGGCTCGTTCTTCCTGATGCGCGAGTTCATCAAAAGCAAGGTCGTCATCGCGGTGCTGTTGGGCGGCGGGCTGATGGTCGCCGGCGCGGCGGCGGGATTGTCCAAGCGGCAATCGGGCGCGGTCAGCTCCGAATCCGAAGGCGTCGACGAGTCGGCGCAAGGCCGCTTGGACGCCTGGAAAGCCGGCGGGCGCATGTTGACGCGCAACCCGGTGCTTGGCGTCGGTCCCGGGCAATTTGCTGTGCAATATGAGCACTATGCAAGCGATTCCGTGTTCTGGGGCCTGCATGAGACGCACAATGCCTACATCAAATGCGCGGCGGAGACGGGCTTTGCCGGGCTGATCCCGTTTTTTGCTGCTCATCGTCCGGGCGCTGCAGGAGGACGTCCGGGCGCGCACCGACGGCCGCAAGCGCACCGGCAACGATCGCATTCTGCTGATCTCGCAACTGCCTGGACTGGCAGCGGTTCTGACTTGCGCGTTCTTCCTGTCGCAGACCTGGAGCTGGTTTCTGTACATCCAAATCGTCTCCGGCGCGGCGATCCTCGGCGGCTTTACGCGCGGCGAGGCGTCCGGCCAAGCCTGAGGCCGCGTCCCGAATTGGGACGGCAGCCGCCGTGGTAGCGCTGTGCGCGCGATAATGCAATGAAATAAATGGTAAATTTTCGACACGCGGCAACTTGGCACGAACCTTGAATAAGCTCAGTCCGAGAGTCGGCGCGGCCGGCGCGGCAGTCCAGCCGCGACCCGTTGCTGCCACCCCGGAGGTCCCATGCTGCGTGTCGCCCTCACCATCGGCACCCGTCCTGAGCTGATCAAACTGGCGCCGGTGATCGCGCAACTGCGCGCTCGGCCGCTGGATTTTGATGTCCGCGTGATCTTCACGGCCCAGCACCGCGGCCTGCTGGACCAAATGGCCGACTTCTTTGGCATCCAGCCAGACGTCGACCACGACCTCATGCGGCCCAACCAGACGCTGTCGGACCTGACCGGGCGGCTGCTGACGGCGTTGGACCGGACGCTGGCGGAGCTGGTGCCGGACGTTGTGCTCGGCCAGGGCGACACGACGACGGTGCTGGCGACGGCGCTGGCCTGCTACTACCGCCAAGTGCCTTTTTGCCATGTGGAAGCGGGGTTGCGCACCGCCGACATCTACTCGCCGTTCCCCGAAGAGGGCAACCGCCGCATGGTCGGCCAGCTGGCGTCCCTGCACTTTGCGCCGACCGCGGACGCCCGCGACCGGCTGCTGGCGGAGGGCGTGGACCCGGACAAGGTGCTGCTCACCGGCAATACGGTCGTCGACGCGCTGCTGCAGACGGCAGCGCGCGACGACTTGCCGCTGCCGGCGGTGGTGGCGGACGCCAAGCGGCTCGTGCTGTTGACGATGCACCGCCGCGAGAACGCCGGTGAGCCGCGCCAGCGGGTGCTGCGTGCGGTACGTATCCTCGCGGATTTGTTCCCAGATGTGACGATCCTGTTCCCGTGTCATCCCAACCCGTCGGTGCGCGAGCCGGCGCTGGCGATGCTGCAGGGCATCCGCAACGTCCACGTTGTCGAGCCGCTGGATTACGGTGAGCTGGTGGCGGTGCTCAAGCGCGCGGAGCTTGTGCTGACCGATTCGGGCGGCTTGCAGGAGGAGGCGCCGAGCTTGAACGTGCCGCTGCTCGTGCTGCGCGACGAGACCGAGCGGCCCGAAGGCGTGGCGTCCGGCGTGGCGCAGCTTGTGGGCACGGAGCCGTCGCGTATCCTGGAAGCGGCGTGCAAGATCCTGCAGGCGCCGCGCGTGGAACTGCCGCTGCCGGGCAAGAACCCGTACGGCGATGGCCACGCCGCGGCGCGCATCGTCCGGGCGCTGCTCGAGTGGCCCGCGCGCAAGTCGGTCCGCGTCGCGGTCGCCGCCTAGCCGCTTTTCCTCTTTGGATTCAAGGAGTCAGCCATGACCAGCCAGATCAACTACACGCCCCGCTACGACCTGACGGGCACGGACGCGCTGCGCCTCGCCGACGACCTCGCGGTCATGCCGCTGGACGACGCCTCGGAGGTGATCCTGCACATGGAGAACGTCTGGGCGCTGGACGCGAGCGGCGTGGCGATGCTCGTGCGCGTGCACGGCAAGCTGGCAGCGGTCGGCGGTCGCCTGGAGCTGCGCGCGGGTACGCCGCCGGTGCTGGCGATCCTCACGGCGACGGGGCTCAAGCGGCTGTGGATGCGCGCGCCGACGACGGACAAGGTGCCGGGCGATGCCAAGCCGATTCTCGCGTAATTTCAAGATCTAGGCTATCAAACCCTGATCTTTCAGCTTGCGATACGGCGTGGACCGCCCAATTTGCAACATGTCCTGCATCGCCGCAATGTCGCCGTTGGTCTGCTGCCAGGCCAGCGCGATGGCGTGCCGTTCCAATTCGGCGAGCGTCGGCACCGGCTGCGTGGCGTCCAGCAGCGGCGTGGCGGCTGGCGCGGGCGGCGGCGGCGGATCGGCGCTGTCCACGCGAATCTGCCGCAAATGCGCTGGCAAGTCCTGGCGTTGCAGCGTCTCCTCCGCCGAGACAACCGCGCGCATGATGGCGTTCTGCAGCTCCCGCACGTTGCCCGGCCAAGCGTAGGCGGCAAAAATCGCCATGACCTCGCGGTGGACCTTCGGCGGTCGCCGCTCGATCTGCTTGGCCGCCTGGTCGAGCAGGTACGCCGTGAGGATCGGGATGTCGCCCTCGCGCTCCCGCAGCGGCGGCACTTCCAGGTCGAACACCGCGAGGCGAAAGTACAAATCCTCGCGGAAGCGGTGCGCCGCGACCTCATCGCGCAGGTCCTTGTGGCTCGCCGCGACGACGCGGAAATCGCTGTGCGTCTCCGCCGCGCCGCCGACGCGGTGAAAGCGCCGCTCCTGCAGCACCCGCAGCAGCTTCGCCTGCAGCCCGAGGCTCAGCTCGCCGACCTCGTCGAGGAACAGCGTCCCGCCGTTCGCCTGCTCAAACCGCCCGAGGTGCCGCGTCAGCGCGCCGGTGAAAGCGCCTTTTTCGTGGCCAAACAGCTCGCTCTCCTGCAGCGACTCGGGGATCGCCGCGCAGTTGATCGCCACGAACGGTCCCTTGCTGCGCGCGCTGCGCTGGTGCAACGCCGCCGCGACGAGCTCCTTGCCGGTGCCGCTCTCGCCGTGGATCAGCACGCTGATGTCGGCGCGGGCGACGCGGTCGAGCTGGCGGAACAGCCCGCGCATCGCCGTCGAGCGGCCGATGATCCCGTCAAAAGTTCCGCCCCTTGCCTCGCGTTCCAGCTCCACAAGCCGCAATGCCAGCTGGTGCCGCTCCGCCGCGTTGCGGATCGCCGTCACGAGCCGCGTGCGGTCCAGCGGCTTGCTCAAGTAGTCGTAGGCGCCGCGCTTCATCGCTTCGACGACGGTCAGCACCGACGTCTCCGCCGTCAGCATCAGCACCGGCAGGTCCGGATGCACGCTCAGCACGCGCTCCAGCGCCTCCATGCCGTCCAGATCCGGCATTTGGATGTCGAGGCACAGCACATCCGGCAGCGTGCGCTCCAGGCCTTCCAGGCACGCCGCCGCGGTGGCAAACGTGCGGATCACAAAGTTTTCTTTCTCCAGCCAGCGCGTCGCCGCCTGCAAAAAAGCCGCGTCATCATCGACGAGCACAACGACTGGGCGGACTTCCTCAGACATGACGCACAGGTTCTGGCGGTGGGGCTGCCGCTGCGCATGGTGGATCAGTTCAGCCATTTCGGCAAAAATGCCCGGGAAAGCCCGGCGCTGGCCCGTGGCCGAGGAGCCTGTGCATGAGCGTCCCCGCGATCGCCCTCCTCGCCGCGCTGTGGTCCGTGACCGCCAGCCCGCCGGCGTACCAGCCCGCGGGCATCGGCGGCGGCGGCGCCATGGCTGGCCTCGCGTTCAGCCCTTACGCCCGGCTGTGGTTTGTCGGCACGGACATGGGCACCGTCTTTCGCAGCACCGATCTCGGCGCGAGTTGGCAGGCGATTCGCCACGACCAGCTGCAGTTCGGCGCGCGGCTGGAGCGCAGCTCACCCGTGGGCTTTGCCAGCGATCCGCAAGTGGTTTTTGCCGCCACCAACGGTGAACAGCCCAAGCGCAGCCGCGATGGCGGCGTGACGTGGGCGCCGATCGCCCTGCCGCTGGCCAAGGGCGAGTGGCTGCGCTACTGGCTGGGCGATGACGCGGACCCGCATCGCGTGCTGGCGGCGACGACGCGCGGGCTGTGGCTGTCACCGGATGGCGGCACCAGCTGGGCGCGGGCGAGCGGCGTGGACGGCGAGAGCACCGGCACGTTCGTGGCGCATGTCGGCAAAATGACGCGGATTTTTCATGCCCACGACGGCGGCGTTGCGGTGTCCGAGGACGGCGGTCGGACGTTTGCGCCTTGGTGGCGGCCGGCGGCGGGGCGCGTGCGGCAGCTCGCGGGCGGCCAAGCGGGGCAGCGGCTGACGTTGGCGGTGCTGGACGACGACGGCGCCCGCGCCTGCGCGTGGCTGGGCGAGCTGGCCAAGGTGGCACCCAAGCAAGTAGCTGATGCACAAGCGGAATGTGGCTATGTCTGGGTGATGACGGCGGCGGCTGACGCGCGGCAGCCGCAGTTCGTCCGCACCGCGCAGCCCGGCGGTCGGTTCCTGCGCATGGCCGCGCACGATCCGGACGTGCTGTGGACGACGGGCGGCAACTGGCCGCACCAACAGGGCAGCCGCGTGTGGCGATCGGCAGATGCCGGGCGGACGTGGACGCTGGCGCTGCAGCTGTTGGATTGGGAGCGCGGCTACAAGCCGTGGCCGGCAGATCTGCTGGAGTGGAGCGCGGTTGGCCTGGACGTTGGTTGGCACGACAACGCGTTCGCCAGCTTCGCGGTCGATCCGCGGGACGCGCGGCGCGCGGGCGGCACGGGCTACTACTTTTTGCACGTGACCCAGGACGGCGGCGCGCACTGGCAGGCGCCATTCACGGCTTTCGCCGACACAGGCGCGCGCGCGCCGGGCATGCGCTGGCGCTCGACCGGGCTGGAGGTGACCTCGATCCAGCGGCTGAAATTTCACCCGACGCAGCCGCAGCTGGCGTACGCGGCGGCGGCGGACATCGGCGGGCTTGTGACCGAGGACGGCGGCGGGACGTGGCGGATTGTGCGCACGCCGTTCAACACCAACTACGACTACGCGCTGGACCCGCAGCATCCCGATCGGGTGTGGGCGGCGGCGGGGACGCCACACGACTTTCCCATTGGCAATCGCGATGTTCTGGCGGGTGCCAAAGGCGGCGTGTTCCGTTCAGACGATCGCGGTCGGCACTGGACGCGGCTGACGCCGGCCGATGGACCGCTCGCGACGGCGTACCTGGCGGTGGCGCGGCGGCCGAGCGACGGCGCGCTGTTCGCCGGGACGCGCGGGCAGGGCGTTGTGGCGTCCTACGACGACGGCAAGACGTGGCTGCAGGTGCAAAGCGGCATGCCGGCCGGGCCACAGGTTGTGCCGCAGCTGGAACTCGACCCGAAAAGTGGCGAATTGTATGCGCTTTTGACCGGCAACGGCCCGGCGTTCACCAACGCCGCGACGACCGGCATCTACCGCCTCGGGCCGAACATGACCTGGGTCAGCCTGCGCGGCGCGGTCCCGAGCGTGACCGGCAAGCCGCCGCTGGCCTTCCCGACAGCGTTTGCCGTCGACTGGACCCAGCCCAAGCGCGATCGGCTGTGGCTCGTCGACTTCGAGGTCGCCGGCAGCTGGCTCGGCTCGGGCGTGTGGCGCTCGCTGGACGGCGGGCGGAGCTGGAAGCGCGTGCTGCAGTACACGCATCCGACGGGAATTACGCTGGATCCGCGGCATCCGGAGCGGGTCTATGTGTCCGGACAGTGGCAGATCGACGGCAAGTGGGGCAACGGCGGCGCCATGGACTCGCGCGATTTTGGCCAGACCTGGCAGCAGAACACGGCGCTGCCGCTGCTGGCGAACCTGGACGGCATGAGCCTCGACCCCAATCGTCCCGGCCAGCTGTTTTACCTGTTCTTTGGCGGCGGGATGCTGCGCGGGCCGTTGCCGCGCTGAAAAGTATTTTTAGTGCGCGCCCTTACCGGTCAGTGCCACTTTGACAGTCTTGAGCAGCGTGATGAGTTCCATGCGGAACCACGTCGACGGCTGGTGCAGGTGCGCGGCGTAGGTCAGGTCGTACAGCAGCTTGTTGTTCACGCTCTCGACCGACGTGTCGTAGGGGCAGTGGATCTGCGCCCAGCCGGTAATGCCCGGCTTCATGCCGCCCAGCAGGCGATCGTGGTAGCCGGGGATCTGCTGCTGCAGCTGGCGGGTGAAGAACGGCCGCTCCGGCCGCGGACCAACCATGCTCATCTCGCCGATGAAGACGTTGATCAGCTGCGGCAATTCGTCCAGCCGCGCCTTGCGCAGGATCCGGCCGACGCGGGTGATGCGCGGGTCGACTTCTTGCGCCCAGACCGGGCCCGTCGCGGACTCGGCGTCGACGCGCATCGTGCGGAATTTCAGCATCATGAACGTCTTGCCGCGGCCGTTGGCGCCGACGACCGCCAGCCGCTCCTGCTTGTAGAACGCCGGACCCTTCGAATCCAAGCGCACGGCGATCGCCGTCAGCAGCAGCACGGGCGCGGCGATGAGCAGGCCGATGCCCGAGACGATGACGTCGAAGATGCGCTTGAGCTGCAGCACCAGCGGCGGCAGCGTCGGCACCAGGCTGGGCGCCACGAGCACGGCCGTCGAGCGATGCCGCACCACCGGCCCGCGCGCCCACAGCACGCCGTTCTGGCCGCGGAGGGCGCGCGTCGTGCCCACGGCTTACGCAGTCAGCGCCGTCACGCCCGGCGCGATCAGCCGCCCCAGCTTGCCTTTGCCCAGCCGCGCCCGCGCCGCCAGCGCCAGCACCACCAGCGACAGACCGCCGATCGGCAGCAGCTGGCTCCGCAGCTCC
>CAIPXZ010000188.1 GCA_903869075.1 uncultured Myxococcales bacterium | reverse complement strand
GACCGAGCGCATCCTGTACTACACGGGCCGGCTGCACAAAATCGGCGAAGTGCACGATGGCGCCGCCACCATGGACTTCATGGAGCAGGAGCAGGAGCGCGGCATTACGATCACGTCGGCCGCGACCCAGTGCCAGTGGAAAGGCAAGACGATCAACATCATCGACACGCCCGGCCACGTCGACTTCACCATCGAAGTGGAGCGCTCGCTGCGCGTGCTCGATGGCGCTGTCGCGGTGTTCTGCGCGGTCGGCGGCGTCCAGCCGCAGTCCGAGACGGTGTGGCGCCAGGCCAACCGCTACCACGTGCCGCGCATCGCGTTCGTCAACAAGATGGACCGCACCGGCGCGAACTTTGACCGCGTGATCAACGATATGCGTGAGCGCCTCGGCGCCCGCGTCGTGCCGTTGTACCTGCCGATCGGCGCCGAAGAGAACTTTGAAGGCGTGATTGACCTGCTGTCGATGAAGGCGCTGATCTTTGATGAGGCGGCGTCGGGCATCAAGTGGGACACCGAAGAGATTCCGGCCGACATGCTCGCTGACGCGCAGAAGGCGCGCGAGTACCTCATGGACGCCGCTGTCGAGAACGACACGGACGCCATGGAGCGCTACCTGAACGGCGACGAGATCCCGGTCGCGGAAATCACCGCGCTGCTCCGCAAGGGCACGATCGCGATGTCGTTCATCCCCGTGCTGTGCGGTTCGGCGTTCAAGAACAAGGGCGTGCAGCAGCTGCTGGATGCCGTGACGGACTACCTGCCGTCGCCGCAGGACATCAAGCCGGTCGCTGGTCACATCCCGGAAGGCGAAAAAGACGCCGGCGGCGAGATCAGCCGCGAAGCCAAAGACGACGCGCCGTTCTGCGGCCTGGCGTACAAGCTGTGGACCGACCCGTTCATCGGTCACCTCACCTACGTCCGCATTTACAGCGGCACGATGGTCGTGGGCGATGCGGTGATCAACTCGAACACCGGCAAAGGCGAGCGCATTGGCCGCATCATGCGGATGCACGCCAACAAGCGCGAAGACATCAAGGAAGCGTATGCGGGCGACATCGTCGCCGTCGCCGGTCTGCGTGACACGATCACCGGCCACACGCTGTGCGACGTCAAGCAGCCGATCGCGCTGGAACTCATGAAATTCCCGGAACCTGTGATCTCGGTCTCGATTGAGCCGGAGAACAAGGACGAGGAAGAGAAACTCGGTAAGGGCCTCAGCAAGCTGGCGCGCGAAGATCCTTCGCTCCGCTTCTTCACCAACGAAGAGACGGGCCAGACGCTGATCGCCGGCATGGGCGAGCTGCACCTGGAAATCATCGTGGATCGCCTGAAGCGCGAGTTCAAGGTGATCGCCAAGGTCGGTCGGCCGCAGGTTGCGTACCGAGAGACGATCACCCAGGGCGCGGAAGTCGACTACAAGTACGCCAAGCAGACCGGTGGTCGCGGCCAGTACGGCCACGTGTGCATCCGGATTGCGCCGCAGGAAACCGGCAAAGGCTATGAATTCGCTGATGAAGTCAAGGGCGGCGTGATTCCCAAGGAATACATCCCGGCCGTCGACAAGGGCATCCAGGACGCGATGTCCAACGGCACCCTCGCTGGCTTCCCGCTGGTGGACATCAAGGCGACGCTGTTCTACGGCTCGTACCACGAGGTTGACTCGAACGAAATGGCTTTCCGCATCGCGGGTTCCATGGCGTTCAAGGAAGCCGTCAGCAAGGCCAAGCCGGTTCTGCTCGAACCCATCTTCGCGATGGAAGTCGAAGTGCCGGAAGACTACATGGGCGACATCATTGGCGACTTGAACAGCCGCCGTGGCCGCATCACCAACCTGGGTGAGCGCGGCGGTTCGCGGACCATCGAAGCCGAAGTCCCGCTGGGCGAGACCTTCGGTTACGCCACGGATCTGCGTTCGCGCACCCAGGGTCGTGGCACGTACACGATGCAGTTCAGCCACTACGCCCCGGCCTCGTCGTCGGTGCTGGCTGAAATCGTCAAGAAGAACGGTTAATTAGCGCAAGTTCGCTTAGCAGTTTTCAGGAGTAATCGTCATGGCAGGTCAACGCATCCGCATCCGGCTCAAAGCCTATGATTTCAAGCTGCTGGACCAGTCCGTCAGCGAGATCATCACGACCGTCCGCACCACGGGCGCGCGCATCGCCGGTCCGATTCCGCTGCCGACGCGGATCAACAGCTACACGGTGCTGCGTTCGCCGCACGTGGACAAGAAGAGCCGCGAGCAGTTTGAAGTGCGCACGCACAAGCGCCTGATCGACATCCTCGATCCGACGCAGCAGACCCTGGACGCACTGATGCGTCTGGACCTGGCGGCGGGCGTCGCGGTCGAGATCAAGACCTGAAAGCCGGCCGACAGCGAATACCTGGAGCTGGCAACGCAAAGCGTTGAGGCCGGCGCGCAAGTCAGAAACGTTGATTTTACAAGAAGAGAGGGCAGTCATGCCAAAGTTCGCAATCCTGAATACGCAAGCCAAGCCCGTCGGCGAGATCGAACTCGCGGACGCGGTGTTCGCCGCGGAAATCAAGCCGTACCTGCACTGGGAAATCGTGCGCAACCAGCTGGCCAGCCGCCGCGCGGGCACGCACTCGGTCAAGACGCGCACCACGGTGCACGGCACGACCAAGAAGGCGCTCAAGCAGAAGGGTTCGGGCGGTTCGCGTCACGGTTCCAAGAAAGCGCCGATCTACGTCGGCGGCGGTATTGCCCACGGCCCGCACCCGCGTAACTACAGCTACACGGTGCCGAAGAAAGTGCGCGCTGCGGCCCTGCGCTCGGCGCTGACGACCCGCGCGTCGACCGGTGACCTGGTTGTCATCGACCAGTTCGTGTTCGCGGCGCCCAAGACCAAGGAGGCCCTGGCCATCCTCGGTCGCCTGGGTACGGCGAAGGCGCTGGTTGTGACGGCCGATGAGCAGTCCAACCTGCACCTGTCGATCCGCAACCTCAAGACGTCCAAGTACATCCGCGCCGAAGGCGTGAACGTGTTTGACGTGCTGAAGTACGACAAGCTGATCCTGACCGTCGACGCCGCCAAGGCGCTCGAGACCCGGTTGGCCTAGTTTCTACACGTCGCTGACGCGGCTACTATCTTTGCCTCGAGGTGCCCCATGGGCCTGCATTTGACCCAAGTCCTGATTCGTCCGCTGATTACCGAGAAGAACAACATTGCGCGTGAATCGCTCAACGTCGTCGTCTTCGAAGTGCACCGCGACGCCAACAAGCCGATGATCAAAGCCGCCGTCGAACAGCTGTTCGGCGTGAAGGTGGATTCGGTGCGCACCCAGCAGAAGCCGGGCAAGCTGCGCCGCGTTGGCAAGTTCTCTGGCCACCGCGCTGACGTCAAGAAGGCGTTCGTGCATGTCGCTGACGGCCAGCAAATCGAGTTCTTTCAAGGCGTTTGATAGCGCCGGCTTTTAGCCTCAGCGTTTCGGAGTTCGAAATGGGCATCAAGAAGTATCGTCCTTATAGCGCAGGCACCCGCCAGTTGGCGCTCGACAGTTTTTCCGACGTCACGACGAGCGAGCCGTACAAGCCGCTTCTCGCGACGCAGAAGACGACTGCGGGCCGCAACAACATCGGTCGCATCACGTCGCGTCACGTCGGCGGTGGTCACAAGAAGCACTACCGCATCATCGACTTCAAGCGCGACAAAGTGGCGGTGCCGGCGACGGTCGCGACCATCGAGCACGATCCGAACCGGTCGGCCCGCATCGCGCTGCTGCACTACGCGGACGGCGAGAAGCGCTACATCATCGCGCCGCTGGACATCAAGGTCGGCGACGTGATCATCTCGTCCAAGAACGCCGACATCAAGTCGGGCAACACGCTGCCGCTGGAGAACATCCCGGTCGGTACGTTCGTGCACGCTGTGGAAATGCAGCCGG
>CAIPXZ010000187.1 GCA_903869075.1 uncultured Myxococcales bacterium | reverse complement strand
TTGCCGATCACCCGCGGCGTGATGTACAGCAGGTCGATGCCGTAGAACCCCGCGAACAGCAAGGCAACGCCGCCGATTTGCCAGGCCGAGTGGTCCGTCAGCAGCGACATCAGCAGGCACAGCGTCGCGCCGGTCAGCACGCCGAGGTACGGAATCAGGTAGATCACGCCGGCGATCGGTCCCATGACAAGCGCGAACGGCACATCCAGCAGCAGCAGCCCGACGGTGAAGGCGACGATCGCCGAGGTCATCAGCAGCAGCTCGCCGCGCAGAAAGCCGGCGAGCGCGCCGTCGATGCGCGCGATCACGTGCGTCACGCGGGCGCTGTGGCGGCGTGGCACGAGCAAAGCGGCGGCGCGGACGATCTTTTCGTAGTCCTCCAGCAGGAAAAACGCCACGACGATGACGAGCAAGACGTTGCCGATCGCCAGCATCAGGTCGCGGGCGCTCGACAGGATCCAGCCGACGGTCGAGTCCTCCGGGCCGACGATTTCCTTCGCCAGCGACTGCAGCACCTGGCTCAGGTTCTGGTACGGCACGAAATCGCTGAGCTTTTTGGCAAAGTGCGCCTCGAACCACGGATCCACCTTCAGGACCTGGTTGAAGACGATCTGCGGCAGGTGCGAGCTGGCGTACTGCAGCTTTTGCGCCATTTGCGGCACAACCACGGCGAAAAACACAACGGCGAGCGAGACGAACAGCAGCACCGGCACCGTCAGCGCCAGGAACGGCGGCACCCGCCAGCGACGCAGCCGCACGACCACCGGATTGAGCGCGTACGCGACGAAAAAACCGAACAAAATCGGGGTCGTCACCACCGACAGCCGCACGAACAGCCACATGCCAAGCGCGAGGCCGCAGCCGATCAGCGCGAACTGGAAGAACCGCGCCTGCCACGGCGAGGGCGACGGCGGCGGCGGGATGATGTCGCGGTCATCTGGCACGAAACGGGGGCCCTCCACGCCGAAGGATAGCGGCGCGACCGGGGGAATGCTACTTTCCGCTGCGGCAGCGTGCGCGCGGCCCAGGAGAGAGGATGGCGGCGTGGCTCATCGGGCTTGTTTGGCTGGCCCTGACCGACAATCCAGTGGCTTTGCAAAACGCCGACTTGTCGTGGGTGCCGCCGCCCACCGCCGGCATGCGCGCGCCTGCGTTGGCGCCCGTAGCGACCGACCGCCAGCTCGTGCGCAAGCCGTGGTGTGATTTTGGCCGCCACGCGCAGCGCGCCGGCAAGGGCACCAACGCCGCGGACGTTGTGTTCCGCCGGCCATCGGCGCAATCGCGCACAGCGCTGAACGCGATCCGCGAGGCGATCCAGAACCCGGACGACTACAAGGCCACCGGGGCGGCGCAGGCGCGCTTCGAGCAGCTGGCGCAGACAATCGACGGTCCCGGACTGCTGCGCATCACGTTTCAGGACACCGATGCGCGCGTGCAGCTCATGACGCTCAAAGCGACGCGGCTCGTCGTGGCGCGGCAGCCGCGGCTCGTGGCGTTCGCGACGGCGTACCTCGGCGCGACGGACCCGCAGATGGCCATCGCCGCGATGGAAGCGCACTTTGCCAGCGGCTGCGATACGGCGGCGCAGTACGGCTTGGACGGCTTTCGGCATCCCGACGAGGGCGTGCAACTCGCCACGCTCAAACAGGTTTTTGAGGTAACGCGGCAGCGTGAGAACCTGCGGCTGATCGACCGCATCGCCGATTTGGTCGCGCAAGGCGTGGGCACGCCGCGGGCGCGGGTGATCGCGCTGCGGCTTGTTGGCCGCCTGGACGACGAAGCGGCCTCGGCGGCGGTAGAGTCGCTGCTGAAGGACAAAAACGACGCGGTAGCGGCGGAGGCGTTCGCGACGCTGGCGATCCTGCAGCCCGGGCTGGCGGAAAAGCGGCTGGGCAAGTGGCTGAAGGACAAGTCACCGCTCAAGCGCGCCGCGGCGCTGCGGGCCTTCGCCCAGGTCCACGCCAACCGCCGGGATTTGGCCGAGAAAGTGCTGCGGCCGCTGCTTGCCGACCCGACGCCGATTCCCGAGACGCTTGGCGTGGCGGCGGCGCCGGGCAAGACGCTGGGCGCGGTGGCGCAGGCGGCGCTGAATTACATCGAAATGCTGTGATGGATCGCGGAGTTACCAGAACTTCATGATCAGCCGCCCGCCAGCCATCCACACATCGGTCGCCCGCGTGTTGCGGCCCGGGATGAGCTCCTGCGTCAGGTACGCGCCGTAGAGCTGCAGCGGCAGGCCGAGGCGCATCAAGCTGATATCGGCGCCGAAGCGCACGGTGTTCTTGTCGCCCGGCAGCCACAGCTTGTTGTGGTCCCAATCCCACATCGCCGAGTCGGATTTCCACGTCGACTGGTTCACGTGCGCGTATTTCAGCGACGCCGTCAGCGTCACAAGCGCCGGCCACTGCGCCGATTTCGCCGGGTCGTGCTGGTTCATCCAGGTCGACAGCGTCGGGCCAATCAGCGGCATCCCCTCGACAAGCACCGTGCCGCCAAACTGGTCGCCCGGATCGATGCTGTACGTCGGGC
>CAIPXZ010000186.1 GCA_903869075.1 uncultured Myxococcales bacterium | reverse complement strand
CTTCGGCTGCGGCATAGCGATCGGCGGTCTGGCCAAAATCATAAACAAGCTGCGAGGCTTGCACGCTGACGTTGAACAAGTCGTAGGACGGCGCGAACGACACGGTCGACGTCGTCGGCACCACCGTTCCTGGCCGTGGCGCAAAATTGCCGGTCGAGCGCTGGTACTGCACAAGGCCGCTGACCTGCGGCAAGTAGCCGGTGTGCGTCTGGTCCGCCCTGGCGCGTGCCGCCAACGTCGCCGCCCGGCTGGCGCGAATCGCCGGCTGGTTCTCACGCGCCAGACGCTCAACGTCCGCCAGGCGCAGCGCCCGCAGCGGCGGCGGCACATCGGTCGGCGTCTCGACTTCCGGCAGCGTCACATGCGGCAGCTTGACCGGCGTCCGCGCCAGCACCGGCATCGCCCATAGCTGCGCCAGCGCCAGCAGCGCGGTAGTCGACCACGTGAGGTTCTTGCGCGCCATCCACACTTCCCGGTCAGCAACGCGGCCCCCGTGGCCAGCGCGCGGCCTGAGTATAGCGCGGATGCCGCGGATGCGAGCGGAGGCAACGATTCTTTAAGGTCGCACGATGCGGCTACAGCCCAGCGACAATCCACGCTGCCACGCCGTCGGTCGTCAGCGTCCCGCCGAGGTCCGGCGTCACCGCCTTGGCGATGACCGCCCGCGCGCAGGCTTCCTCAATCGCGTCCGCCGCCGCCGGATAGTCAAAATCGCGCAGCAGCATCCCCAGCGACAGGATCGCCGCCAGCGGGTTCGCCTTGCCCGTGCCCACGATGTCCGGCGCCGAGCCATGCACCGGCTCATACAGCGCCGTCCGCCCCGGGTGCGTCGACGCCGACGGCGCCAGCCCCAGCCCGCCGACCAGCGCCGCGGCCAGGTCGCTGAGGATGTCGCCGATCATGTTGTCGCCCACCACGACGTCGAATTCGTGCGGGTGCGTGACCATCCGCATCGCCGCGACGTCGGCGTACAGCGTCGTCGCCTTGACGTCCGGATAGTGCGGCGCCATGTCCTTCAACGCCTTGCGCCACAGCCCGTGCGCGCTCTCGATCGCGTTCGCCTTGTCGCACAGCACGAGCTTGCCGCGCCGCGCCCGCGCCAGCTCGAAGGCGTATTTCAGCAGCCGGTCACAGCCTTTGCGCGTGGCGATCATGACGTTCTGCGCCACTTCATCGTCCGTGCCGGGCTTGAAGCTGCCGCCGATGCCGACGTACAGGCTCTCCGTATTTTCGCGGACGATCGCCATGTCGAGCTGGCTCGGACCGACGTCCTTGAGCGGGCACAGCCGCGCGTCGACGAGCTTGACCGGCCGCAGGTTGACGTACAAATCCAGCCGCTGGCGCAGCCCCAGCAGGATGTCCTTGGCGTGGATGTTGGTCGGCACGCGCGGATCGCCGAACGCGCCGAGCAGGATGCAGTCGAACTCGTCGCGCAACCGCGCGAATTCCTTGTCGGGCATCGTCTCGCCGGTGCGCAGGTAGCGCTCGGCGCCGAGATCGAACCACTCCGACGTGTAGCTGAAGCCGAATTTGCCGGCGGCGGCGTCCAGCACTTGAACGGCCGCGCGGATGACTTCAGGACCAATGCCGTCGCCCGGCAAGAACGCGATTTTCAACATGATTTGTCTCTAGAGGAAGTAGTAGGTGAAGCCGAGGCCGCCGGAGAATTCGCCGCGGGTGAGCGAGAGATCCCAGCTGCCGACGTTGGTGGTGAGCGGGTTGCGGACGGCGACCGCGGTGCCGGTGCGGTCGGTGCGCCACGGGCTGGGAAAATGCAGGACGGGGCCGACGGCGCCGGCGATCGCAAAAGCGCTGGTGAAGAAGTATTCGACGCGAATCGGCACTTCAACCGCGAAGCCGTAGCGGCTGCCAAGATCGTGATCGTCCTGGTTTGTGTTGGCCCAGGCGAAGATGCCGCGCGCGCCAATGGTCAGGTTGACGTCCTGCGCGCGGAACGCCGCATAGTGCGCGCCGAGCGCCACAAAGCCGGAATGGCCGAGCATTTGCCCGAATTTCACGCTCGCGCCGACGATCGCTTCCAGGCCGACGTTGCCGATCCAATACCGCGCCGCGAGGCCGCTGGGGCGCACGTCCGGCAGGTCGGTGGTGCCCATCAAGGTCTGGCGCAGGCCGACCGACGTCAGCGTCTCTTCAAAGCCGATGCCCGCCTTGCCGTCCACGTTTGCCGCCCACGCCGGCGCCGTCGCGAGCGTCAGGCACGCCAGCGCGAGGATGCTCAGGGTGTGGCAAAGCTTCAGCACGGCACGCTCCTGCACGCGGTGTTAGCGCGTCTGGCGGCTATGCGCAACTTGCCACCGCGGCGAACGCGTGTCATGACGCCGGACCGGGAGGTTTTGCGCCATGAACGCAGCCACGACCAGCTCTGACATCGCGATCATCGGCGCCGGCTTTTCCGGCCTGGGCATGGCGATCCGCCTGAAACAGCGCGGGATCACCGATTTTGCGCTGTTCGAGCAGTCGGCCGGCGTCGGTGGCACCTGGCGCGACAACCACTATCCGGGCATCGCCTGCGACGTGCAATCGCACCTGTACTCGTTCTCCTTCGCGTCGAACCCCGGGTGGACGCGGGCATTTTCCCCCGGCGCCGAGATCCGCCGCTATCTGGAGCGCTGCGCCGCGGACTTCGGTGTGATGCCGCACGTGCAGCTGAACGCGGCGGTGCGGCGCGCGGCGTGGCAGGAGGCCGATCGCCACTGGCTGCTGGAGCTTGCCGATGGCCGCCAGCATCGCGCGCGCGTGCTCGTCGCGGGCATGGGCGGGCTGAGCCGTCCGGCGATCCCGCAGTTCCCCGGGCTCGCCAGCTTTGCCGGCAAGGCGTTTCACTCGGCGAACTGGGACCACAGCTACGATTTGCGCGGCAAGCGCGTCGCGGTCATCGGCACCGGCGCCAGCGCGATCCAGTTCGTGCCGCAAATCGCCAAGGATGTCGCAGAGCTGCGGCTGTTCCAGCGCACGCCGCCGTGGGTGATGGCCAAGCCGGATCGCGCGGTGTCGGCGCTGGAGCACTGGCTGTTCCGGCGCTTTCCGCTGGCGCAGCGGCTTGTCCGCGGCGCGATCTACGGCAAGCTGGAAGTGCGGGTGCCGGGCTTCACGCTGCTGCCCGGGGCGATGAAGATCGCCCAGAACCTTGCGAAATTGCAGATCAAACGCCAGATCGCCGATCCCAAGCTGCGCGCGCTCGTCACGCCGCACTACACGATGGGCTGCAAGCGCGTGCTGATGGCCAATGACTACTATCCGGCGCTGGCGCGGCCCAACGTCAAGGTGATTGTTGACGAAATTCAGGAAGTTGTGCCGGAAGGCATCCGCACGCGCGGCGGCGAGTTGCACGCGGTCGACGCGCTTATCTTCGGCACCGGCTTCCAGGCGACGGATCCGCTGCCGGCGGGGCTTGTGTTCGGTCGCGGCGGCCAGGACATCACCGCCGCGTGGCGCGAAGGGCCGGAGGCGTATTTGGGCACGACCGTCGCTGGATTCCCCAATCTTTTCATCCTGATGGGGCCGAACACCGGGCTGGGACACAGCTCGATGGTGTCCATGATCGAGTCGCAGATCCAGTACGCGCTTGACGCCCTGCAAACCATGAAAACGCGGCAAATTCAGGCGGTTGATGTGCTCGCGGGGGTGCAGGCGGCGTTCAACCATCGGCTGCAGGAAAAGCTGCGCGGCACGGTGTGGCAGACGGGCGGGTGCTTGAGTTGGTACCGCAACGCCGCCGGCAAGAACGTGGCGTTGTGGCCGGGCTTCACCTGGCAATTCCGGTTGCAGACCAAGCACTTTGACATCGAAAACTACCAGCGATTGTGAGGCGGGCGCGTGAAGATTCAAGCGGGACAGGTGGCGGTTGTGACGGGTGCGGGCTCGGGCATCGGGCGCGCGCTGGCGCAGGCGCTGGCGGCGCGCGGCGTCAAGCTGGCGCTGGCGGACTGGAACGAGGCGGGGCTGGCGGAGACGGCGCAGCTGCTGCAAGTGCCCGCCCTGACGCGGAAATTGGACGTGGCGGACCGCGCCGCG